>CAZKDJ010000226.1:0-6433 GCA_964551295.1 uncultured Anaerolineales bacterium | reverse complement strand
ATAAACACACTATAACTACAACACAATAAACACAAATATCAAAAACCAAAAGACAAAGAAGCCGACCAGAAAAAACAATCAAGGCGAGATGGCGCTACTCGAGCACCTGGATGAGCTGCGCAAACGGCTCACGGTAGCCGTTATCGCGTTACTCGTCGGCACGCTTGCCGCCATAGCCGTCGCCGAGCCCGCACTTAACCTGCTGGTCTCCCAGGCGGAAAACGCCGGGATTGAACTCCAAGCCATCGCACCGACCGAATCCACCGTTGTATTCTTCAAGGTGGCCCTCGTGCTCGGTTTCGTAATCGCCATGCCGGTTATTTTGTACGAACTATTCCAGTATCTGCGACCTGGACTGATGCCCGGCGAACGTCGCTATCTCGTCGTTGGCATCCCTTTCGCCTCTTTGAGCTTTGCCGCTGGAGCCGCTTTTGCCGCCCTCGTAGCTCTCCCAAATGCGCTGAACTTTCTCGGTGGCTTTCTGGCAGACATGTTTCCGCCAAATTACAGTGCAGAGAAGTATATAGGTTTTGTCAGCAATATCATGCTCTGGACAGGCCTGATCTTTGAAACCCCCCTGGTGATGTTCATCCTGGCCCGGCTGGGCATCGTCTCTCCCGGAGGATTTACCAAAGCACGGCGCTTGGTCATCGTCGGCGCAGCCATCGGGGCCGCCATGATCACCCCTACCCCCGACATCCTCAACATGTTGTTGATTATGGGTCCATTTATCATACTATACGAGTTTGGCATCCTGCTGGCCAGACTGGCACAACGTATGCGCCAAAGGGCCGAGCAAGCATCCTAGCGGGATTTTGCACTATTTTCTCATTTCCTGTATAATTTTCCCAGCGCAGATTGCCATCGCGCATTTTCCCGTAGGCAAAATATATCCATCGATAACCAATTTGAAAAGGAGCAACCTAATGGACAAGAAGACTGGCATGATCATCTCCATCGTCGGGTCTGTCGTGTGTCTCTGCCTCGCCGTAGCATGCTGTGGAGTAGGCATTGGTGGCGGGCTCCAGGATCCTGACTATCCGAATTTTCTATATATCGTGCTGGGCGTCTGCGCCGGGATCATCCCCATCATCGTAGCCGTATTGCTGTGGGTCTTTTTGGTCGTGCGCGCCAAGGATGAAGGCATCTCAGCCGAGCCAAAGTTCGAACTATAAGACCGCTGGGCATCAACAGGTCGCCGTAGCACAATTCTGAACACACGGCTTTCACGACAGCCTGGACCGTTGGGCTGGCATACTCATTGCCGCCTAGACAACTGCGTCTTTGCATAAGCGAGATGACCGTTTCTCGCCTTGATGCCCTTCACGATATACAGTTACAAGAGCCGACTTTCGCTCGCCGGAAGTCGGCTTGGCTGTTTGGAGGATCACAACTCGGCACGCTCCGGCGTCCCCCAGGCAACGCTAGACATGAGAGCTTATATTGCGATCAAATACCACGCGGATCACAGCAACAGAGAGCGTATCGAGGGCATCTCGTCCATGCTAGAGAGGCTGGGGTTCGAGACCACTTGCATCACCCGCGACCTCGAAAAGTGGGGCGAGGTGCAGCTCGACCCCGGCACGTTGATGCAGCGGACGTTCCGCGAGATCGACGCCTGCGACGTCGTGATCGTCGATCTCACGGAAAAGGGCGTCGGCGTAGGCATCGAGGCAGGCTATGCCTTTGCCCAGCGCATCCCAATCGTGACAATTGCGCAGACGGGTTCCGACACATCGGAGACACTGCGTGGAATCTCGCAAGAGATACTCCTATACGATCATTACGACGACCTAGACCGCCTTTTTTCTGAAATAGAAGACCAGTCCTTTACCCTCCTCCCACGATGATCGTCTCGTTCTACACGTCGCCCGCGCTGCCGGTCGAATGGGTTTTCTGACTGTTTGCCGCAAAAGCAGCAAGCTCACGATTACTGGTCAAAAGCCCGCAACACCAGCGGCAGGTAGGTGTCGTAGTAGAGGCGCACAAAGACGTAGGCTGCGCCTGCATTTCCAGCAGCGTCATCATCATAATATGCCCCGACCACGAGGGTGTCGCCGCTCAAGGCCACCGCGTAGCCAAAGTAGTCACCACTATCCCCGTCGTCGGGGGCGAGCTTGGCCGCCTGGTTGGCGCCGCCGCCGGCCCACCCGCTCCCCCTCTCGAACACGTAGACCGAACCGGCGTGGTCACCGTTGGGGTCCTCATCATAATAAACCCCGACCACCAGCGTGTCGCCGCTCAAGGCCACGGCACGGCCAAAGCGGTCCTCGCTGTCCCCATCATCGGGGGCGAGACTGGCCTGCTGTGACCAACTGCTACCGCTGCGCTCGAACACATACACCGAGCCAGAATTGTTGCCGTTCACATCATCATCGCACGCCCCGACCGCGAGGGTGTCGCCGCTCAAGGCCACGGCAGCGCCAAAGCGGTTCCCAGCGCTCGAGGGAGAAGGCGGTTTGAGCTTGAGCTCACTGTAGTGCGTGGTCGCCGCGACAGAACCGGACATCTCGCCCCGTTCGAGGATGGCCTGCCACGCCCTCTCCGCAAGGCCATCGGGCGCGAGGTTCATCTCGTGCAGACCGGTCGCAGGAACCCGCCCACCAGAGGTCGCACGCGCCGCCTGCGGCCATCCCACCTCGAAAGAAAGCGTGATTAACAGGGCAACGGCCAATCCCGCGCGTACGAAACACAGATGCTTGTTAGACAAACGTCGATCCGACATTTTATCCCTCCTGGTTCATAGGTCTCTCTAGCCCGTTTCTGTCGGGAAATCCGGTAGCATAGGGGCTTGTGCCCCGTCGCCCACGAGGGGCTCGTTCTCGATAGAAACTAGCCCATCTGAAACACACCGTATATATTATACCAAATCTTTGGCGTGCACAACCAGGACTTTATTATTTCGTCCGTTCGGTATACAATGCGACCATGCAGCACGATCGGCAGTACTGGATACACCTGATACGATTCGCGGCAGTGGCGCTCGTCGCGGGGCTGTTGACGGCCTACATCGGGACCGCAGTGGTGAGCGGCGCGATTTACGCCCACGCCCTCACCCACCCTGGATGCGGCAATACCGGCATCACACCGAATGACATAGGGATTGAGGACACACAGGATGTCGCCTATCCCACCCATGACGGGATGACGCTGCGAGCCTGGTATCTCCCACCCCAAAACGGAGTCGTCATCATCCTGCTGCCGGGCCTGGGCGGCGGGCGAGATGGCATGCCGCGGGAAGGCATCATCCTGGCCCGCCACGGCTACGGGTTACTGATGACCGAGATGCGCTCCTGCACCCATCCCGAGGGGCAGACCACGCTGGGCTATTACGAGGCCAAGGACTTGGAGGAGGCGGTAACCTGGGTACTCGATCAGCCGGGTGTGGAGCACGTGGGGGTGCTGGGCTATTCACTAGGCGGGATAACGGCCACGTTGGGCGTGGCGGAGGACGAGCGCGTCGAGGCAGTGGTGGCCGAGGGCGGCTTTTACGACCTGGCCGCCGACATCACCAACGCGGGAGGCACCAACTCGCTGTGGGAGACGATCATGTTTCAGGCGATCCTCGTCTGCTTCCGACTGGAGACAGGCGTGAACGCCCGCGACGTCAGCCCCATCTCCGTCATCGACCGCATCAGCCCGCGACCGCTGCTGCTGATCTATGGCGAGCTAGAGACCGGCGAGACGCATCCGCAGGAGCAACTGGCGCAGGCAGGAGAGCCCAAGGACCTATGGATCGTCCCTGGCGCGTGGCACGGCGGGTACCTGGACGTGGCCGCCGAGGAGTGGGAGCGGCGAGTGGTGGCGTTTTTCGATAGCGCGTTTGCGGTGGGCGACTAACCTCATCCACCACCATTTTCACGCCAAGACGCAAAGAGCGCCAAGCCTCGTCCGATTTTTTTTGCGCCCTTTGCGCCTTTGCGGTAAGATTGATGTGAAATGGATCTGATCATCGTCGAATCGCCCACCAAGGCCAAGGCATTGCGCGGATTCCTAGGGCGCGGCTACCGCGTCCTGGCCTCGATGGGCCACGTGCGCGATCTACCGCCCAAGCAGCTCGGCGTGGACGTGGCGCACAACTTTCGTCCCACCTACCATCAGCGCAAGGGCGCCCGCAAGACCATCGCGCGCCTGCGGGAGGGCGCCCAGGATGCCGCTACCGTCATCCTGGCCACCGACCCCGACCGCGAGGGAGAGGCCATCGCCTGGCACGTGACCCAGGCGATCAAGGCTGCGCTCAAGGGCAAGTCCCTGCGCCGGGTCACCTTCCACGAGATCACGCGGCAGGCCGTCCGGGCAGCCCTCGCCGACCCCGGCGAGCTGGATATGGACCTGGTGAACGCCCAGCAGGCGCGCCGCGTGCTGGATCGCCTGGTCGGCTACCAGGTCAGTCCAGTTTTATGGAAGGCCATCCGCGGACGCAAGGGGCTTTCTGCCGGGCGAGTGCAGACGGTGGCGCTGCGGCTGGTCATCGAGCGGGACCGGGAAATCGAGGCGTTCGTGCCGCAGGAGTACTGGACGCTGGACGCGGAGCTTTCGAAGGTAAACGACGAAGAACACCGCTTCCGCGCCCGCCTGTTCCGCATTGGGAAAGACAAGCCCGATCTCAAAACCGAGGCCGACGCGCTGACCGTGGTCGAGGCGCTGGAGGGAGCCGACTGGCGTGTGCTCAAGGTCAAAAAGCGGCGCAAGACCCGCCGCCCTTACCCTCCCTACACCACCAGCACGCTGCAGCAGGATGGGGCTAACCGGCTGGGCTGGCCCGCGGCCAAGACGATGCGCATTGCCCAGCAGCTTTACGAGGGTGTTGCCCTGCCCGACGAGGGTACGGTGGGCATGATCACCTACATGCGCACCGACTCGACCCACGTGGCCGAGCCCGCTCAACAGGAGGCACGCCAGGTCATCGCCCGCTTCTGGGGCGAGGAGTATCTGCCGGAGAAGCCACCCATCTACAAAACCAAGGCCAAAGTGGCCCAGGAAGCCCACGAGGCAATCCGACCCACATCGTCCCAGCGCACGCCAAAGGAGTTGCGCCCTCATCTCACATCCGATCAGGCCAAGCTGTACAAACTGATTTGGCGGCGCTTTATCGCCAGCCAGATGAAGCCCGCGGTCTACAACGTGACCACGGTGGACGTCGCTACCGCGCGCGACGGGGCAGATCTGCCCTACCTCTTCCGCGCCAGTGGACGCGAACTGCTCTTCGACGGTTTCCTGAAGGTGTACGAGGTGCGAGACAAAAAGCCCACGGATGAAGAGGGAGCCGCCGACCAGACGCTCCCACCACTCAAAAATGGAGAGCCGCTAGTGCTACACGGCCTGTACCCCGAGCAGCACTTTACCAAGCCGCCGCCTCATTTTACCGAGGCCAGCCTGATCAAGGAGCTGGAAAAACAGGGCGTCGGACGGCCCAGCACCTACGCCGCCATCGTGCGCACCATCCTGCAGCGGGACTATGTCGAGCGCCAGAAAAAGTCGCTACTGGCCACAGAACTTGGTTTTGTGGTATGCGACTTTTTGGTCGCCCAGTTCCCAGACCTGTTCGCCGTGGGCTTTACCGCGCAGATGGAGGACGACCTCGATGGTATCGCCCGCGGAGAGCGCGGCTGGGTGGAGACGCTGCGTGCGTTCTACGCGCCCTTCTCCGAGGCGGTGGATAAAGCGCGGGAGACCGCCCAAATCCAGGCCATAAGTGTGCCTGCAAGCAAGCGCAAGGCCAGCGGCGGAGCCACGCCAACCGGCGAGACGTGTCCCGAATGTGGCGGCGCGGTGCTGCTGCGCCAGGGCAAGTATGGTCGCTTCCGCGCGTGCGCCAACTTTCCCAAGTGCAAGTGGAAAGCGCCCGTCGTTGTCGGCACGTGCCCCAAATGCGGCGGCGATCTCGTGGAGCGCAAGGGAAAACGTGGCGTGTTCTGGGGCTGCGCCAACTATCCAACGTGTGCGTACACGCAAGAACCAACCAAACGTATCGAAAAGAGCCAATAATGGACAACCTCATAAATGATTTTCCGTCTCCGTAGGGAAGTAAAGTGCGTCATTTGAATCACGCAGATACATCGCTGGTAGCTCCTTAACAAATTGGCCGTTTGATGGCAAACTATCTCCAACTATCTCTGATGGTGGGAGGCGTTGATGCCGCAACTTGCGCTGCAACCAAGTAGCGAGAATGGTCACGTTTGGGTCACGTTGGATGGACAAAGGGTTATCTCCTTGCGAGATGGCGATGCCGAGGGGCTGAGAGCCATCACGACCTGGCTGGTAGAGGGTAAAGTCATCACCGCTGAAGAAGCGGCGGCGGCGGCGGTGCAGGGAGTGACAGTTCGTACGGTCGAGGCATACCGGGCTGCGTATGCCGAGACAGGGAATAGTTCTGACCTGGGCTGATGAAAGGAGGGTCTGTTTAGGCGATTTCAATCGGTAGAATTGGTGC
>CAZKDJ010000225.1:0-6450 GCA_964551295.1 uncultured Anaerolineales bacterium | reverse complement strand
ACTGCGAAGAGATCGACTGGTGCTGGCGCATGCGCGAGGAGGGCTGGCGGGCGCTGTGCGCCCCGGCTGCCCACGTGATCCACCACGCCGGCCAGTCGAGCGGGCAGGTTCAGGCCGCCTCCTTCGCCAACCTGTGGAAGAGCCGGGCCACACTCTATGCGCGCCATCACGGCCCGCTCAAGCGCCGCCTGGCCCGACTGCTGGTCCGCATCGGGATGCAGCACCGCCTGCGCAACGCGCCTTCCGAAATGACCGAGGCGTGTCATCAGATCCTCCAGGCCTGGGAGGAAGCCGCTTGAAGGTGACCGCCATCGTGCCCGCGCGTGACGAGGCGCACGGCATCGCAGATTGCCTAAAGAGCCTGGCGTGGGCGGACGAACGGGTCGTTTTCCTCGATTCCCGCACCACAGACCGGACGGCGGAACTGGCCCAAGAGGCCGACGCGCGCGTCGTCCAACACGCCTTTGAGAACTTTGCCCAGTTCCACAACGCTGCGATGGCACAGGTGGAAGCGGAATGGATATTCTTCGTCGACGCCGACGAGCGCTGCACCGTGGAGCTGGCGCAAGAGATCCACGCGGTGACAGCAAGCCAGCGCGACAAGGTGCTGTGGTGGGTGCCGCGCTACAACTATATCTTTGGCCGCCTCACGCTGGGAGGCGGGTGGTATCCCGACTACCAACCGCGCCTGCTTCTGCAGGGGCGCACGTACTGGGAGCGCCCGGTACACGAGATCGTCGTGGCGGATGGGCCCGAGGGCAAGCTGGAGCATCCCCTCATCCACTACAATTATGTCGACCTGCCGGACTTTATCGCGCGGCAGCAAGGGTACACCGACTTTGCCGCCCAGCGGCTCCTGCAAGAAGGCGTCCAGCCGCGCTTTTACACGCCCTACTCGCAGGCCCTGCGCCACTTTTGGTGGCGGTTCGTGACGCTCAAGGGAATGCGGGACAGGCTGCACGGGTTATGGCTGTGCGCCCTGATGGCCTACTACGAAGCGGTCACCTACCGAAAGCTGGCCCACCTGCGGAAAACGGAGCTTTGACGACTTTTTTCAGGTGTGTTATACTTCCCGCCGGACACATTGGAGCATCGTCGCAAAGTCGTCCAAAGGTGACGATCGATGAACGAGCCCGTCCTAGTTCTTAACGGCAATTACGAACCGATCAACGTCTGCTCTACCAAACGGGCCATGGGGTTGATCCTGGCGGATAAAGCCACGGTGTTGGAAAACGGCCGGGGCGTGATTCGCACCATCTCCCGCGCCTACGAGCGTCCCTCCGTCATTCGGCTGATCTACATGGTAAGCCGCCCTCGGCCTCGCGTGCGGCTGTGCAAGCGCGAGATCCTGCGCCGCGACGGCTATCGCTGCCAATACTGCGGCCGCGAGTCAGGCCAACTCACGCTCGACCACATCGTGCCGCGCTACCGGAGAGGAGAGCACTCGTGGGAGAACCTGGTGGCTGCCTGTCCCCAGTGCAACCGGCGCAAAGGCGGACGCACGCTGGCCCAAGCCAAGATGAAACTGCTGCACCAGCCCTTCGAACCACACCCCACTGCCGCTTATCTCTACGGGCGCTACAAGGACGGCAACGGCACGTGGGCGAAATATCTGGAGGGGTGGTAAACGAGGGCGTTTGACACGAGTAGATTGGAGCGTGCGTAAAACGTAAGGCGTAAAACGTAATGATTACGTCTTACGTTTTACTTTTTACGCCCCATTGACAGCACAGGCAGCGCGTTGTACAATGGCCCGCATCCAGGAGGCACATTTTGGGCAAACCTTTTAACTATGGCGGCCAGGCCGTTCTCGAAGGCGTGATGATGCGCGGCTCGCGCACGATGGCGGTCGCGGTGCGCCACCCCGATGGACACGTCGTCGTCAAGACCGAACCACTAAACGAAGAGCTATACACCGGCCCCATCAGCCGCATTCCCTTCCTGCGCGGGTTGATCATGCTGTGGGACGCGCTGGGCCTTGGTGTCAAGGCGCTCAACATGTCGGCCGACGTGGCCGTAGGTGAAGAGGCCTCCCTCTCCGGGCCCGTGGCCTGGGGAACGATGATTGTTGGAGTGGGAATGGGAGTCGCCCTCTTCATGGCCCTGCCGTCCTTCCTGGTCGGGCTCGTCGCGCCCTATCTGCCCTCCGAGTGGCTAATCAGCCTGATTGAGGGCTTCGTGCGGCTGGCCATCATCACAAGCTACATCGGCCTGATCAGCCTGCTGCCCGACATACGGCGCGTGTTCGCCTACCACGGGGCAGAGCACAAGACGATCCACGCTTACGAGGCCGGCGTCAAGCTGACGGTGGAAAACGTGCGCACCTTTACCACGGCCCACACCCGCTGTGGCACGTCCTTCCTGGTCACCACTGTCCTGCTAACGTTCCTCCTGTTCGCCCCCTTTGGCCGGCTGCCGCTGCTCTGGCGCATCGCCAGCCGGATCATCCTGCTCCCCGTCATCGCCGGCATCGCATACGAGTTCATCCGCTTCACGGCCCGCTTCGCTGACCGGCCCTGGATGCGCGTACTGACCACGCTCAACCTGGCGCTGCAGCGGCTGACGACCCGTGAGCCGAACGATCAGATGATCGTGGTGGCCATCATGGCGCTGAAAGCAGTGCTGAAAAGCGAAGGGCTGCTGGATGAAGAGGAAGTAGACGAGGTAAAGGATGAACCTGCTAGAGGCGATTGAGCGGCGCATCAGCGTCCGCAGCTACGACGAGCGCCCGGTAGACACACAACTGTTGGAACGCTTGATCACGCTCTCTCAAGCAGCCGATCACCTGACCGACGTGCGCCCGCGCGTCGAACTGGTCAGCGGCGCGAAGCGGACGCAGCGCATCATCTCCCACGTGATCGGCTCCTACGGCCTGGTGCTGACCCCGCCCCATCTCTTGGTCGGCGTGATGCCCACGGAGAGCGGAATCGCCCGGCTCGATCTGGGATACGTGCTGGAGCAGGTCGTGCTGGAGGCCACCCGGTTGGAACTGGGCACCTGCTGGATCACGGGCACCTACGACGCGCAGAGCGCCGGAGACGCCGTGGGGCTAGCCCAGGGAGAGGTGGCCGCGGCCGTCATCGCCCTGGGCCACCCCAGCGAGCGCGGCTGGGGGCGCATCCACACTGGCGCCATCCGCCGCTTGGCGGGCGGCCACAAGCGCAAGCCGCTGGAAGAGATCGTCTTTGCCGGGCGTTGGGGCGAGCGCTGGTCGGCTGATGGCGCTGACCCAACGCTGGTCTCCGTGCTGGAGCACGCCCGGCTGGCCCCCTCGGCGGTCAATCGCCAGCCGTGGCGCTTTGTCGTCCGATCCGATGACCTGACGCTGGTGGTCGTGGAGCCCCAGCCCATCGATGCCGGCATTGTGATGGCCCACGCGGCACTAGCGGCCGAGGCGCTGGCCGCCGGGGCGCTGGAGCGCGCTGGACAGTGGTATGTGCGCTGGCGCGATGCCGAGCTGGCCCAAGCGTACGGTCTACCGCAAGACGTGACCCCCGTGGCGATTTTTGAGGGAGCGCTCGTATGAGCGACCGGTCTAGCTGGCGAGAGATCGTTCGGTCGGCCGCGCAGGCTGCAGCCAGCGCAGAAAGCGTCCGGGAGGCGCGTTCCCAAGCCGCTGCAACCGGATCTCCCCACTGGCGTGAGCACGACATCCCGTTCAACTATCGCTGGGAGCACGTTCAGGCCGTCGTCCGGCTGGCGCTGCGGCTGGCGGACCTGACCGGCGCAGATCGAGAGATCGTGGAGGCAGCCGCTTGGCTCCACGACGTCGCCAAGGGGCGCAGCGAGAACCATGCCAAGGCAGGGGCGATCGTCGCCCGCCGCATCCTGGCAGAGACCGACTTTCCGCCCGCCAAAATCGACGCGGTCGCCGACGCCATCGCCAAGCACAAAGGGCTGTGGGTCGCCGAGCCGGTGGAGCCCTTGGAGGTCGCCGTGCTGTGGGACGCCGACAAGCTCTCCAAGCTGGGTGCGACGGCGGTGCTGCATTCCGTCGGCTACTCGATCATGGTCGGCGAAGGAACGACGGCTCAATTGCTGAAAGAACTGCCCGGCGACGATTGGATCAAGCCGGCCTGGCAAGAAGACACAGTCCGCAGCTTCCACACCGCACCGGCTCGGACAGCCGGACGGGAGCGTCTGGAGGTGTTTCGGGCCTTTTGCCAGCGCGCGCTGAAAGAGTTTGACGGGGATGACTTGACAATATCTCCACCATAAGTACACTAGTCACTCTCCCGAGGTAATTGGAGGGCTGGCGGGGCACAGTTCTCCATAGTATCTTGTGTAAAACTATGTTCGTTGAAGGAGGGCTATGATGAACAAACGAGCGACAAAAGGTTCCCCAATCGGCCTGGGCGTGTCCCTGGCTATGGGGGTGGGGTTGGTTGTGTGCCTGCTGTTGATGGCGCGCGGTGACGTGACGGGCAATCGTGCATCGATTGCCCGTGCTGCTAACCCAGCCCAGCTCACTATGGGTACCGGCGACGTCTACTGCGTCGCCTTGGAAGGCGGAGGACCCTATCCAGGCTGCGATCAAGTTTTCACCGATGTTCAGTCGGCTGTGGACGCTGCGAGTGGTGGAGCAGCAATTCTAAATTTGGACCACCTGCTATCAAAAATTTAGCTTCGCAGTGAGTTTTTGAAGATTTGGAGCCTCTGGGCTCAATTTTCCTGCGATAGTTCTGAAAATTCTCGGCAAAGACCGCCATATTGAGAATTGCTGGCCGCCCATGTCCGGGATTGCGTCATCAGCGCATCACGTGGTACAATACAGGCGACTGCTTACACTGAAGGGAAAGACAGATGGACATCCAAAAGCACCTCCAACGGTTCGCCTGTACAGTCCTAATCCTGGAGCTTTTGGCAGGATGCTGCGTCGCACCGCCTGCAGGTAACTTGACAGAGGATGCAACCGCCACTCTCAGCAGCTTGGAGCAGGTAGACGATTATCCACTCTACACGATGCGCTTCCATGGCGCATACGACCAGTACAGAGATCGATCAGACGCATCCGCCAAACTCGAATGGGCCTGCTCCCTCTTTGCCGCTATAGGCAACGCCGAGGATATGGTCTATGGGCGCAACTTTGACTGGCAGTACAGCCCGGCCCTGCTCCTGTTCACCGACCCGCCCGATGGATACGCCTCGGTGTCGATGGTCGATATCGATTACCTTGTCGAGGAGGACCAGGTCAAGTCGCTGGCCGACCTGTCCCTGGCCGACCGCGAACCGCTTCTGGCTGCGCCCTTTTGGCCCTTTGACGGCATGAACGAACACGGCCTCGTCGTTGGCATGGCCGCCGTGCCCGAGAGCGAGGCGCCCAATGATCCTGGCAAAGAAACCATTGGTTCGCTGGTCATCATCCGCGAGATGCTCGATCACGCCCGCGACGTGGACGAAGCCGTAGACATCATCAAAGACCACAACATCACCTGGGTTGGCGGCCCGCCCCTGCACTATTTGATCGCTGACGCCTCGGGGCGCGCGGTGCTGGCCGAGTTTCACGAGGGCGAGATGGCCGTCATCCCTAACGAGACACCCTACCATCTGGCGACCAACCACCTGCGCGTTTCCGCCGCCGGAGATGGCGGATGCTGGCGATACGCCGCGCTTGACGAGCGGCTCGCCGAGACCAGGGGCCGCCTTGCACCCCAGGAGGCCGTCGATCTCTTGGAGAGCGTAGCCCAAGAGGGCACTCAGTGGTCCATCGTCTATGGGTTCAGCACCGGCGACGTGCGCGTGGTCATGGGGCAAAAGTACGACGCCGCCCACATCCTCCACATAGACCTAGCCAGCGAGACTGGTGAGTAGGAGCAGGGGCATTCGAAGCAATTCTAAAGTGCTTTGTGTCCATCGGCAAGCTTTCTAAGCGACGCGTACTCTGCATCAACCCTGGGCGAATGCCTTGCTCTCAATTCGGCGATCCGATTTGGCCCGGAACGCGGCTTTGGCACCTGATTTGCTTCGAAATCCCAGCAGCACCCATTTGATTAAATCGTAAATCTCTTGTAGAATCTATTCCAGTCACTCAACATGAACATCGGGCATTTTAATCACAAAAGAAAAGGAGCTAAAAGATGGAAGAGACAACACAAAACGACAAGCTGTGGGCAATGCTGAGTTGGTTGCCCATCACGCCGCTATGGCCCGTCCTGGCCATCGTGGCCCTGCTGATGGAAAACACCAAGGACCGTCCCTTCGTCCGCTATCACGCAATAGCCTCCATCGCCACCGGCATCGCCGCCGTCGTTATCACCATCGTCACCTTTGGAGTGGGGTCAGTGCTATTCCTCGCCTTTTTCTACTGGGCCTACAAGGCCTACCAGGGCGATATGGTGAACATTCCCGTCGTTACAAACTTTATCAAAAATCAAGGCTGGGTATAGCGTAAAAACTTGATAGTATAATCTTGTCTTGACATTTGGCTGAAAACAGAGAGCATAGGTACCA
>CAZKDJ010000224.1:0-6477 GCA_964551295.1 uncultured Anaerolineales bacterium | reverse complement strand
TTCAAGCCCCGCTTGAATTTTCTTAGTGTCCTTCGTGTCCTTTGTGGTTAGAAAGACCTTTTTTCAGTAGAGCCATACCTTGATCGCCATTTATCTGACTCTTGTCCGCCAAGCGTGAATGTGGGAACCTGACCAACAGTGTGTTCAACACAGCGGCAGAGCAATAGGGCACACAGAACAGGCCCCGACAGCGTCAAGCACCTTCGGGGCCTGCTTTCATGAGATCAACCTTAACCACAACGGTTTAGAAGCAAAAAAGCGCTTTTCTTTTTTCCCATCTTGTGCTAAACTCAAACACATGGTATAGAAAACAGAATGACCGGCTTCAGCCCTAGACAAATTCGTCGTGGTACACTGCCCACACCAAAAGATCAACGATTGCCCACACCGGAGGCGTACACGTGACCGAACGCCAGAAACCTGACCTCAACAGTCGAGCCCAACCACAAAATGCACGCCCAACCATAGGCTTGCTAACAAGGAGACTTACCTACCCCTGGGCTCTGTCACCGGTAGAGGGCATGGTTGATGCCTGTCAGGAACGAGACGTCAACCTAATCTGCTTCCCCGGTAGCATCATTTTTGACCCCGCCGGATATGATGCTGAGCGAAACATCGTTTACGACCTGGCCAGCGCCGCCAAACTTGACGGCCTCATCATCTCGACCAGCGCCATAACCGGAGCCGTTCCAGACGAAAAAGGGTTACGAGATTTCTATAGCCGTTTTCACCCCCTGCCAATCGTCGGTCTCGAGCGACCCCTGGCAGGCACCCCCACTATCCTCAAAACCGAATATGAGTCTATGGGTGAGATCCTGACCCACCTGATCGAAGATCACGGCTATCGCCGCATCGCGTACATCCACAGAACAGAGTCAGGACTACACCAGGAGCGGTATCGGGCCTACGTTGACACTCTGGCCAAATACGATATCCCCCTGGACCCAAAACTCGTCTTCTCCTCTTTCTCCCCTCGTATAGAGCTGCCCAATTTCGACGAACATGAACTGCGACCCGGGGTTGATTTTGAGGTGCTGGCGACATCCGATGATAATTTCGCCCTGCCCGCCCTGCAAGCGCTACAGGCCCAGGGAGTACGAGTGCCAGAACAAGTAGCCATTGTTGGTTTCGATGATGTTGCTGAGTGCTCAGCGGTCACGCCTCCCCTGACGACAGTCAGGCCACCATTTTACGAGATGGGATACAAGGCCGTCGAGATGCTGCTGGCACTTCTGGCGGGCGAAAAAGTGCCCGACCAGGTGACCCTGCCCTGCAAGTTGGTGATACGCCAATCGTGTGGCTGTATGTCCACGGAAGTAGCGCAGGCGGCTCAACCCGCAGGGATGGCGAAAGTAGATCAGGAAACACTCGACGCCGTTCTGGCCACTCATCGGGCGGATATCGTGGCCGAGATGGCGCAAGCGGTGAGTCCAGAGGAGCCAAATCCCGATCGAATGGAACAATTGTTGGACAGTTTCGTGGCCGAGGTCAAAGGTCAGTCGCCAGGCCTGTTTCTGCGCGAACTGAACGACATCCTGCGCCAGGCGGGAACGAGAGGCAGTGGGGTGCGGCTGTGGCAAAATGGCCTCTCGATGCTACGCCGCTGGTTGCTGCCCTACCTTGACGGCGAGGCGTTTACTCTGGCCGATGCACTATGGCAGCAGGCTCGAGTGATGATCGGAGAGGTAGCCGAACGGGCGCAGGCATATCAGGCTTTGCAGACCGAACGGCAGGCACAGGTACTACGTGAGGTCAGTCAGGACTTGATCACCACCTTCGAGATGGAGCGCCTGATGGATGCCTTAGCCGAGAGTCTACCCCGTTTGAACTTTCCCAGTTGCTATCTCGCCCTTTACGAAACACCCCAACCTTACCAATACCCTCAGTCGGATCTTGGCCGGTCATGGCTGGCGTTGGCTTACGATGAGCGCGGGCGGATCGAGCTGCAACCAGATAGGCAGCGTTTTCCCACCGGCCAATTGCTGCCAGAAGGAATGTGGCCACACAGGCAGTTCAGTTTCGTGGTTGTGCCGCTGTACTTTCGAGACGATCAGATTGGCTTTGCCCTATGCGAAATGGGGCCGCGCGAGGGCACACCCTACGAGGCTCTGCGCGGACAAGTCAGCAGCGCGCTGAAAGGAGCGTTGCTGTTCCAAGCACACCAAGAAGCCGAAACTGCCTTGGAACAAGCCTATGCCCAGGTAGAACAACAGGTGAAAGAGCGTACGGCTGAGTTGCAGCGCGAGATAGCCAAACGGGAACAAGCCCAGGCAGAGAGTGCCACATTGCAGCAAGAGGTCATCGAAGCCCAACAGCGCGTGATTCAGGAACTTTCGACGCCCGTCATCCCGGTGTGGGAGGGAATCATCATCATGCCCCTGATCGGCAGCATAGACAGTCTGCGCGCTCGTAACATCACCCGCGCCCTTCTGGCCGGCATCAATCAGCACCATGCCAAGGTAGTCATTCTGGACGTGACCGGCGTGCCCCTGGTGGACAGCGGCGTCGCCAGCCATCTCAACAAAACTGTCCAGGCCGCCCGGCTCAAAGGCACGCAGACCATCATCACCGGCATTTCAGAGACCGTGGCCGAAACGATTGTCGACCTGGGTATCGACTGGAGCGATATCGACACGTTGGTCAACCTACAAACCGGGCTGCGATTTGCATTGAGCAAGATGAAGTGAAACTCTATGCGCAACAAGATCGCTGCCCAACTCAACCTGCCTCCCCAGCAGGTCGCCGCTACGATCGAGCTACTGGACGCAGGCAACACGCTCCCTTTCATCGCCCGCTACCGCAAGGAGGTCACCGGCGGGCTGGACGAAGAACAGATCCGCCAGCTGAGCGCCCTGCTGACCAGGCTGCGCAACCTGGAGGAGCGTCGCCAGACAATCGTCGCCTCCGTCGAGGAACAGGGCCAGATGACACCCGAGCTACGTCAGCAGCTGCTGGAAGCCGACTCCCTCACCACGCTGGAGGACCTATACCAGCCCTACAAACCCAAGCGCCGCACCCGCGCCCAGATCGCCCGCGAGAGAGGACTCGGGGACCTGGCCAATCTCATCCTAGAGCAGGCACACACGCCTCAGACGTTGGAGGAACTCGCCGCTCCTCACCTCTCTGAGGAGGTGCCGACTGTGGAGGATGCGTGGGCCGGGGCACGTGACATCGTCGCCGAAACTATCAGCGATCACGCCGGCGTGCGGGGCACCGTGCGCCAGCGGGCGCTCACACGATCCACTCTCCACACGGAAAAGATCGCTGGTGCCGACGACGCCAAGGCAACTTATAAACTCTACTACGCCTTTGAACTCCCGGTCGAGCGGCTACGCCCACACCAGGTGCTGGCCATCAACCGCGGCGAGAGCGAAAAGGTGCTACGGGTGCGCGTCGAGATCGCCGGGCGCGACTGGCGGTCGGCCGTCGGCGCGGTCTTTCGCCCCGACCCGCAGTCGCCCCTGGTGGAACAGCTGCTGATGGCAGCGGAGGACGCCGCCCAGCGGCTGCTGCTGCCCGCCATCGAGCGGGGCGTGCGTCGCACCCTCACCGAAGATGCCGAGACCCACGCCATCGCCGTCTTCGCCACCAACCTGCGCGCCCTGCTGGGCCAGCCGCCCCTGCTCGAGCACACGGTGCTGGGCATCGATCCCGGCTTCCGCACCGGCTGCAAGGTCGCCGTCGTCGATCCTACCGGCAAGGTGCTCGACACCGCCACCATCTACCCTCACGAGCCACAGAAACGATGGGACGCGGCCAAGAATACTGTGGCCCGTCTCTGCGCCCGGCACGGCGTCACCCTGGTCGCCATCGGCAACGGCACCGCCTCCCGCAAGACTGAGCAGTTCGTCGCCGAGACGATCCACGATCTGGACATCCAATATCTCATCGTCAGCGAGGCCGGCGCCAGCGTCTACAGTGCCAGCCAGCTCGCCCGCGCCGAGCTACCCGACCTGGACGTCAGTCTGCGCGGCGCAGTGTCCATCGCCCGGCGGGTGCAGGACCCCCTGGCCGAGCTGGTCAAGATCGATCCCAAATCCATCGGCGTCGGCATGTACCAGCACGACGTGAACCAGGCGAACCTGGCCGAAGCACTCCAGGGCGTGGTCGAGAGCGTGGTCAACCAGGTGGGCGTCGACGTGAACACCGCCTCCCCCGCCCTGCTGACTCACGTGGCCAGCATAGGACCCAAGCTGGCCAAGCGCATCGTGGCCCACCGGGACGAGCACGGGCCTTTCCCCAGCCGGGCAGCGCTAGAGAGCGTAGCCGGACTGGGGCCCAAGACGTTCGAGCAGGCGGCCGGTTTCCTACGTGTGCGCGATGGCGACAACCCTCTGGACAGCAGTGCCATCCACCCTGAAAGCTACCCCGTGGCCGAGGCGGTGCTGGCCCACGCTGGGGTCACTCCCCACACGCCGCCGGCGGGGCGGGAAGCGCCGCTGGCTGCCCTGCGGGAACGGCAATCGCTGGAGGCTCTGGCCGCCGAGCTGGACACGGGCGTCCCTACGCTGGCCGACATCCTGGAGCAACTCGTGCGCCCGGGCCGCGATCCGCGCCAGGATGCCCCACCCCCCATCCTGCGCAGCGACGTACTCAAGATGGACAATTTGCAGCCAGGGATGCGGCTGCAGGGCACCGTGCGCAACGTGGTCGATTTCGGCGCGTTCGTCGACATCGGCGTCAAGAACGACGGCCTGCTGCACTGCAGCAAGGTCCCCACAGACGCCTCTCTGCAAGTCGGTGACGTGATCGCAGTCGAGATCCTGAGCGTAGAGCCGGAGCGAGGAAGGATCGGGTTAGGATGGACAAGAAAATCGTATCTCGAAGGTTTTCGACGCCCCTAGAGCCTCTCCCCCACTACCACACGTAGAGTAACGTCACTATACCGCCTTATGCGACACTCGGGCGCTCTTGGACGGAGCATCCAACCCACAATGGACACCGCACGAGTAAGCGTTGGTATCAGAAAGGGCAAAAACGATTCCTATGACGCCAATCAACCGGTCAAAAGTTCTGGGATACGCTGAAAGTCCTCCTCCAGCGCCAGTTTCCATTCAGCCCGGTGGAATGCCGCCGCGGGGTGATACACCGGATAGACCAACAGGTCGCCTGCATGCTGCACCTGGCCGTGAACCTGAGTGATACTGGCCTCCGGGCAGAAATGGACCAGGGAGAACCGGCCCAGCGTGACCACCAGCTCGGGCTGGATCACGGCCAGCTGCCACTCCAAGAAATGATGACAAGCGGCGATCTCTCCCTTGCGCGGCGGGCGGTTGTCCGGCGGGCGGCATTTGATCACGTTGAGGATAGCCACCCGCTCCCTTTCCAAGCCAATACGCTCCAAGAGCTGGTCGAGCAGCTTGCCCGCCCGCCCCACAAAGGGCACCCCGCGTTTATCCTCCTGCGCTCCCGGCGCCTCGCCGACGAAGGCGACCCGGGCATCGGCCATACCGCTGCCGACCACGGCCTGCGTGCGCGTCTCGTGCAGACCACAGGCCGTGCATGCGCAAATCTCTGCTGCGATAGTCTCCAATGTTTCCAGCGGACGACTCCTTCAGTCCAATCCCATCCAACGCCGGCGCTCCTTCACCAGTGCAGCGACCTCCTTACTGAGTTCATCGCACACCTGCGGCAAAGCCGGGCCGACCCATTCCACACCCTCGAATATGCTCTCGAAAGCGGGCGGCATATGATCCAAAACGCACGAGCACCCACCGCGGTAATCGTAGGCGCCAAAGACGACGCGCCCAATGTGGTAAACGAGGATCGCCCCCAGGCACATCAGGCAGGGCTCCAGCGTCGTGTACAGCGTCATCTCCCCCGCCCCCGCCCGCGCCCGCAGCGCGCAGGGCAATGCATCGAGCGTCTCGATCTCGGCGTGACGATTGGGAGCAAGCACCAGCGCCAAAATCGCGTTCTTTCCCTCTGCTACGATTCCGCCATCGAGAGCATAACCGCACCGATCGGCAGATTTCCCGCTTGTCGAGCCGCGTGGGCCAACTGGATGGCACGGTGTAAGTGCTTCAAATCCAAGTCATTATGCATCGGTGATCTCCCATCATACCGTCACAAATGACGGCAACCGCTTGGGAATATCTTATCATATTTCCAGGTGCAGGACAAAACGTAGCCTGCCTCCCCCCCATAGAACATCCGTCGGGGAAACGTATCCCTTTCGACGCCCACTCGACTGACAAATGTCCGCCTCTGGTTTCCCTTCCGTCCAGCACCAGCCCACGCTTTGAAGCATCATCATCGAGAGTACAACGGTAACCCTATGGTAACCCCGAGGAGAACTTGCGGTAACCTCAACATGGTAGCATAGGCTGGAAACCAGCGAACGCCTGGCCCGTGAGACGCTGAAGGAGAAGGAAAAAACCGGATATGCCTGAAAGAGATCGCCGAGACAAAATACCGCCTGTTTGTATCATCTCAATAATCCGGGGGGCGGGGGGTGTGAGGGCGGCGTAGCCGCCC
>CAZKDJ010000223.1:5020-6483 GCA_964551295.1 uncultured Anaerolineales bacterium | reverse complement strand
CAAAGTTGCCCTGGGGATTCAAGAAGGCGATATGCACAGTGCTTACCCCTCTATCAAGTCGCGTATGCGTGCCGCTGCTCTCTGCGGTAGTTCCTGGCACACAAAAAGGCCCAGGTGCTCAAAACCGCCGGTCTCCTGGGTGTACGGCAGAAACTCAAAGTAGAGTCCGGCGCCGGGGCCATTGTGGGTAGTGACGTTGTAGGCGGTCTCGCGGCCAATCTGTGGCATAAGCGTGTGGATGACCCCAAGGCCATCGTGCCACCCCTGGGCGACTGCCACGATCTCGGATTGATCTAATTGATAAAGATACTTCTTGCCGGTATCCTTGACGAGGAGCATCATGTTGTAGGGCCGTTGCATGAAATATGGTACCAGCAAAAGCGCAGGGCCGTAATCCTTGACTGTAAGTTCCGGCGGGTTTTCGCGCCGGAGATAGTCCGAGAACGTCTCTCCGTGCGTTTGCTCGAACCGCCGGTTGTCCAAAAAACAACGTGGCATCACGCTGCTGTAGGCGATCTGCTGGTGGCCGTGGGCGAGGGAGCCGCCAACCAGGCGACCACAGTTCTTGATGATCACGACAAAACCCGGGGATCGGTCAGCCTTGGAGTGGGCCGGAGGCAAGAGAACCTCGCCCTCTTCGAGCAGCTTTTTTTCCAAAGCGGCCAATCGTTTCATCACCACGGCGCAATCCTCCCGCGATAGGTTGTGCCAGTCCTTGCCGTGCTGGGAGGAGGTCCATTGGAGAAAGTGTAGGCCGCGAACCGCGCCATCCTGCGGATACAATACCGGAAATAGGTTTTTGTTGATGAACGTGAAACCTGTATCCAGTTCGGCCACGTCGATGATACCGGTCGTGTGCCCTTGACAGATGATGCACTCTCGCTCCGGGATCTCGGATGGCGTGGGCCGGTTATCGTGGGGGCGGCGGGCGCGGGACGAGTGATACAAAACCCGGTTGCCGTTCCGTGGGTCAACCTGGTACACACCATCGGGAAGAAAATCGGAGACTTCTTCCCGGA
Source organism: uncultured Anaerolineales bacterium (assembly GCA_964551295.1). GTDB lineage: Bacteria > Chloroflexota > Anaerolineae > B4-G1 > B4-G1 > JAFGED01. The sequence continues at coordinate 5,464 of CAZKDJ010000223.1, read as the reverse complement.
CCAGCTCGATGAGCCTGGCAAAGGAAAGCTTTTCAACATTCTCAGACTGAAGGAGGCTGTTGAGCATCTCTCGTTCAAGTTGTTGGTTCACGACAGGCTCCCGATCTCGGCAAGAAACGCACTCACCCTATTTGGCCAGGTGAAATAGGGAACGGTGGCGCGATAGGCGTTTCGGCCCATGGTTTTTTGTTTATCGTCGTCAGCAAGAAGCATCTCCAAGGCACACGCAAACCCGTTTACGTCGTCCGCCTGGACGATACTTGCCCCATTTGCCTTGGCCAAATATTCGGTCGCAAAGGGGACGAGGTGGCTTGCCACCACTGGGACCGCCGTGGCAGCGGCTTCCTGTGCCGACATGCCAAAGCCCTCCATGATCGATGGTGTGCAGTAAACGTCTGTGACTGCGTAGAGAGCGGGCAACCACTCCCATACATGTCCCACCAC
>CAZKDJ010000223.1:0-4920 GCA_964551295.1 uncultured Anaerolineales bacterium | reverse complement strand
TCGACACAGGGAGGCAAGAACAATGGCTCTGAGGCATAAGCGTAATCCTCCTTCAGTGCACGCTTGATCGTTGAAGAGGTTGCTGCAATGCCGTCCAGATCCGGGAGCAAGTGCTTTTCGATGACGATGCGCTCATCCACACGTAAGCCAGGCCGGCGGTCCGAGGGGACGTTGCGCTTTTTGATGGTGCCGAGGGAGTGAGGTACCCAGATGTGCCTCGTCCGCCCTTCGCAGCCCTGATTGTATAAAACGCCGATTTTGGCGCCATCCCAATAGTGGGAGAGGATCAGGTCGACGCTCGTCCGCTCGGTGCGCAGGACGCGAGCCAGCGACTTTGCCAGGGCAGGCGTCTGCCGGTTCATTCGCTCTTTGGGCACGAATTCATCCAGCCCGTCTTCCAGATAGAGGATGCGCCGGTGACCATCCTTGTAATGCAACCCTTTGCGCCACTCGCCGGTGGTAGGATGCGGGTACCCGCCGCGATTGGCGATCGTGATCTTGAAGCCCTGTTGTGCCAACGCGGCTGTGAATTGATTTACAAAGACATTCTGTCCACCCGTATCGGGCAGGCCGGGGATGATCTCCCATTGGTGGATACCATGATTGGCGATCATCAGTACGTGTTTCCTGGAGGAAGCAAGAAAGGCCTGATGTTTTTGGGGATCGTCTACGTGCATACCAGTCAAGGAGCCTCCAAGTCAATCCACCGATAGGTTTCCATCGGGGTCTATCGTAACGGGAATGGGGTCGCTCAGCTCGCCGATGAAACTGCCATCGGGGGCAAACATGCGTGTGGCCAGCATCAGCCACTCGCCGTCCGGCCCCATCACCAACTTGCCGGCATATAGAGACCCTGTTGCATCACCAATCAGGAATTGGTCGCTCACAAAGCGAAACGGCCCCAGGGGAACGTCGGCGACCAGGTAGTGAATGCCGGTGACCGGTCGCAGGCCGGTGCGCTGACGGCGAGCGATCGAATGGGTATCGGAAACCGTACAAAAGAGCAAATAGTAGCGGTTATCAATCTCGACGAGCTGTGGCACCTCCATGTGGCCAAAATCGCCCGGCTCGGTCAATGGGGGTAGTACGTCCCAATGGATCAGGTCATCAGACCGGGCGTGAGCGATCACACCCCGTCCGTCAGGCGGACCATGGTTGACGCGGGCGGTGATCAAGGCGTGAAACGTCCCCGCTGCTGTGTCGCCCTGAGAAAGCCGAACAACCCACGGGTCGCGCCAGGCCTGGTCGTGCCATAGATCTCGGTCAAGCAGCTCGTACCAACGCGGGTCGGCGGCGATGAGCGGGTTCTCTGGGTGCTTCTGCCAGCGGATCAGGTCGGCAGAAGTTGCCAGGCCGATGCGCTGCACCAACCCCTTTTCTGCCTGGCTGCAACCGGTGTAAAAGAGATACCAAGTCCCTGCGTGTTGGATGACACAGCCGGTCCAGGTGGCGCAATCGTCCCACTCGCCAGTCGGGCCGGGATGTAGAGCATCGGGCAGGCTGCGCCAGTTTCGCAGGTCAGGAGAGACGGCGTGGCCAACAGAGGCATGCCAGTGACGCAGATCGGGATCGCCTAGCGAGCGAGGCGCCTGCAAGTAAAAGACGTGATAGTCGGGACCGTCCTGGGCCAGCCAAAAGTCCCACACCCATTTATCGGGCAGTCGTAGTGCCATCTAGTCGACTAGCCCTTGATGCCCGTCGAGGCCACGCTCTGCACGAACCATTTTTGGAACATCAAAAAGACGACCAGCACCGGTATCGTTATCATCGAGGCAAAGGCCATGATGTCACCCCAAATCTTGGGATCCAGACCAAAGAACTGTTGCATGCCGATCATCAATGGTCGCACCTCTGCCCCCCGCGTGACCATCAACGGCCAGAGAAAATCGCCCCAGTGCGCGAGAAATTGTAGAATGGCCACGGTGGCAAAGACCGGTCGTGATAACGGCAGTATGAGGTTCCAAAAAATGCGAAACAGGCTGGCCCCATCCACCAGTGCAGCTTCCTCCAGGTCCTTGGGCAAGCCGATAAAGAACTGGTAGAACAGGAATATCGAAAAAGCGTCGGCGATAAAGGGAATGATCTGGACGTGGTAGGTATCGAGCCAGGTTGTCGCGCCGCCCAACCATGGCAAGCGATTCACCAACAGCAATAACGGCACGGCTACCGACTCGAAAGGAATTATGATCAGCGCGACGACCACGCCCAGAAAAAAGTCGCGGCCCTTGAAGCGCAAGCGGGCCAGAGCATAGGCCATCAGACTGTTGATGATCAGCCCTAACAGCACCATGGCTCCCACAATGAGCACGGAATTGAGCATCAACCGGCCAAAGTCGAGGTGATTGAATACGTCGTAATAGTTTTGCAGCCCCAATTCGCCCCGCGGTACAAAGGCGTACAGCGTGCTCATATCCGTCAGCACTTGGGTTTCATTGTCCTTGAAGGACGAAACCAGCATAAACACGATGGGAAAGAGGAAAAAGATCGCCGCCAGGGACATTGTCAGATACGTAAACCCAACCCGGGTTGCCTTTCGAAGTCGATAGCCTACACTATAAGATTTGGTTATAGTTGCCATTATGCCACCGCCCTTTCTTCTTTCAGGAAAAGCCGTTGCAACGAAGAGACGCCCAGCACGACCAAGAAAAAGACTAAACTCATCGCGGCCGCGTATCCCACTTTGAGCTCTCCCCACCCTTGATGCACAATGTGGACAATCGTGGTCATGGAAGCATCCTGTGGACCACCACTCGTCATAACCTCGACCTGAGTAAACAGCTTGAAAGCCAGGATAGTGGTGGACAGCACCACAAAAATGGTCGTGTTGCGCAACTGGGGCAGGGTGACGTAAAGGAACTGTTCCAGCTTGTTCGCGCCATCCACATCAGCGGCCTCGTACAATGACGTGGGTATCTCTTGCAAGCCGGCCAGATATATCACCATCTGAAATCCCACCCCCTGCCAGATAGAAAGCAGCATGATCGCCGGGAATACGAGTGCGGTGTTCTGCAGCCAACCGTATGGTCCCAGCAGACCAAAGGAGATCGTCTGAATGAACTCGTTGATCAACCCCTCGCCGGGGTTGTAGAGAAAGGTCCAAATGATAGCGACCACAACCATCGTTGTAACCACAGGGCTAAAGTAGATCGTGCGAAAGACGTTCATCCCCTTGAGTTTTTGGTTCACCAGGATGGCCAACAGCAGGGCCAAGCTGGTCTGTAGAGGCACGACGACGATGACAAAGTAGAAATTGTTCAACAGCCCGCGCAAAAAGGCTTCGTCCTCGACCATGCGGACAAAGTTACGAAAACCGACGAATCGCGTGGGCAAGTTGGGATTTGGAACGAGACGTTGGTCTGTGAAAGAGAAGCCGACGGCCATCACAAAGGGAACGACGAGAAAAACAACGAGCAGGATGATCGCCGGTGACGAGAAAATCCAAGCCATGATCGATTCGTTGCGTCGCCGGTGAGATAGTTTAGAACCAGTAACAGACATGATTATCCTCCGCAATCTTTCGTCGGGGGCGCAAGCGCCCCCGACGATTCACTTGACACACTTAAGGTGATGGATATCCCTGGTTATCCTCAATGTCTTGATCGATCTTTTCGACTGCCTTGTCCAGTTCCCCCTTCACATCCGCGCCGGCGACTATATTCTGTACCGCGTCGGAAAATGCAGAGGTGATAACCGGATAGGCGGGCGTCACCGGGCGCTCCAAGGCCACGCCGCCCTCCAACTGTTGCACAAAGATGTTGAGCGGGCCGCCTTCGGCGTACAGTTCTGACTGGGCGATAGCGCTCTTGCGAGCGGGCACCGCACCGTTGGCGTCGGTCATACGCAGGATCTGCTCTGGCTCAACCAGGTATTCCAGGAATTTCCAGGCCGCTTCGGGGTCCTCACAAGAAGAGGTGATGCCCCAATTCCACGAGCCCATACCGGTCACAGCCTTGTCGCCAAACTTGGGCACGGGGATTAACACCACGTTATCGCCCAGGTTCTCGCTGTGCGGCGTCCACATCCAGTGCCCGACCCACGAAAGGGCGGTCTTTTTCTGGATGTGAAAGTCATCGTCCCCAGCCGGCTCCGCGATGGCGTAACCGTCCTCGAACAAGCTCTGGAAGAACTCCATCGCTTCTACGGCCTCGGGGCTGTTAAGCACGCCATCCGCACTCTGATAGTCGCTGCGGTCGATCAAGTCGCCACCGAAGGATTGCAGGATGGGCGAGAAGCCGTAGGTGAACCACTCGCCTGCGCCGTAGTTCATCTTAAAGTCGATGGCATACTCTACCTCGGGCAGGGCTTGAAGTTTCTCCAGGGCATCAACGAACTCCTCCTTGGTCCATGCATCGTCAATGCTCGTGGGGATGCGTACGCCAGCGGCTTCCAGGTACTCCTTGTTACCCCAGATGGTCAGGCCAGAGTCGAAGGTACCCAGGCTGTAGAGATTGCCCGCGTAGGTGCCCTGGCTGATGATCGAGGGCAAAAAGTCATCCTCAAGCTCAACCGATACAAAGTCATCAATAGGCCTGAGATAGCCCGACCAGGCATAGTTGTACAGGAAAGGACCGTCAAAGTCGAGCAGGCAGGGCAAATCCCCAGCCAGCGCGGCTGCGTTCACCTGATCGTTGTACGATCCCTCTGGCAACTGCACGGCATCGATTATGATCTCATCCTGCATCGCGTTAAAGTCTTTGACCTGAGCATCGAGCACGTCGCGCTCCTCACCCTTGCCAGAGTGGAACCAGACTTCTACTGTGACAGGCTCCGCCCCAGCAGGCTCTTGGGCTGGCTCGCTGGGCTTATCGGACGGTTTGGGACAGCAAGCCACCGCCAACGTACTGACAATGATCAACAGGCTCAATAGAGCCCACAACTTTTTCGCCTTCATTTTTTCCTCCTCGTGATCAAATTTGCTAA
>CAZKDJ010000222.1:0-6493 GCA_964551295.1 uncultured Anaerolineales bacterium | reverse complement strand
CCTGGCTGGCGGGCATCTACTGGTGGAACTGGGACGTCAATCCCCAGAAAGGCGGATTGGAGGACAAGGACTATACCCCCTACGGCAAGCCGGCCGAGCGGGTGTTGCGCGCTTACTACGGCGGCGTGCCAGAGACAACCATCCAGCCCACGCCCTACCCAGAGACCGCCGTCGAGCACGTGCGGCTGCCCGAGCCAAGCTCGGCGCCCACACATCCCAGTTGGACGTCGTACACCGCCATCGGTCACGTCAACGACCTGGCCTTTGACCACGATGGCAACCTGTGGATCGCCACCCCCGGAGGGCTGGTCAAGTGGAACACATCCGACGACGCGCTTACCAAGTATACGGAGACAAACGGCCTGGCCGATACCTGGGTCGAGATGATCGCCGTGGCCCCTGATGGAGCGCTGTGGCTGGCCACCAGCGGCGGCATCTCGCGTCTTGATCCTTCGGCAGGCTCGGGACGCGGCGGGCACGCGTGGACCACTTACGACAAAGACAACGGCCTGCCGTGCAACGGCGTCACCGATATCACCTTCACCCCCAATGGGGACGTCTGGATCGGTACGTTTGGCTGCGGCATCGCCCACCTTGACGACCACACCGCCTCCGATGGCACCTGGACGACCTTCTCCGAGGAGGACGGTCTGCTGGAACGCCACGTCCTCTGTCTCACCCCCACCCCCGGAGGGGCGCTGTGGATTGGCACGTGGAAAGGCGCCTCCCTTTTTGGGCCCGATTCGCCCAGCGACGCGGACGATACCTGGACATCGTTCACCACGGCGCGGGGATTGGTGCATCACGGGGTAGAGACCATCACCCGGGACCCCAGCGGCGCGATCTGGTTCGGCACCTGGAGCGGCATCTCACGCCTCAACGGCTCGATCTGGACGTCCTTCACATCTGGAGACGTGGGGACCTGGGTCGAATCCATCGCCATCGCGCCCGACGGCGCAGCCTTGGCCGCCACACAAAAGGGCATCGCCCGCTTCGACGACGTCGCCTGGGAATGGGAAACCGTCATGTCCATCGCAGGCCAGCCGGACGAACGCGGCCCCTCCATCGCCTTCGCCCCCGATAGCTCCTTGTGGGTGGGCACCTACAACGACGGCATCTATCACTTTGATGGCCAGACCTGGATCACCTATTCGCTAGGCGAAGGCCTGCCGAGCCAAAAGGTCACCGCCATCGCTACAGCCACCGATGGCACGCTGAGGATCGCCACCCGCCCCGATCGGTACGACCAGGGCGGCGGCACCTGGCAGTACGACGGCCACACGTGGACGCAGGTTTCCACCGAGGACCGCCGGGCGAGCGGCGACACCCCATCCACCATCACCGCCCCCGACGGGACCGTGTGGGCTGTACGCGAACGCGGCGTCGCCCGCTTCGACGGCGAGCAATGGACCACCTACACCACCCAGGACGGCCTCGTAGACGATCGCGTCACAGGCATCGCCATCGCCGCCGACGGAACGATCTGGATCACTACCAGGGGAGGCATCTCCAAATACACGCCACCGGAATAGTACGACACACGGTGTTGCAAGGTTGTAGCACCGCGTGTCGGGACTGTAGCACCGCCGACACACGCCTGTGACATCGACGTGCTAGACTGAGCACATGAACAAACGCACGATGCTAGGGAAGGGAACCTTTTCCAGGTTCCGTCCGTCATTAAGGACAGAGCCAAGAGGAAACCCAGCAAGAGATAGTGACTTTTCTGAGACTAGACATGGAGGGAGAAAATGAAAACCGAGATTTTTGGGCACGCGTGCTTTACTATCGGAGCCACAATGATACTGCTAGCCCTGGTGTGGCTTGCGTGCGCCGCTTTCGCACAATGACCAAATCCTAGATGTCCATTCATTATCGGCAAGGAGGCTTTTGCTATGAAGTATCAGCTTGTGGCAAAAGGAGCAATGTACATCACCATCATGTTGTTCCTGATTGGCTGCGCCGCCACACAAACAGCCTTTCCTTCTTCTACTACACCTGCTTTGCCACCTACCTGGACGCCGACAGTCACGCCTGAGCCGACTGCTATACCGACTTCGGTGCCTACCTGGACTCCAATAGCCACACATGATCCGACCAAAGAGTTTTTCAATGCTTGTGTTGGCTGGAACTGTTCTCTGGAAGGCATAGTCTATGTGGGCTCACCAAGCCCCGGCAACCAGCTAGAAGACGTAGCGGTCCATTTATCGCAGACCAGCTATTGTTCACCCACGAGCGGGAAGCATAAAGCCATCACCGGGGAAGATGGCACGTTTGCCTTCGCGGTATACCTTCACGATACAGATACATTCTGGATAAAAGTACAGGCCGATGGGTATGAACCGGTGGATCAACAGATCGGCGGTTTTGACTGTCTGTATTGCAGTTGTCCACCAATCGAGATCATCTTGCAGCTCGTAGAATAACTTCTCTCTAACTACGAAAAGCTTATGCCATTCGTCCATTCGCGCCATTCGTGCTAAAATGGTATCAAACCATAGCCACGGAGGTGCGTGATGAGCGACAATCCCAAGCGAGCGCTGGTACTTTCAGGCGGAGGGGGCCGCGGGGCGTATGAGTGCGGCGTCTACAAGTACCTGGAAGAGATCGACTGGGAGCCCGACATCCTGGTCGGCACCTCCATCGGGGCGATCAACGCCGCCGCCATCGCCTCGGGCCGCAGCGCCGCCGAACTGGAGGCCGCCTGGCTGGAGACGCGCACGAAGGACATCCAGCGCTTTTGGCGGCTCAGTCCCTGGAAGTCGATCTACGACACCTCCCCCTGGCGCAAGACGCTGCACCGCTACATCGATTTCGACGCGCTGCCATCCACCGACAAGCGGCTGCTCATCGCCACCACCGAGCTCGAGACCGGCCAGCTGCGCATTTTCGATAGCCAAGAAATCACGCTGACTCCCGATCACATTCTGGCGAGCTGTTCCATCCCCCTCGTCTATCCCTGGACGAAAATCGAGGACCGTCACTATTGGGACGGCGCGGTGATGGCCAACACGCCGCTGGCAGGAGCCATCGACGCCGGCGCCGACGAGATCATCATCGTGCTGCTCTCACCCATCGGGGAGCGGCACATGCAGCCGCCCCGCTGGCCGTGGCACGCCCTCACCGTCGTGCTCGACCTGGCCCTGAGCGCCACGTATGAGAACGACTTCAAGCAACTGGAGAACGTCAACCAACTGGTGGTGGCACAGGTCGACACCAAGCATCGTCAGATCAAGTGCCAGGTGATCACCCCCAGCCAGGAGACCGACCTCTTGCGCATCATCCGCTACGAACCGGACTTTAGCGCCAACCTGATCCAGATGGGGTACGAGGACGCGCAAGAAGAATTGGACATAGTATAGAATTCCAAGGAGAGCCGTGGACGCCACAGAATACGCGCGCGCAAACCAAGACCGATTTCTCTCAGAGCTGATCGCGTTCCTGTCCATCCCCAGCATCAGCACACAGCCGGAGCACAAGCCCGATATCGAGCGCGCGGCAGCGTGGCTGCGGGATAAACTCCTGGCGGCGGGATTCGTCAAAGCAGACGTGATGCCCACCACGGGCCACCCCGTGGTCTATGCTGAGTGGCTGGCCGCCGGGCCAGATGCGCCCACGCTTCTGATCTATGGCCACTACGACGTACAGCCTCCCGACCCACTGGACGAGTGGGCCACACCACCGTTCGAGCCCACCGTCGTCGGCGACGACCTGTTTGCCCGTGGTGCATCTGATGATAAAGGCCAGGCATACGTTCACGTAAAGGCCATAGAATCGCTAAAGGAGACTGCCAGCACGCCGCCCGTCAATATCAAGTGCATCTTTGAAGGCGAGGAGGAGATCGGCAGCCCCAGCTTGGAGCCCTTTATCCAAGAACACGCCGACCTGCTGGCCGCCGATGTGGCGGTGATCTCCGATTCGCATATACTTGACCAGAACACCCCCGCCATCGTCTACGCGCTGCGCGGACTGACCTACATCGAGGTCGAGGTGACTGGACCCGACCACGACCTACACTCGGGCGCATATGGCGGCGCGGTGCTCAACCCGATCAATGCGCTGTGCAGAATGATCGCCAGGCTGCAGGACAAAGATGGCCACATCACCATCCCTGGCTTTTACGACCGCGTGCGGGTGCTGGACGCCAAGGAGCGCGCAGAGATGGCCAAGGCCCCCTTCGACTGTGAGGCATGGCTAGAAGAGGCAGGCGTCAAGGCCGATTGGGGAGAGGAGGAATATACCATCGTCGAGCGCACGACGGCCCGGCCCACATTGGATGTCAACGGCATCTGGGGTGGGTACACCGAGCCGGGTTCCAAGACGGTGTTGCCCAGCCAGGCGTGCGCCAAGATCTCGATGCGCCTGGTGCCGGACCAGGACCCGGCGCGCGTCAAGCAGCTAATCTGCGACTATCTGGCCGAGATCGCGCCACCGCAGATCAGCGTCGAGGTACGCGACCTGCACAGCGGCGACGGAGCCATCGTGCGCCGCGATAGCCCGGCGATGCAGGTGGCGTTCCGGGCCTATGCCGAGGCGTTTGGCAAGGAGCCGATTTTTGTGCGCGAGGGCGGTTCGATACCCGTCGTCGCCACGTTCCAAAATGTGCTGGGCATCGAGACGATTTTAATGGGTTTTGGGCTGCCCGATGACCGACTGCACTCGCCCAACGAGAAATTCCACCTGCCTAACTTTTACAAGGGCATTGAGACGGTCATCCGCTTCATGGAGCTTTTACCGCGCATCGGGGAATAGGACACAAGCGCCATACCCGGTTGGGGCACCCTCAATGATGAAAATGTCTCCCCCTCCCCTACGCGCGTACCCCCGCCCCCTCTCCCACCGAGGGAGGGGAGTATCCGGTCCCTCCCCCCGTGGTGGGGGAGGTTAGGTGGGGGGAGGGCAGCAACTACTTTTGAAACAAATTAAGCAAAATCACCGAAAAATCAGCAGCGATCTGCGCTAACTATCGTCGTCCAGATGTTCGTAGAACTCCCGAGGGCGGAGCTCCTCAAAATTCCCCTGGGTGACGAGAAAGCGCCGGATGTCGAGACACAGGTCGCACTTGGATAGGTACCCACCTCCATACTCCTGGTACCCGAAATCCTTGGCAAAGTGGAGCAGCCCGCGGACGTCCTCTGCGATCAGGTAGCGCAGCACCGGGTACGTCTCCAGGTCAATGCCCTCCTCCACCAGCGCGTCCAGATCCTCCCAGCTTCCCAAGGAGATGCCGCCGCAGTAACCGGGTATGAGATTCCCGTAATTATCAAAGTGATTGTGCCAACTACGCAGGAAGGACGGCCGGCAAGGCTCGCCGAAGAAGGTGCTGGCAGGATACTTGGGGTAAAACTCGCGCAACCGGTAGGCGGCCCGCCCCTGCAGGAAGAGCTCCACGTGCTCCGCCAGCCGCTCGCCCCGCGTCATCTCCAGGTAATCCTCCAGGGGCAGCTTTTCCTGAATGCCCAGACGCTTGAAGCGATGGTAGTACGCCTCTTGATAGACCATCACGTTGCGCCCAAACACCTCCCGGCTGATGCGGATGCAGCGCTCCGTCCGCTCGAAGGGCACGTACTCGGCATAGAACGGATTCACCGAGACCAAGATGCCTTTGAGCCCTGCCGCCTTAAGACGCTGCAGCTTTTCCCGCGTCGCCTCGTCGTCGATGCACCACGAGCAGTTGGTCTCGACAAAGGTCGAGGGAATCCCTATTTTCTCGGCCATCTCCGCCGCCCTGAGCAGCAGATCGTAGTTCAGGAAGGGCTCGCCGCCGGTGAGGTGAATCCCATAGTTCAGGCTCATCACCTGCGGCCCCCAGGGGGCTGGCGCGACACTCTTCACAAGGCGGGATAGCAGTCGCTCCAGCGCCTCCTCCGTCATCCAGTCCGCTTGCCACTTGGGTGAGCAGGCATACATGCAATGCCGGCACGCCGCCGAGCACTTGTACGACAGCATCACGCCACCCGAGATCGGTCGTGGAACCTTTACCCGTGCCGCCATCATCACACCTCGCACGTCAGTGCATCTTGCCCGACTCGCACATCCGTTTTGAGATACCCTTGAGCCGCCTCATCTCCGAGGCCGTCAAGCTCTCCATACCCGAACGCGAGATTTTGGTCAGCAGGCGATCCATCGTCTCCTTATCCTCCCACTCCTGCTTCGCCAGCCTGCGCGCCTGCGCTTCCGCTCGCTTGCGTCGCCAATACGTCGGGCTGAAGGGGTTCAAGCCCGGCATAAAGAGCGGGTTTCTGTAGAGATGGATAAACAACACCACGGAGAGTCCCATCACGACAGCGTAGACAATGGGACTCTGCACCACGATGCTAGGGCGCAGGGCAGTAGTGATCAAGAGCCCAATGATAGCCCCGCCCAGGTGCGCGTCGTGGCCGATGTTGCCCAGCCGGTTTCTGAGTCCAAAGAACGATATGAGGATAAACAGAATTGCATACAGCCATCCTGGCAGCGGGATAAAGAAGAAACCCATCCGAGCACCAGGAAA
>CAZKDJ010000221.1:0-6532 GCA_964551295.1 uncultured Anaerolineales bacterium | reverse complement strand
AGGGAGAGTACAAGCCAGGGCGGGTGCGCTTTACGGTGACCGACCTGACGGTGCCGCTGGCGGGACTGCCCATCGTGGTGGGGCGGACGTACGATAGTCTTGAGCGGAACCAGGTGGGCGATTTTGGGCACGGCTGGTCGCTGGCGATCGGGAATCCCAAGCTGGAGGTAGACCCGGATCACAACGTGACGCTGACGATGCCGGACGGGAAGCGGGTGACGTACTATTTCCATCCAGAGACGGTGTTCTTCCTTTCGGTGCCCCGCTACATGCCAGAGGCGGGGGTGTACGGCAGCCTCAAGCCGAAGGCGTGCGGGGTGGTGGTCGCTTCCGGGGGGCAGTGGTTCTGCTTTCCCGGCGGGCCGTACCAGGAGAGTGTCAGCGGCTACGTGTACACCGATCCGTACGGCAGAGAGTTCGAGATGGGGACGGACGGCAAGCTGCGGTCGATCACGGACCTGAACGACAACGTGCTGACGTTCACGCCCGATGGCATCACCAGCAGCGTGGGTGGGATGGCGGTCGCGTTCACGCGGGACGCGCAGGATCGCATCACGGTGGTGACCGACTCGCTGGGGAACGAATACGAGTACGCATACGACGCGGCGGGAGACTTGGTGGAGGTACACCTGCCGGGGGTGGTGACGCCGGTCGTCTATCACTACAATCCAGATCACTTTTTCCTGGGGGTGGATGACCCGCGGGGAGTGACGGCGGCGACCGCCACGTATTACCCGGACGGGCGGCTGAAGAGCGAGACAGACGCGGTGGGCAACACGTTTCAGTACATCTATGACGTGGAGGACCGTGCGACGACGGTGACCAATCCGGATGGTGGTACCGAAACGACAGCGTACGATGGCTGGGGGAAGCCCCTTAGTCACACCGATCCGTTGAGCCGAACGAACATATATACTTATGACTCCAATGGCAATCGGTTGACCGAGACAAACGACCTGGGGCACATCACAAGCTTCATGTATGATGGTAATGGCCACAAGACCTCAATCACAAACCCAGAAGGCGAGACGATGTCCGTGGAATACAATCAGTATGGGATTGTAACCAGTCTTGTTGATGGATTGGGCCACGTGACCACCGTTGCGCTGGATGACGATTTCTATCCAAGCCATATGGCTGATGAAGTCGGCACAATGGCGACCCTCACATGGGATGATCAGGGCAATTTACTGACTCGCACGGATCCTCATGGTGGAATAACTACGTTCGAATACGACACGTATGGTAACCTAATCACCGAAACGAATCCGGCGGGAGACACCATTGTGTTCACCTATGATTCACTGGGCCATCAGCTGTCGCGGACGGATGCACGCGGCAACACGACCACATACACCTACGATGCATTGGGTCGAATCGTCAGTGTAACTGACGCTCTCAGCCAGACAACGATTTACAAGCACGATGCAAACGGCAACGTTGTCGCCTTGACCGATGCTATGAGTCGGACAACCACATATGCTTGTGATGCCAAGAACCAGCTCACGGCAATCGGCTATCCTGACGGTCTCAGTGAGACCTACGCCTACAACTGGCGCGGAAACGTCGTGACTGAAACAAATCGTGCTGGAAGCATTACTCGCTATGAGTATGATTTGGCGGGGCAATTGGTTGGGGTCGTGTCCGCAGTCGGCACGTCGGACCAGGTCAGCATCAGCTACACATATGATGGTGCTGGTCGTCGAATCACGGAGGCGGATCCCCTCGGCAACGTGACCACGTACGCCTATGACGATTTCGGGCGTGTCATAAGCACCACTAACTCCTTGGACCAGATCACGACTTACGAGTACGACGAAGCTAGCAACTTGGTTGCGATCACTGATGCTAACGGTCGTAGAACCAGCTACGAGTATAACGCCCGTGGACAGCCAACACTGACGACCTACACTGATGGATCAACAGAACATCGTGGCTACGATGAGCGCGGTTTGCTAGTCAGCAGAACCGATCCGGGCGGTAAGACAACCACATACACCTATGACAAACAAGGACAAATGCAGTCGGTGGTTAACCCTCTCAGCAACACGGTATCCTACGCGCACGATGCCGTCGGGAACGTGGTGGTCATAACCGATGCCAATGACCATCAGATCCTGCTTGAATATGATCCGCTGAACCGCCTGACGAGGAAGACGTGGCCAGACGGCTCATTTGAGATGTTTTCATATGATGCCGTTGGCAATCTTGTCCAATACTATCTGACCGATGAGCAGGTCAATACCTATGAGTACGATGAGCGGAATCAACTCACAGGGATCAGCTACTTCGATGGACGAACGGTGCACATCACCTACACTCCTACAGGCAGAAAGAGAACCGTTCTGGATTCGCACGGTTTCACTTTGTACGAGTATGATGGCCTCGATCGCCTGTGCAAAGTGACCAATCCAGATGGCGAGACAGTCCAGTATTCGTATGATGCGGCAGGCAACCAACTCTCGTTGACGACATCTGCTGGGACGACTTTGTATGCGTATGACCATGAGCATCGGTTGGTGAGTGTCACGAACTCATTGAGCGAGACGACCACTTTCGGCTACGATGATGTTGGAATGCTGACACGGATGGCGCTCCCCAATGGAATCGTGGTCAACTTTGGCTATGATGCGCTGAACCGAATGACGTCTGTCGTCCAAAAAGACGCAGGCGGTATAATGCTTGCATCCTATGAGTATGTGCTCGATGCTGTGGGCAACCGTCTCAGTATGACCGAAGCGGACGGCCGGACGACTGACTGGAGCTACGATGGCGACTACCGACTGATCAGTGAGACGCAGTCAGAAGCCTCGGGAGCAGTCGTTCGTGAGAGCACTTACACCTACGATCCGGCGGGCAACCGGACTTCGATGATTGTGAGCGGCGTGCGTACGGATTACCTTTACAACGAAATGGACCAGCTCGTCAGCGCCGATGATGCCCAATATATATATGATGGACGCGGTAATCTGGTTGGAATAGGAGACGATACTGGCGCTGTTGTATACGAGTACGACGCTGCAGATCGCCTTGTGAGTGTGCAACTACCCGACGGAACCCAAGTCGGCTACGGCTATGACTGGCAAGGACGGCGGGTGCGTCAGGAAACGGGGACAGGGGTGACGAACTTTATCTGGGATGAGAACTCGCGGTACGGAGACATTGTCTTGGAGACAGATGGCAATGGTGTGCCTATCGCCAGCTACGTAGTAGCTGGCCAGAGTGTGATCGCCCAGACCCAGGGTAGTGTTTCTAGCTACTACCTGACTGATGGTCAGAGGAATACTCGTATGCTCGTAGATATCGAGGGTAACATCGTGCATGAGTATGCCTACGATGCCTATGGCAACTTGCTAGGCGGGGTGGGGGAGGGTAACCCGTATCTGTATACGGGCCAACGATACGATGACCTGACAGGGTTGTACTACTTGCGCGCCCGCTACTATGACTCGCGCACAGGCTGCTTCCTCTCCCAAGACAAGGCCGAGTGCTGTAGCTGCTGTAGTGTCGATCGGCCAATTGACGTCAATCGGTATGTGTATGCTGCTGCCAATCCTGTCAACTACGCTGACCCTAGTGGCTGCACCTCTACAACGCTTGAATGGTCGTTCATCAACTGGGAGATGATGAAGAGATCCCTTACAGAGATAGTTGGTGCCCTCGCAATAGGGGCTGCGGTAGCCTGCAAGTATCGATATGTGCTGAGTGTGGTTTATGCCTTATCATATAATAGGCTTGGTTTGGAACAGATGGAGCTCACATGGCCTGGGTGGAATCCGTGTCAGATTGGCATCCTGCTGTACCCGGCGCCCCGGACGCCCGCGATCGCTGCGCATACGGTGTATGCTCAGGCTCGCGGGCGGCCGATGCTCCTGTTCTACAACGGGCCATTGAACCCCCTCACGTTAGCCAACCGCGCGATAGCCTGCCCGCCAGGCAAACATGCGCCTCTCAGCTGTGAGGAGTACCCCTATGCCTCAACGTTATTTGGTGGGGTTGGTGCCCTCACCACAGGGGTCCCTCTCGCTGAACAGCACATCCAAGGCGGCTTACTCAATACATTCTACCAAAGGGATCTCCGCTATGAGCCGGGTGCCGCGTTTGCGGCTGTGGTAGTGCCGTACTACATGCCGGGTGTTACGCCGTAGTCTTGGGGTAGCAGACGGAGGCTGACTTTGCCGAAACGCTTGAGGACTCTGTGCTCAGTGTTCTTGCTCAGCATAGCGGCTGTTGTGGGAATGGTATACTTATTGTGGAGAATGTTGGGTTCGCGGGCAGAGGAGGTGATGACCTTGGAAGACCCACAAGAGTTCGTTGTTGCGGTTGACCACCACCAGTTTTACGTCGAAGATGCACAGTTGCAAGTTGACACCAGTGCTCTCTGGAATGAACGAGCATTTGGTGATCGTCTTGATACCCTGCCTGGTCTAGTCGCGGTCGGTACGGCCCGATATGGCGGGAGTATCCGCGTCACCATCGAGCTCGCAGCGACTCGGCCGGCCGATCTTTCGTTCGATGAATGGGACCATGTAGTGGAATGTAGTCTTGCGGTGCAATCTGGGGATATGGTCCTATCATCGCCGGCCGGACCGGGTCGCCAGCGATTCAAGGTGCCTCCTGGCATGTATAGGGTTCTGGTGTTGTATGGGGGACTTGATACCGTGGTCAGTGACTACAAAGGTGATGACCACTACTACATCATACTTTGGCCTGATACAGCTGTGTCTCCTCAGGTCCTTAAGCGCAAACCGCGATAAGAGCAGTGCGGTTGGAGAGTAGGTGGATCCGCCGCACGGAGAGCTTTCAGGCCGATTCGGAACGAGCAAGCAGGCTGGATCAAGGTGCAAGACTCAACATAACCCATCAGTGTGTGGATAACAGACGCAAAAATCGGGGTGAGTCGGAGGCGAAATCAAGTACTCGACTGCCTCCGAACGAGGAGAGGGTACGATGAAAAAACTAAACACAGCGTTGGCATTGGCGCTGATGCTCCAAACCCTGGCTGGTGTGCTGCCGGTGCAGGCGGCCGAGGCGCCGCCGCTGCCATCCAGCTTTTACGGCGCCGTCACGCTGGATGGGGCGGACGTGCCCGCCGGCACACCCGTCACAGCCTGGGTGCGGGGGGTCCAGGTAGCCCAGGCTCCCTCCAGGACGGCCGACGGCGACTCGGTCTACGTCGTCGACGTGCCCGCCGACGACCCCGCCACGACCCAGGTCGAGGGCGGGCGCGAGGGGCAGGCCGTCCTCTTCAAGGTCGATGGCTACGCCGCCGGGCAGTTAGGCACGTGGCGCAGCGGCGTCGTCACTGAGCTGGATCTGGCTGCCGTCGGCCACGATGGCCCCGATTTGGCCGTGGTCAAGGATAACGGCGAGACGGAGGTCTATGCCGGCCAAGCGCTTACCTACACGCTCACGGTGGTCAACGTGGGGCGGCAGGCAGCCACCGGCGTATCCGTCGTCGATACGCTGCCGGATCACATCACCTTCGTCGCCGCCGGCGAGGGTGGGAGCGAGGCGGGCGGCGTGGTCACCTGGCCCGCGTTCGACCTGGACGTGGACGGTATCGCCGAGCGCACGGTCGTCGTCGAGGTGGGCGACCCGTTGGCGGCGGGCGTCAACGTCATCACCAACACCGTTTCCGTTGCCGACGACGGCGCGGGTGGGCCCGACCCGACGCCGATCAACAACACCGCCGTCGATGTCGACGCCGTGGCCGTCGCGCCCGCGCTGGCCGTCACCACACGGGAACTGCTCCTGTGTGCCCCCGACGATCCCGTTTTGCCTTCCCTCTCGAGCTTTTTGATCAGCAGCGTGCAGGAGGTGGAGTACAGTTGTGGGGAGGGAGCGCTCTCCACCGGTGCGCGCGACCGGCTGGCGAGCGCTGCCCGCGCTTTGGGGCACGCGTTCGAAGATGATCCCCTGGTTGCCGTCAGCGGCGATCTGCTCGCCCTCGGCGACGCCATTGGGGGACACGCCACCTGCGATGCTGCATTGTTCTCCGATCTGAGCGCGCTGCAAGTCGCTGTCGCCGACCTGCAAGACCAGGTGTGCGGCGTCGCCCATCACGGCGTCAACGTGGCTTTCCAACCCGGCTCCACCTTCACGCTCATCGGCAAACCCGTCACCTACACCCTCTCCCTGCAAAACCGGGGCACACAGCTCACGGCCTACACCGTCAATCTCCAATCCTTCGGCTCCGCTCAGGACGGGTCCCCAATCTCCAATCTCCAATCCCCCTTCACCGTCACGCTCGCCGCCGGCCAGGCCTTTTCCGTGCCCGTCGTCGCCACCCCGATGGAGGTAGGCGACTTTTCCCTGGTAGCCGACGTGCAGGCTGTAGGACAAGATGGCATCTTGTCCTACGTCCACACGCAGGCCACCGCGGCCCTGCGCGGGCTGGACGCCTACCTGGACGTGGTGGAGGTGGGCGCGCAGCCGTCCTTCGTCGAGTACGCCTCCGGTACGACGGCCACGCTCCACGCGCGCATCGCCAACCTGACGCAGTCGCCGATCTCGGGCCGGGCCCGCACAC
>CAZKDJ010000220.1:0-6558 GCA_964551295.1 uncultured Anaerolineales bacterium | reverse complement strand
CCTGGTCGGCCGAGGCCAGGATCACGTTCTTGACCACCGGCGTGTGCGTGCGCGGACCCTGTCCGTCACCGGCGGTGGTGCCATCCATCACGGCAAAGATGCCGGGGTGGATTTCCTTCTGGATCGCCAGCAGATCCACCAGCGTCTCGTGAATCCACGAATGGGTGTAGTGCCGGTGGGTGTTCAGCAGCCCGCCGAAGGCGTTCTTCATCGCCCCAGTGGTGGTCGTATAGATGTGGCACTTGGTCGTCGGCAGATGGACGATGTTCTTGCCCAGGAAATAATCAGGAACGTATATCCCCTTGGGATAGACCTTGTTCAGTGCCAGCATCTCGGCCTTGGGCTCGTGCCTCACCCACGTCATGTCCTCGTCTTTGAAATTGTACAGCACCGGGATGTCATAGTGCCGAAAGATCGGCACGTAGCCGTTCAGGTCCTCGCCCTTGAAGGCGCTGACGACCACCGTCTTGTTCTGCACGCACACCAGATCCTCGAACCCGGCCTTGCGCAGCGCCAGGATCGACGCCTCCAATTGCCACGGCGTCGTGTTAGCCGCAGGCATCGGATAATGCCAAGAGATATTGTCCTTCAGAATCGTGGTCGCGTTTGCGTCGAGCGCATCCGCCATCCCGGCCAGATCGCACAAGCGCTGATAATCCTCCAAAACCGTCTCCGGCTGCGTGCGCAGCACGGCCACTTTAGCTCTCGTCGTCATCAAAAACCTCCACTAGTCTATTCGAACCAGGCGGACACAGCGCCAAACACGCTGACCATCCGCGCCCCGGCAGCGTTGCCCGCCCGACACGCCGCTTCCGGGTCATCGTCGCGCAGCATACGAGCGATGAAACCAGCGGCAAACGCATCTCCCGCCCCGGTCGTATCCACCACCTCGGCGGGCACACCGGGGACGTGCACGCTCAGCCCAGGGCTCTCGATCCGGCAGCCCTCGGCACCCAGCTTGAGCACGACGGCCCAAGCACCGCGCGTACGCAGCGCGCGAGCCGCATCCCGGGGGTCATTCTCCCCGGTCAAAAAGCACGCCTCGCGCGCGTTGCAGAAGAAAAAGTCGACGTGAGGCAGACAGGGCCACACATCATCGGGCTTGCTCCTGTTGCGCGAGACTGCCACGTCCAGCGAGATGAGCAGTCCAGAAGCACGCGCCTCCGCCAACCGCTCTGCTAATAGCTCACCCGATACACCCGGCATGACGAGAAAACCGCCGACGTGTAGGAAGCGCGCTCCCTCGGCGGCCAGGGCGGGCACGTCGATATCGTCCGCCGTCAGCATGGTGTTAGCACCTGGCGTATGGATAAAGCGTGGCTGGGCATCGCTGTCGATCAACCCGACGCTGACGGCCGTCTGACTATCGGGAACGCGGCGGACAAAGCGCATGTCCAGGCCAACCCGCTCCCAATACCGCTCTACAAGCGACGCTGCATCGTCCGTGCCGATCCGCGCCACCAACGCCGTCGGCACGCCCAGCGCACACAGCCCGATGGCGGTGTTGGACCCGCAGCCCCCAGGGGCGACGATAGCCCGCTCGAAGGTAATCGACTGATGGCGTGGCACGTCATCCACCGGATAGCACAAGGTGTCCAGGGTGACGTTGCCAAAAACCACGGCGTCCACCATTACTCTACCTCGATCATCATGTTCGTAGGACGTATCGCCGCATTATAACTCAACACCCACGCTCACACAACCTGGCTTCTAGCCGCTTGCTCCAAGTCGCGTGCGTGCTCCCGGTCGTGACTGACATAGACGCCCACCCATTGGTAGGCCGTGCCCTGCGGTCCCCAGGGAAAGGCGAACGAACGGGCCAGATCGTCCCGCGCCATGTCACGCAACACTGCCACCAGCGCCTCTCGCGCCGCGTGGAAATCGTCCCAAACTTGCTCCCACGGCTGATCACGGCGCGCCTCACGGTGGGCCTGATTCCAGGCGTCGATGCTCTCGATATACTCGACCTGCGGCGATTGACCGGCAGCCATACAACGCAGCCCTTCCACGCCCACCCACTCCCAATCGGCCACGTGGCCCAACACGTCCTGCAACGTCCATTCCCCGCAGATACGGCGCGACGCCCGTTCCTCCACCAGCACCAGGGCAGCAGCACGGAGCAATCCCGCACGTGCAGCCGATAGGGCAGCCAGCAACGTCTCTTTGGGACCCGTCTCGGCCCGCCGACCCTCCGCCTCCCACCAGGCCAGCAAAATCTCCTGGGCTTGCCCGGTGTGCTCTCGCTCGTGTTCCAGGAAACGGCGCAGAACCTTGCGCGCCGTCCACGGCTCCTCGGGATGGTCGGTCCAGCGCGGGGGATAGAAAACCTTCGTCCGCTCAGTTCTGGTGAGCTGCTGCAGCCGCTCAAGCGCGGTGCGTCGCTCCATCTCCAGGAACTCGAATAAAGGCAGGTCCTCGTCGTGCTCCCACTCCGGCGGCAGGTTCTCTTGGGGCGCGATGCGCGAGACGTACCATTCCTCAGCATCGCCGACGTGGCACAGTAGATGGCGAATGCTAAAAGTGCCTTCCTGATGCCAGTCCAGCACCCCGTCCGGCAGGTCGCGCACCAGGGCCAGCAGATCGGCGCGGGAGTGCGCCATCAGGCGAAAGTAACGCGCCATCTCCTCCGGCGCGATCCCCCCCCTGATCCGGCGGGAAAAGGGCGGCGGTGCTTCCGGGATCAAACGGCCCGACGCCGCTGACCTCGCCAGCGATCTTGATCCCAAAAGGCGCCTCCTCTGGTGGTGCAGGCTCGCCGTGGCAGCGCAACCAGGCATAATGGTTGCGGATTGTCGCAGGCACCAGCTCCCAGGCCCGGTCGCGGCTCGACGCCCGCACAAAGCACCCTGGCAGCTCGGGCACGTGGGCCATACAGCGCCCGTCGTCGCCAATCTCCAGATACACGGCCAGTCTCGACATGGCCTCCCCCCTTTCAGCGCTTGCGCAAGATCCGCCCTCGTCGCTGCCCCCCCACGATCTTTCCGTCCTGTGCCACAACCTGCCCCGAGATCAACACCGCGCGGATGCCCGTCGGCGAGGCTTCTGGACGGTCAGAGGTCGTATTGTCGGCCACCGTCTCCGGGTCGAACACCACCAGGTCGCCCCAGGCGCCCCGGGCAACGCGGCCCACGTCCGCCAGCCTCATTCGCCCCGCCGGGAACGACGTCATCCGCCGCACCGCCTCCTCCAGCGAAAAGAGCCCCAACTCGCGGCTGTAGCGCCCCAGGACGCGCGGAAACGTGCCGAAGGAAGCCGGGTTCTGCAGACCGTGCCGCGTGAGAATGGTATCGGTCATGAACGCGCACAGCGGATGAGCGAGTACCGCCTGCAAGGGTTCCTCGTGCCTATCGTCGCCTGAATACGTGTTGATCAACACCCGCGCCTCGCCCGCGCTCAACCGGGCCACGTGAATATACGCCTCGAAACGGGATACCCCCAATCTGCGGGCTATGGCGTCAAAGTCCAACCCCTCCAGATCGGCCAACTCGGGCACCTGGGCGTACATGAGCGTGATGTCCTTATAGTCCAGCCCCAGCAGCCAGCGCGTCAGGTCGATCTCCCACCTGAGGCGGCGCAAGGCCCCCGGATCGTTGATGCTCACGGAAAAGCCGTCGAGAAACCAATCCGGAAAGACCACCTTGATCTCTGTATTACCAAGGGTATAGGGGAAAGCGTCAAAGGCCACGTCCACCCCACTGTCGGCCGCCCGCTCGATATCGCGCAGTACGGTGGGATACGTGCGCCAGGTGCGGCGTCCGACGAAAATCTGGTGCGAGAGCTGCAGCCTGACCCCGGACTCGCGAGCCAGCTCCAGCAGATCCCGCACGGAACGGATGTTGTGAGGCGTTCCCCCGGCCATCGGCCTGTAGAGCGGGGAGACCCAGCTATACGCCCGTCCGTGGACGGTAAAGACGCCTCCTTCTTCGGCAACGACGCGGAGCAGCGCAAGGAGTTCCTCGTCGCGCGCGAACACGCCCGGCACATAGGCCAGCCCCGCCGAAAGGCCAAACGCCCCCTCGGCCAAAGCCTGCCGCGTGAGGCGGCACAGAGCGTCCATGTCCTCAGCAGTCGGCGGCACGGCTGACCCGGCGCGCTCCCCCATCGCCACGTAGCGCAGTCCACAATGCCCCGCCAGAAAGGCGGTGTTGAGCAGCACACCATCCCGCTCCAGGACATCCAGCAACTCGGCCATCGTGCGCCAGCGATAGGGAAAGGAGCGATCCTTCAGCGGCTCAGCCGAGTGATCGAGCAAAGGGACGGATTCCTGCGTGACCGGCGCGAGCGAAAAGCCACATTGTCCGGCGACCAGGGTCGTGATGCCTTGAAGCACAAGCGGGGCCAGGATGTCGTCGTGATCCGGCAAAGGGAGCACCCAATCAGCATGGGAATGAACATCGATAAAGCCAGGGGCAACGATCAAACCGGCGGCATCGAGCGTCCGCCTGCCCTTCAAACGCTCGCCGCTGGCGACTGCGGCAATCCTGCCATCCCGGATACCGACATCGGCTCGGAAACGCGGCTTACCGGTGCCATCGATGACGGTGCCATTGGTGATGACCAGATCAAAGTCCATGGTGCAACCTCCACAGAGTTGATTCTACCGCAGCCTACACAAGTCTGCAAGTACAGGCTCTTCGCAATCTCCTTCAGAAATAGCCCAGGTCATGCTCGAGATTTTCCTACCTCATGGTATACTGAAAACGCGAAGGGGGTTGCATTTCAGGCCAAAAGACAGACGGAAAACTACAGAGAAAGGAGAAAATAATGAACACCCATTCTAAACGCAAACGCCTTTTGTTGTGGCTGATTCCATTGATGGTGGTAATCAGCAGTGTTACGCAAGCGTGCAGCGGCTGCCCCACCCCCACTCCTACCCCCACTCTCACATCGACTCCTACCTCGATTCCTACTCTCACGCCTACCTCCACCCCCACCTCGGTTCCTACCTCCACTCCTACCCTCACTCCATCCATACCATCACATTGCCTAGAGCAGGAGGATACACAGACTTGCATCACTCTGACCGAACAAGCACACGCGACCTGGCGCTCGTTTGAAGAGATGACCTACTCTGACACCGGCCTGCCCGGCGACAAAATCTGCCGGACAGACGATGGGTCTTTCATCCCCCATCGCCAGACCAAGCCGACCAACATAGGCGCCTATCTGTGGAGCACGGTCGCAGCGCGCGACCTCGGCTTCATCGACGATCAGGAAGCAGAGAGCCGCATCGACCAGACACTGGCCACCCTGGAGCGCATGGAGCGCGCCCACGGCTTTTACTTCGACTGGTACGACGCCTCCACTGGCGAGCAGCTCGCGAAGTGGCCGGATAGCGGGGACACGGTGCGCCCCTTCCTCTCCGCAGTCGACAACGGCTGGCTGGCCACAGCGCTGATGATCGTTCGGGAGGCCACACCGCAGTTCGCTGCCCGCGCCGATGCCCTGCTGCAGGATATGGATTTTGGCTTCTTCCACGATTCCAAAGTAGGTCTACTATACGGGGGGTACTGGACTGACACGAACGAGTACGCCGGCTACCACTACGATGTACTCAACACCGAGACGCGCATCAGCAGCTACCTCGGCATCGCGGACGGTGAGCTGCCCCTGGATAGCTACAACCTACGGTACCACACGATCCCTGGGGATTGGCCGGAACAATGCGGCGGGGATTGTTACCTGTGCCAGGGATTGGAGATCGTGCCGAGCTGGGGGGGAAGCATGTTCGAGGCGCTGATGGTCGAGCTGTTCGTGCCCGAAGCGGAATGGGGGCCCACGAGCTGGGGGATCAACCACCCACGCTACATCCAGGCGCAGATCAAGCACGGACTGGAGGAGACGACGTGTGGCTACTGGGGGTTTTCACCCAGCAACAACGGCCAGGATGAGTATCGCGAGTACGGGGTCGATTGCCTCGGCATAAGGCCCGATGGCTACTGTCCCAACGACGACATGACGATGGTCGAGGGTGTTTGCCCTCCCCTCCGAACGCCACAACCCACGCCACGTCCCGAGGAATACACCAACTGTGTCGTGACCCCGCACGCAGCCTTCCTGGCGCTGGAGTTTGCCCCAGAAGAGACGCTGGAAAACCTAGCAAACCTTCGGCGCGACTTTGAGATTTATGGCGAGTTGGGCTTTTACGACGGCGTGAACGTAGATACGGGCCAGGTCTCGCGCTGCCACCTGGCGCTCGATCAAGGTATGATCATGGCCGCCCTGGCAAACTATTTGCTAGACGACCGCCTGGAGGAATACTTTGCACCTCAAATCGCGCCAGAGATTATGCCGCTCTTGGCAGAAGAAACCTTCTGCCAGTGACCTCCCACCTGTCTTGGCCTGACACGCAGGGTAGCATCACAACCCCAGGGCGGTTTGAGAAAGGCGTGTGGGCGGCAGCCTTGCCGCCCACACATCGATAATCCTTCAAACAGCTTTTTCCCATTTTAGAGACAATAGCATATACTATCCAAGAGACTGAACAAAGATAAAAGGTATCATCTCAATAATCCGGGGGGCGGGGGGTGTGATGGGGGCGAACCCCCCCACAAACCC
>CAZKDJ010000219.1:0-6562 GCA_964551295.1 uncultured Anaerolineales bacterium | reverse complement strand
CGGCCAGATGCGCTTATCGGGCGCGCCTCGCAGCAGTAGCACGTCGTCGCCGTGGGTGATAAAGCACAGCGTGCGCGGGACGACCTGGTAGCGGCCCGCGATGATCTTTTGGTCGGCTTGGCCCATTAGGCACCCCTTTTGTCCAATCCTGCCCGCTCGACTTGCAACACGGCGCGGTGTGCGTGCTTGATCGCCCGCAGTGCACGGATGGTGATCCATTTGCTGGGCTGGCCTATGTCTTCTACCCGGAGCGCGCGGGTACCATCGCGCTTGATCCAGCGCCCCTCGGCGGTCTGCTGGGCGAGGACGATGTCCAAAAAATGCTGGAAGCGTGGATCGGGACCATAGTCAAGGCGTGCCAGTACGTCGCACAGCTCGGTCAGGTCAGACTGATAGTCTAGTGGAAAGCCAAAGTTGAGCCAGTCGGGGTGTTTTTCCTGGCAGTCGGGGGAGCAGACGAGCACGGCGTCGGCCAGCATCGCCGTGGCCTGCTCCTGCTCGGCGGTGCGGTCGGCCGGGGGCACGTCGGCAAAGGCGCCCAATACTTTGGCGATGCCCCACTGGCACTGCTCACCGTCGGCGTATAGGCACGTCAGCCCGTCGGGTATGACGCAGCGTTCGGCCAGGTACGCCAGCGCCCGCTTCACATGTGGATCGCGCTGATAGCCAAAGTGGATCAGCGTCTGGACGGCGTTGCCCGTATGGCACAGCAGGACGCGTCCCTGCGTGCCATCGGAAAAACCGCCGCTTTCGTGCTGGCCGTGCTTGAGCAGGTTCTCGCAGGCGGCCTCGATTTGGGGCGTGGGGTCCATCCCTAAATCGGCCAGCAGATGCAGCGTAGCGTGCGTGCTCATCGCCCCGCCGTAGAAGGGCTTTTCGGCCTGGCCCCAAAAGTCGACCGGGTCCATCAGGGCCAGGATCTCGCGCGCTGGCGGCCAATCGGGGATCTCCGCCCGCGCGTCGGCGGCCTGGGAATCGCAGTCAGGGCAGTCGAGCAGGTGGCGCAGCGCCAGGTAGCGCGCCGATGGGTTTTCTTTCTCCAGCAGCCAGGGAAGGGGGTCGTCGTTTACGTCAACTTGCCAGGTTCTCTGCATTCTGCCTCCAGTTTCACCCATCGTTCGGCCAGTATTGTACCACAATTCGGGCAAAAGGTGTTCTTGGTGGGGTAGATGATCGGGGTAGGAGATTTTGCCTTAGCGCCCAAGATGTGATAAACTGACATGCAGACGATGGGCCGTCTTTTTATCCTGGGGAGGAAGATGATGCGTAAAAAATTTGCATTGTACGTGTTGATTTTGGCAGGACTGGCGTTGAACCTGATCGGGATGGGAGTGGCTGCGCCTGTGTCAGTTATGGCGGATGGTGAGGATTTTACGATTATCGTCCTGCCGGACACTCAATACTATTCGCAGAGCCGCCCGGATATTTTTAGCGCTCAGACGCAGTGGGTCGTGGACAACAAGGATGCTTTGAACATTGTCTACGTGGCCCATGAAGGAGACATCGTTAACACGGCCAGTAGTACGGCTCAGTGGGACAATGCCGAGGATGCGATGGAGCTATTGGAGAATTCAGGTACTACCGGGCTTCCAGATGGTATCCCCTATGGTGTTGTACCCGGCAATCACGATCAGCCGACCACTAATTACAATGCCTACTTTGGCGTTTCTCGGTTTTCGGGCAGGGGCTACTACGGTGGTCATTACGGAACCAATAATGACAACAACTACACGCTCTTCAGTGCCGGGGGGATGGATTTCATCGTCATCAATCTCAATTACAACGCTACGAACATTCCTCCCGCTATCCTGAATTGGGCCGATGACCTTTTGACAACCCACAGCGACCGGCGGGCCATCGTCGTCTCACACTACATATTGGACGTTGACGGCAGTTTTGGGGGCCCGGGGCAGGGGATCTATAATGCATTACTGGGTAACCCAAACCTGTTCCTCATGCTGTGTGGTCACATGCACGATGAAGCCAGGCGAACGGACACGTATGGTGGGAATACCATCTACACGTTACTTGCGGATTATCAAGACTATCCGAACGGAGGAAGTGGCTATTTGAGAATCCTGGAATTCTCGCCGGCGGACGACGAGATCCAGGTCAGGACCTATTCGCCGACCCTTGACCAGTACCAGACCGACGCCGATAGCCAGTTCACCCTGAGCTACGATATGGAGGTGCCGGAGTACACCTTGACGGTCGATGTCTCGGGCAGCGGGGTGGTGAGCAAGGACCCTGACCAGACCGTCTACACCTATGGGGAGGAGGTCGAGTTGACGGCGGTTGCTGCCACAGGCTGGGGCTTTGCCGGCTGGAGCGGCGATGTCGTTTCCACCGCCAACCCGCTCGATGTTGTCGTTCAAGATGACTTACAGCTCACTGCCCAGTTCGTTACGTATCGCTTTTACTTTCCACTGCTGTCTAGACATTGAAGTTTCATCCGAAGGGCTTGACACTCTACGAGCTTAGGGAGTGCAGTACATTAGGCATTGGGATTTGTCGCATAGTCTTGTGCATGATGCACGCTTTTTAGTCGACTTGAAGGGAGCATATCATGAAATCGCGAACTAGAATCGTCCCATTGGCGCTGCTGCTAGCACTGATAGTGTTTGGGCGGAGCGAGTCTGCCCTTTCGCAGTCCCCCTTTGTCTTTGTAGTCACCAATGACCAGCGACACTTTACCGGCCCGAATACTGCTTATAACATTTATGACGAATGTGAATACTATAGGGGTGCTTGCGAGGCGATCGATGCATTGGGAGCGGGAGTATTTATGCTCGTCCCCGGTGACCTGGATCCCACACTCAATACAGAGTGGACGATCACAGATGTCCTGGGGGCGAGTTACCTGTGGTATCCTGTGGTTGGAAACCACGAGCTGCCCTATGAAGGAGGTGAAGTAGGAGGCTATTATGTGGATTACCCTGGTGGGCAACGGCACACGGATGCCGCTGGCGTGAACATGGATTGGCTGCGGAATTACGATTACGACCCCAACGGCACTGGTATCCCACCCGACATTGTGAACGTCGGGCCATCAAGCTGTGTGACGACGACGTTTTCGTTCGACTATGAAAACGCCCACTTCGTGGTGCTCAACGAGTACTGTGACGTGGGAGGCGATACATCCACGGATGGAGATGTTCCCGATCACCTTTATAATTGGCTGGTCGATGACTTGGCAGCGAACAGTCTCCCCTTTGTCTTTGTGATCGGCCACGAGCCGGCCTTCCCACAACCCGACGAGTACACCGGCCGGGAACGGCACATGTTCGATAGTCTGAACCAGCACGAGTCCAACCGCAATCGTTTCTGGGATTTGCTCGTGGCGGAGGGAGTGACGGCTTACCTCTGTGCGCACACGCACAACTACAGCGCGGTGAGGATAGATGAAAATGGGGTGATAGGTGGAGCCGGTGTCTGGCAGATCGATGCCGGACACGCCCGTGGGGTTGGAGATACCGGTGCCCCCAGTACATTTGTCAGGGTTATTGTGGGTAGCGGCCAGGTCACTTACCAGACGTACCGTACTATGAACCCTGCCGACTACTGTGAATATACTTTGACGGACGAATGGACGACTGCCCCTAATGCTGTCAATCTTACTTCTTTCGCCGCCCGGGGGGACGGTGGGCGAAGGCAGTTAGCGTGGGGGATAGCCATCATCGCGTTGTTGGTTACTTCCACCTGCTTGCTTAGACGACGTCGTTGATGCTATCGTTTGTACTCGCGTCCGAAGAAAGCGGGGGTTCTTTTAGGTCAACTTGCCAGGTTCCCTGCATCCTACCTCCAACGCCAACCTACACCGGCGATTTCTTCTCCGCAAGAGGGACAGCGGCCTTTGGGCGTGACCTCGCACCGTAGCAACTGCAAGAGGCCCCGCTCGGCCAGTGTTGTACCGCAGTTCGGGCAAAAGGTGTTCTCGGCGGGGTGGCTGGGCACATTTCCCAGATACACGTAATGCAGTCCTGCTGCCAACCCGATCTCCCGCGCTCGTTCCAGCGTCGCCAGCGGGGTGGGTGGGGTGGTGAACTGGTAGGTCGGGTAGTAGCGGCTGATGTGCCAGGGGGTATCTCGGCCCAGCTCGACGGCGATGCGGCGGGCAATTCCCTCCAGGGTGTCGCCGTCGTCGTTCACGCCGGGAATGACGAGCGTGGTCAGCTCAATCCACACACCCCGCTCCCGTGCCCGGCGGCAGTTGCGCCACACGACCTCGACATCCGTCCCACAGCGTTGGCGCACTGCCTCTGCATTTCCCTTCACGTCCACGTTCATCCCATTCAGCCCGGCCTCGATCAGCAGCGCCAGCGCTTCCTCGGTCATGTAACCGTTGGTGACAAAGGTGTTGTACAGTCCGGCCTCCCGCGCCAGGGGGAACACCTCCAGCGACCACTCCAGGCTCAGCGTGGGCTCGTTGAAACTGATGGAGGTGCCCTGGCAGCCGAGCGTCTGCGCGCGGGCGACGAACTCGTCGGGCGGGATGTATTCGCCGCCGGAGGGCCTGCCCTGAGCGGAGCCGAAGGGTGGCTGCTTGCTGATGTCCCAGTTTTGGCACCAGGGGCAGTCGAAATTGCACGACCACGATCCGGCGGTGAGAGCCGCCGAGCCGGGGTAAAAGTGGTACAGGGGCTTTTTCTCGATGGGGTTGCAGGAGAGGGAGGAGACCGCGCCATAGATCAGCGTGTAGAGCGTGCCGTCCCGGTTTTGGCGCGTGCGGCACCAACCCGTCTGACCGTCGGCCAGCTCGCAGCGCCGCTCGCACGTTAGGCAGCGGGCTTTGTCGATGGGCTCTTGTAGCAAAGCCTTGCGGACGAATGGTGAGGACATGGTGATGGCTGAATTCTACCCCGTCCTGCGCCTTGATGCAAGCCAGTGATTCATCACCGCTGGTCGGTGGGTGTGTGAAGGAGATCCCGCTGGGACGGACTGTGCTGCGGGGGGGCGCCCATTGACCTTGCGCGGAGAATATGGTAAGCTGGCATATAAGTTAGGCGATGTGTTGGAATAGCGTGTCTGCACTTGCCGTGTAGAGGTAGGGTTTCTCGTTTGATGACAGGAGGAAAAGATGAAAAGAAAGGTGCTGAAAGTTTTGCTGCCGGTGGTGTTGGCTTGCGCGATCTTGTTGGTTTCCTGTGCGCCAGCACACACATCCTCCGCACCCGTGCGGACAGGCGATGGTTGGCAGACGGCAAGCCTGAGCGAGGTCGGGATAAGTGAAGAGAAAATCGACCAAGCAGTCGCGTGCATCGATGACGGCACATATCAGAACATTCATAGCATCCTGATCGTCAAAGATGGCAAGTTGGTTTTTGAGGAGTATTTTGATGGTTATGCCTTTGACTACAACGGTGATGCATACCGAGGGGAGTTCACCGAGTTTGATGTCGATACGACTCACAACTTGGCCTCGGTCACCAAGAGTTTTATCTCTGCTCTTGTGGGCATTGCCATAGACCAAGGTTTAATTGAGGGGGTAGATGAGCGGGCGTTTGCGTTCTTTCCTGAATATGCCAGCCTGAACGATGAGAAGAAAGACAAGATTGCCCTATACCATCTACTGACCATGACTTCGGGGCTGGAGTGGAACGAAATGGCGCTTTCTTATGGTGACACGAGGAATGACCTCATCCAGTTGTTCATCGTTTCTGATCCCAAAGAGTATATTCTGTCGAAACCTGTGGTTAGCGAGCCCGGCACGGAATGGTACTACAATGGCGGAGGAACGAACCTGCTGGGCGAGATCATTCGAGAGGCTTCTGGATTGAGGATAGACCATTTTGCCCAGAAGTATTTGTTTGCTCCTCTTGGTATCACCGACTATGAGTGGGATTACATCAACTCAGACATGGTCCATGCATCCGGCAATCTCAGGTTGCGGCCCAGGGACATGGCAAAGTTTGGTTACCTGTTCTTGAATCAGGGCGTTTGGAGGGGCGAGCGAATTGTTTCAGAGGAGTGGGTCGAGGAGTCAACGAAAGGGCACGCTTCGCTTTCAGGGACAGGTGAATACGGCTATCAGTGGTGGCTAAAGACCTATCGCTCGGGTTCGACTTCTGTCGATTCTTTCTATGCGACCGGCTGGGGTGGACAAAGAATTATCGTGTTTCCCAGTTTGAACTTGGTGGTTGTCTTCACTGGGGGAAACTATGTGGGACGGGAGCCGGTGGACGAGATAGTCGTTCGCTACATACTGCCGGCCGTGCAATGATTCTGAAGAATTAGAGCCAGGTCGGGTAGCGGCAAGGAAGCTGTGCACTGATCCGGAGAGGCAGGAGTCGCAACGAGGCTGGCACAGTCAAGTGCCAGCCTCGTTCTTTGGTGGAGATGGCGAGAATCGAACTCGCGTCCGAAGAAATCGACCAGAGACATCTACAAGCTTAGTCGGCCGTTGCTTTTACCCGGGGGAGCCGCCGCCGACCGCGCTACACCCGGGCGGAGCCGATGGGAGCCGAAACTCCCGCTTAGGTGCCACCATCGGCGTCGAGGCACCGCACGCCGGCATTGTGACGTCCGGCCCCCGACCCACCGGCACGAGGCCGGGGCGGACGTG
>CAZKDJ010000218.1:3047-6618 GCA_964551295.1 uncultured Anaerolineales bacterium | reverse complement strand
CCAAGGAAGGAGCAGATCGGTGGGCGTTTCGGCATCACCTTATCTACTATCAACCGTGGACCTACCGCATCTACGGATTGCTTGAGCGAGAGCCATTGTTCACCTTGTTTAGGTTCGCATTCTACATTGTGAATCTTTTTCTAGGACAATGGGGCAATTCATTGAAGACAATAGCGTGGAAGGAGATAGGCGAGTGAATCTTCTGGTGATGGGGATGAATTATGCTCCAGAGAAGACTGGCATTGGACCGTTCACCGCCGAGCTATGCGAGCATCTCGCCGAAAATGGACACTCTGTATTCGTCGCGACCACCTTTCCACACTATCCAGAATGGGAGATCCATGATCTCTATCGGGGTAAGCGTTTCCTGCGCGAGGAGAGGAATGGCGTTGATGTGTGTCGTGGTTACACCTATCTGCCGGGAAAACCAAATGCCTGGCAACGCATTCTGTACGATACCTCTCTGGCCATTTCGACTTTTTTGTCAGGGTTGATGATTGGTGACGTCGATGTCATCTTGGCGGTCGGTCCCCCGGTGCAATTGGGCGCGACTGCCTGGTTGCTCAGCAAGATAAGAGGGGCGAGCTTCATCTTTCAGCTTCAGGACTTGGCAGTAGATGCGGCCATTGCGGTTGGAATGTTGGAGAACCCTAGTTTGATCCGCTTGGCGCATTTTTTGGAGGATTTTGTCTATCGCAAAGCAGAGGACATCTTGGTCATCTGTCAGGGCTTTGCCGAGAATTTGCAGGACAGAGGTGTGCCGGGATCAAAAATCCACGTGATATCGAACTGGGTTGACACGACGTTCATTCGTCCAATGGATGGGAACAATGTCTTTCGTCATGCTCATGGTCTCGATGATGATCTGTTCGTGATCCTTCACGCTGGTAATATGGGAGCCAAACAAGGGCTGGATAACGCGATCTTGGCGGCTGGGCAACTTGGGGATCATGATGACACTATCTTCCTTCTCATCGGTGATGGATCCGACAAAGCGCGTCTGGTAGGTATGGCGGCTCGAGAAAGCATATTCAACGTGCGATTTCTACCCTTGCAGCCTAGGGATGTACTTCCGCACATGCTCTCCGCTGCCGATGTGCTGCTCCTCAACCAACGCGCTGATGTGGTAGATATGGTCATTCCGTCTAAACTCCTCACCTATATGGCAGCTGGACGCCCTATTGTGGCTGCCGTGCATCCAGAGAGCGAGGCGGCCAAGTACATCCGGCGGGCACAGTGCGGCCTGGTGGTCCAGCCAGAGTCACCAGAAGAACTGGCGGATGCTATCTGCCAGATCCACAGTGATCTTGAAAGAGCGGATCAGTTTGGACGTAACGCCCGTGCTTTTGCGGAGGAGAACTTTGCGCGCGACCGGGTACTTCGACAGTATAAGGAGTTCTTCTCACGAGTAGGGATTGCGAGTGAAGGAAGATGACGCTCTCGACCGAAGGTCAGTTCCTGTTGAACGCGCTCAAAGATGGAGAAGAGGTGCTGTGTGTCCCAACTAGAGGAAGCGGTATTGCTTGGGATAGAGTTATCTCCAAGGCAATCCGGCACAATGTCGGTCCTCTTTTGTATGCTAACCTGAGAGAGGCATCTCTAGACAGTATGGTGCCTAAGCAAATCGTAGATCGGCTGCAGAAGGCATATCTCGGCTCTGTAGCCAGAAGTCTTTTGGACCAGCGGGAGATAGAGTACTTGCTGAAAACGTTCAACAGAGAGGGCATCCCTGTCATAGCACTGAAAGGCGGCGTACTGGCACAGACACTTTATGCCGACCCAGCCTTGAGACCTATGGGGGATTTGGATTTGCTTATTCGCCAAGCTGACATAGTACGTGTCAAGCCTTTTTTGCTCGCAGCCGGATATCAAATTAGCCCAGATCCGTTCGGTCGTTCAGCGAGTTTTCGCTGGCGTTTCTTGAAAGGGATGCCATTTAGAAAAGAAGACAGAGTTTCCCTTGAGTTGGACTTGCACTGGCACTTGGTTTTCTTCGACTGGTATAGAGATGTAGTTCGAGTTGATGTGGATGGGTTTTGGCAACGTGCGGTCCCCATAGATATTGCTGGTCAATGTACACTTCAATTGTGCCCTGAGGATACAATCCTGCATCTGTGCGCTCATATGGCAATCAACCACAAATATCAAGGACTTCTCAGGTATGTAGACCTGGCACGGGCGCTTCGAGTTTATAAGTTGAACTGGGAGCACGTGGTTGAACGTGCCGTACAGTTCAGGATCAAGTTCGCAACATACTTCGCTCTGCGCTTTTGTGGTGAGCTTCTGGGGATATCCGTACCAGTTGAGGCAATGAGAGATTTGTGTCCCCCTCGCTATAGGATGGCTGTGATGGAGCGAATAGTGAGTCTGGAAAGAGTTGTTGATTCTGTCAAGCCTTTCTTCGTCGGCAAAGAGGAGCGCTTCTGGCATATGATCCTATTGGATCGGCCTTCCGATCTCATCTCTATGATCAAATTTACTTTTCTCCCCGATGTGGACTGGCTGAGGGCACGCTATTCGGTCAAGACAGCCCCGGAGATGTGGTTCCGTTATCCGCTTCATATCTTACGAATGATTGGGTATAGCTTGATAGCTCTGGGCCGTCTGTTGTTTGGTTCTCGATTGGTTAGCAATGCTGTGGGCCTTTTCATAGGATCGCAACGTAGTTAGGAACAAAGTTGGGGAAGGATGGGCTGTGTGTCACGGTCAACGAAAATAGAAGGTATATCGAATGGACAGAGAGGTTTCGCTTGGTTTATCAAGCGGCTAATCGATATAGCGATCTCGCTTGTGTTGCTGGTGTTGGCTTGTCCTTTGATGATTTTAATTGCTTTAGCTATCAAGCTTAGCTCTTCCGGTCCGATACTTTACCGCTGGCCGGTAGTAGGCAAGTGCGGCAAACCGCTCAAGGCCTACAAATTTCGTACCATGGTCGATGGTGCCGATGAAATGAAAGAGGAACTGTTGGATCAGAATGAAGCAAGTGGCCCCATCTTCAAGATGAGAGAAGACCCTCGGGTCACACCAGTAGGCCGTGTTCTGCGTAAGTTCAGCCTGGATGAACTGCCGCAACTGTGGAGCGTGCTCAAGGGAGATATAAGCTTGGTTGGCCCGCGTCCCGTGCTGAAATACGAATGGGAGGAGTTCAACGGATGGCAAAGGCAGAAGCTTGATGTCAAGCCAGGTGGAATTTGCTTGTGGCACTTGCGTGGTCAACCGCGAGACATTGATGAATGGGTAAAGCTGGATTTGGAGTACATCGAGAACTGGTCGCTGTGGCTGGATCTGAAAATCCTGGCGGGGGCAGTGTGGTATGTTCTGGCGGGGAAGAATTACTGAGGGAGAGATAAGCGAATGAAGGTGCTTGTAACTGGTGGTGCAGGGTTTATCGGCTCGCACACGGTGGACTTGTTGCTGGAAAAAGGGTACCAGGTGCGTATCCTGGATAGCCTGGCTCCCCCTGTCCACGTAGATGGACAAATCCCCAGCTACGTCCCTTTGGGTGACGTGGAGTTTGTCTGGGGTGATGTGCGCGATCGGGCTGCGTGGGAGCAGGCCCTTGCAGGCGTAG
>CAZKDJ010000218.1:0-3037 GCA_964551295.1 uncultured Anaerolineales bacterium | reverse complement strand
GCCGTCTTCCATTTGGCGGCCTATCAGGACTACTTGCCGGATTTTAGCAAGTTCTTCCACGTCAACAGCGTAGGGACAGCGATGCTCTATGAGGTCATCGTAGAAAAGCAATTAGCAGTACAAAAGGTCATTGTAGCTAGTTCTCAAGCGACGTATGGTGAGGCAAAGTATTGCTGCGCAAGCTGTGAACGGCGAAACGGAGGTGATGGGAGCGTGTGCTATCCGCCGCTGCGTGAAGAAGTGCAATTGCGGCGAGGAGAATGGAATGTGAGATGTCCAGTTTGCGGGGAGCTTCTGGAACCTCAATGGACGGATGAGGCAGTGGTCAATCCGCATAACCAGTATGCGATGAGCAAGTATACCCAGGAGATGATAGCACTTAATCTGGGAGAGCGGTATGGTGTTCCGTCGGTGGCTATGCGTTACTCCATTGTGCAGGGACCGCGCCAGTCCTTCCGCAATGCCTACTCGGGCGTACTGCGCATTTTCACGCAACGTCTGCTTAATGGCAAGGCACCCATCTGCTACGAAGACGGGCACCAGTTGCGGGATTATGTCTCGGTCTACGACGTGGCTCAGGCCAATTTGCTAGCACTGGAGGATGCTCGCGCTGACTATCAGGTTTTCAACGTCGGCGGTGATCGGAAGGTCAGCGTACTGGAATATGCTCGTCTCATCGCGCGGCGTTCGGGGGTGGACATTGAGGCCGAGGTGCCCGGTCTCTACCGCTTCGGAGACACGCGTCACGTTTTCTCGGATATTAGTAAGCTCAAGACTCTAGGTTGGGAGCCGGTAGTTTCATTGGACGAAATTGTAGATGGCTACATTACCTGGGCGCAGGAGCAGCCGGACTTTCGAGATTACTCTTCCGACGCAGAGGCACAGATGGAGGCGTTGGGAACAGTGCGTAAAGTGAACGAATAATGCAAGGGCGGATTACAGCTCAGTACGCAATAATCCAGGTGTTGAAGTGTGTGATGTTTGGGAGGGTATAACCATGTTAATCGTCCGCGCTCCAGTTCGCATCAGCCTGGCTGGCGGCGGTACCGACCTGCCGGCCTACTACGATCGGTACGGTGGCTTTGTAATCAACACCACCATCGACAAGTATTTCTACGTCTTTCTCAACGTGATTAACGAGAATGGTTTGCAGATCACCTCGTCGGACTATCGCGCCTTCTATCGCTATAACGGGGACGACCCGCCCCTGTGGGACGACGACCTGGGGCTGCCCCGCGCGATCCTGGATCACTTTGGCGTCATCAGTGGCCTCTCGATGTTCCTGGCCTCCGAGATCCCGCCCGGCACGGGGTTGGGCTCCTCCAGCACCGTGACGGTGGCCATCATCAAGGCCCTGGCCGCCGCCCAGGGCCTGCCCCTCACCCGCCAGGAACTGGCCGAGCTGGCCTGTCACATCGAGATCGAAAAGCTGGGCCAGCCCATCGGCAAGCAGGATCAGTATGCATCCGCCTTTGGCGGGCTCAACGCCATCACCTTCACAGGCGAAGGCGTGACCGTCGAGCCGTTGTGGCTGCCGGCAGAGACGCTGGGGCGATTGCAGCGCAACCTGCTGCTCTTTTTCACCGGCTCCTCCCGTAGCGCCAGCCGGATCCTGGATCATCAGAAGCGGGCCAGCGAGAAGCGGGATCCACGGGTCGTGGAAGCGCTCCACGCCGTGCGGATGATGGCGCATGATGTCCAGCAATCTCTCCAAAGGGGAGACCTGAAGCAGTTCGGAGAGCTGCTGAACCGCAATTGGCAGTGCAAGAAGGAGTTCGCCCCGGGGGTGACCACGGACTATATCGATCACTGCTATCAGGTTGCCCAATCTAATGGCGCTATCGGCGGCAAGATCACAGGGGCTGGAGGAGGCGGGTTTTTCATGGTATACTGTGGTGAGGGTACCCGCGAGCGCGTCACGCACGCCCTGGAGGGGGAAGGGTTGCGACGGATGGACTATTGCTTCGAGAACAGCGGCGCCCAGGTGCTGATGAACGCCTCGCCACGATTGTTTGTCGCCATGGATCGACAACCGAGTTTTCTCAAAGAGGATGCGTTTGTATAGGCCTAACGAACATCGCTTGCTCATCTCTCTGCTGGTCCTGCTGGACGGCCTGATGGTTGCGGCCTCACTCTGGCTGGCCTACGAGGTGCGCATTCAGAGTGGCCTCATGTCCTATGGGGCGCCATACGATTCTCAAACCTATATCCTGTTGGTTTTGGTATCCGTTCCCGCCTGGGTGTTCATCTTTGTCTGTCTACGACTCTACGATCCTTCCCTTCTCCTAGGAGGCCCGAAGGAGTATGGTCAGGTGGTCAAGGGATGTTCCTTCGGCGTGCTGGTGTTGGTAGTGGTCAGCTTTTTCTGGCGCGGGACGTTTGCCTTCTCGCGTCTGTGGTTGTTGTTCTCGTGGGGATTTTCCATCGTCTTGGTTGGCGGCGGACGCTTTTTCTTGCGCCGCTTTGCCTTTTGGCTGCGCCACCGCTATGGGATGTTCGTCATCCGCGTGTTGATCGTGGGCAACAACGAGCAGGGGAAGGCGCTGGCGCGCCAGTGGAGCCGTTCGCCCGGTTACGAGGTGGTGGGTTTTGTGGACGACTTTGTTCCCACCGGCACGCGGGTGACCGAGCATTTGCGTGTGCTGGGCTCTCCCCGGTATCTGGGCCGCATCGCCCACGAGAAAGGGGTACGCGAGGTCATTATCGTGCCCAATGCCGTGGCCTGGGAGACGTTTGATGAGGTCATTCGCCAGTGCGCACAGCGGAACGGGTTTGATATCAAGATGGCCCCAGGTTTCTATCAAACGCTTGCCTCCGGAGTGGAGGTTGTCAATCGGGGTTTCGTGCCGCTGCTCGCCGTTCAGCAGATGCGGATCACGGGTATCGACGCCGTGCTCAAGACGCTCCTGGACTATGTGGGAGGTGGCCTTGCGCTGTTGTTCTGCACCCCGGTGATGCTGTTGATCGCCGTTGGATTGAAGCTGACGGCTCTCCGGCGTCCGCTTTTTTTTTCTCCCCGTGTCTATGGCCGGGGAGG
>CAZKDJ010000217.1:0-6703 GCA_964551295.1 uncultured Anaerolineales bacterium | reverse complement strand
CCCCCTTTTTTGAGAAGATACGTAAAAAGGCTCCCAGATATCAAAGATGCGCGCGGTGTGAAAGGGTATCAGCACCAATACGGCCAGCACGCGCAGCCAGTCGATGTCGCAACGCCGCTCCAATACTCTCATCAATGATCTCTCCTAAACACACTGAACGACTATCCTACGCCGCTTGGGCTGCAGGATGACGAAACCGGCCAGCAGCAGACCGAGGGCGAGGACGATCCCGCCAACGATCTTGCTCACGGTTTTCAGCTTCTTTTTCACAAGTCGTCTTGTGCGACCCATTGGCATTCCACCTCTCGCTGTTCAACCAACCTCCCGCAGGTCTGGAGAAAACACGGCCTGCGGGAGGGTATCGTTTCACAATCGCGCAGGCACGCGACATCACTGCGCCTGAATCTCCACCAGCGCCGTCATGCCCCAGTACAGTGGAGAGTGGTCGTCAGCCAAGTCGACCGTCACCGCGTACACCACGTCGCCGCGATAGTCACCCGGCTGCAGCGCGATCTCGCGCACTGTGCCTGCAAAAACCTCGTCCGGCAGTGCGTCCACGCTGACCACCACCTCCTGCCCCACCTCCACGCGCACCACGTCCAGCTCCGTCAGGTCCTTCGTCACCGCCTGCAATTGATCCAGTGTCGCCAGCACCAGCGCCGATTGACCCGCACCGATCGTGTCCCCGACGTCGATGTTCAGCGTCGTCACCGTCCCGTCGAAAGGCGCCTCTAGCCGGGCATCCGCCAGCGCGCTCTCCGCCTCCTCCAGCGCCAGCGCCGCCGCCTCGATGTCCAAACGGGCCGCCTGCAGATCCAGCGCGTCCGGCTCCTCCAGCGCCGCCTCCAGGTCCCGCTCCGCCTGCTCGACCGCGCGATGTGCCTGGTTCACCGCGTTGCGCGCCGACAGCAACTGGAACTCGGCGTTCTCCACCGCCCGGTTATAGCGTCCCTCGGCATCCAGGTAGGCGTCGTGCGCCCGCGCCACCACGCTGTCGCCGATGTGCTCCACACCCCGGTCCCGCTTGGCCACCAGGTCCTGGTACAGTCGGTACGCCTCATCGCGGGCGTAGCGCGCCGCGCGTACGTCGTCGCCCGTGGCCTGGCTATGCTCGGTCAGCGTCAGCTGCTTGACCGCCTCTCC
The DNA here is from genome assembly GCA_964551295.1 of uncultured Anaerolineales bacterium. Classification (GTDB taxonomy): domain Bacteria; phylum Chloroflexota; class Anaerolineae; order B4-G1; family B4-G1; genus JAFGED01. The sequence continues at coordinate 5,560 of CAZKDJ010000217.1, read as the reverse complement.
GTACGCCGCTTGGGCGTCGACGATGGCCGCCTCGGCCGACGCCACGTCGCGCTCCTCCGGCGGCTTTTCCAGCCGCTCCAGCCGCAGTTGGGCCTGGCGCAGGCTCAGGTCGGCGTTCGCCAGCGCCCGGTCGAGGTCCTCCGTCTCCAGACGGGCAATGACGTCGCCAGCTTTCACCACGTCGCCCTCCACCACCAGCACCTCGACGACCTTGCCGCTCATCTCAAAGCTCAGTTCCTCCGAGCGGGCGGGCTCAATCACGGCCTCGGCCACCACGACGTCGCTCGACGCGTCGGCCACCACCGGGATATCGGTGGGCTCCGATGCTGCCGCAGCGCCACCGCACCCGGCCAACAGCCCCGCCGCCGCTACCAACACCAATCCTATGAGTACACGTTCCTTCTTCACTTTTATCCTCCTGCAAGTTCTAGATTGCCATTCTGTACTACGATACCACATCCCAAAAGTTGCTGCCTATCGCCCAGCTAACGGGAGACTATCAAGTGCTTATCAGAACCGTGATGGGCAAGCACACTTCCTCCGCACGTCATTCCGAGCGGAGCGAGGAATCTCAGCCATTCTTGGGAGACTCTTCGCTCCGCTCAGAGTGCCGTCGCGTGAATCGCTCATCAGAGCCTACTCGTATGCCAACGACTCACGTACACTAACCCGTGTGGCCTGCAAAGCCGGCCACAAACTCGCCAGCGCCGAGAGGACCACCACGATCAGCAGCCAGAACCCCACCCCGTCCACCGAATAGGTGAATTCAAGCGGAATGTTGATCAACGAATCGCCGAGCGCGTCACTAAAGAACAGCGCGCCAGGGTAGCTGATGGGCACGGCCAGCAGCCAGCTCAACACCCCCACCAGCACTCCCTCGCCGATAAATATCCCGGCCACGGCCGGCGACGTGGCACCGGTGGCGCGCATCACGCCAATCTCGCGCCCGCGCTCGACCACGTTGATCGACATGGTGCTCGCCAGCCCTAAACCGCCCACCGCGGCCGCCATGACAGCCATAGACAGCATAATACCGACCATGCCCTGAAACATCGAGCGCTCGGTCTCGCGCTCCTCGATGGCGGTCGCCACGCGATCGGTATCGATCCGGTACGCGGTCAAAGCCCGATCCAACTCGCGCGCCACCTGCTGCTGCTGCGTCGCCAGGTCGTGCAACTTGGTCTCGACCATCAGGACATTGCCCCGGTTGACACTGCCAATCTCCCACGCCAGCGCGTCCAGCGGGCAAAAGTTCTCGCGCTGGTTGTTGTGCATGTTGAGCACCAACCCCACCACCGTCCAGGTCGATTCTCTCTCGCCGACGGCGAGCTCGATCCGATCACCGAGCCGGATGCCCTCATCCTCGGCGATTTTTGTGTTGAGCAGTATCGCACGGCCGTCTCCGGGAACGAGCCCACGCCCCGCGACGATGCGCGGGCTGAACATTGCAGAATCGGACGGCACACCCCACAGATACGCCTGGCGCTTGCCGCCCTCGTCCAACGACATCGAGGCCCACGCGCCGCTCCAAACCTCCACGCGCGCCACGCCGGACACACCCCCGGCCACTTCCACCAATCGCTCTGCCCGCTGCGGGCGATCGAAGCTGACCATCACGTCGTGACCAAAATCGGCCAGCAGCGCGTCAAAGGTGGCGTTCATCGAATCTCGCACACTGATGATGACGATGAACATCGCGCCGCCGAGCGCCAGGGTGGCCAGCGTCAGCGCGATGCGCCCCTTGCGCCGGAACGTGTTGCGCAGGCTGAGCATCAGCGGGCGCGGCAGCCGACGCACACGCGCCACCACTTGGTCGAGCAGGCCGCGTCCAAACCCGCCTCCCAGTCCACGCGTGCCGATCGCCTTGCGCGCCGTCGTGCGCGCGCCAGCGGTCACCGGCACGAGGGCCGCCAGCAGGGGCACGGCCAATCCCACGACGACCTGGACCAGCAAGGCGAACGGCACGATCTCGAAAGAGTCAAAAGGCACGTTGAACAGATCGAGCGACCAGGCTGATATGGCGTAGGCGGCGAAAGCCGAGGGCGGCACGGCCAACAGAATAGCCAACGCGCCATAGACCAAGGCCGTCGCCAGGTAGATGCGCGCCACGCGCCAAAACGTCGCACCGACGACCTTCATCACGCCCATCTGCCACACCTGCTGCACGATGACGGCGTTCATCGTATTGATGATCAGAAAGGCGCTCAGCCCCAACGAAATCACGCCCATCACCGCCATACCCAGCAGCATCGTATCGAGCTGCTCCTGCGCCCAATGGACGTCGGGGTCGGTGATAAAGTAACCCTCGCCCGTCCTGGCCAATCCCATAAGCTCCAGCCGCTGCCCGCTCCGCTGCGCGGCTTCCTCAGCCCCCTCCTGGCTGAACGACTCCAATCGGGCAAAGAGTCCGTTGTATCCCTCCGGTTGGCCCGTCAGCCACGCCAGCGTCTCCGGCGTGACGTAAAAAGTGGCCACGTCGCTGAACTGCGGCGGGAGCACGATTTGCCCGCGCGCGACGCCGGACACGGGCAACCGCCGCTCCCGTGGCCCGAAATCGACGACGATCGTCGTGCCGGGTCCGATGTCGTAGAACTCGGCCGACAGGCGCTCCGCGACCAGCGCGCGTCCGGTGGGCCAGTCCCCTTCCAGCAGCTCGGCCCGGTTCATGCGCTGCCCCTCATAGTCCGGGCGGGCCTCCAGGTCCGCGGTGCGCCACTCGATCTCGTCCGCCAGCCGCCAGCGGAACTCGCCCCCGGCGACAGCCTCCACATCTGCAATCTCTGGGTCACGCGCGATCGTCTCCAGCACGTCTTGCTGGAACACGCTCGCCGTCCAAAACCGCAGGTGCGCCATGACCGTCGAGCGATGCGCCTGGATCATCTTTTGGCGCATCAGGCCGGCCATGCCAAACGTCATGCCCAAAGAGAAGACCCCCGCCGCCGTCGCCAGGACGACCAGAGCGGTGCGCGCCTTGTTGTGCCACAGATCTCGCCAAACCTTACGCCAGGTTACCCCCATCATCAATCTCTAATCCCCAACGCTCACCAAATCCCCCGACCCGGTGATCGTCCGCGAGATGTCGGGGTTGCCAATGTAGCTCACGTCGCCGCTGCCGGTGATCTCGGTCTCCAGCCGCTCGCTCACCCGGACGTCTGCCGAGCCACTGCCGGTGAGGGTCACGTCGGATCCCTCGCTCGCCAGATTACGGGCGCGATAATCGCCAGAACCATAGACCGAGATCCGCTGCTCATCGACCTCGCCGCCCGATATCCGCACGTTGCCCGAGCCATCGATGCGCACTTGCAACTCGTCCGCCTCCAGATCGTCGATCCGCACGTCGCCGGAGCCGCTGACGTCAATCTCTTGTCGCCCTGTTTGGCTGCTCTCGACATCCAGGTTGCCCGAGCCGCTGACCTTGAGTGTGATTTTGTCTGCGCTTAGGTCGTCCGCCTGCAGATCGCCGGAGCCATTGATGATGATCGAGATCCGCTCCTCCTCCAAGTCCGGCGCGTCAATGTTGCCGCTGCCGGAGAGGACGATCGTGTCCAGTTTCTTGGCAGTCAGATAGAACTTGATCGGTCTCTTGGCAGAAAAGAGAACGGATGGCCTTGTGTCGATTTTCAACGTACCGCCCGCGACCTCGACCAAAAAGTACTCAATCAAGTTGTCCTCAGCCTCTATGCGCAGGCTCTCTTCCTCACCCATTTCGATGTACAGGTCGCCAACGGTCATCAAATCCACGCCGCTGAAATCGCTCACCTCGAACGTCTTTTCGACCACGTGGCCCGATCCGTACACCGCACCAAAGCCTGCCTCACCACAGCCAACCCCACAACAAGCCATGCTACCAAGCACCACGAGTGCCATCACCATTCCAACGATCAATCCTGTACGTTTCATCTTTATCCTCCCACCGTTTTTATGTACGCAGAACATCCCAACAGGTTTCAACTCGCCGCCACGGCAGCCGCCGGCGTGCGGCGCATCAGGCCCCAGATCAGCAGGCCAACGCCGACCAGAATAAGTGTGACGGGGCCTAAAAACTTCCACAGCCACCACACCGGCAGGAACACCGTCATCGCCACGATGGCCAGCGACTCGACCGCGCCCACCACGGCCAACGCGCACATCACCACACCGGCGACCAAGAGCCCCGGCGAACGCTGCTTGAGATTCACCGCCAATAGCGCCAGCCCAAGCGCCAGCGGCTCGATGGCCCACGCCACCGCCCACACGGCCCACCAGCCGGTGAGCGCGCAGAATTGGAGCAGCAGGCCATTGGCGCCGACGATGATCGTAGGGATCAGCAGCCAGATCACGCGCATTTTAATTGCGGCGAAAAGGAATCCCAGCGCCACGCCGATCACCTCCAGCGGCCATAACCACGCCCACGCGCCCCACCAGCCCGTGACGCTCGTAAAGAGCAAGATGCAGCCGTTGGTCAGCACCGGCAGCCCCGGGATGAACAACCCGCCCAGACCACGCTTGCCGCACACCAGCAGCGGCGGCAGCACAAAGGCCAGCCCGGCGGCGACGACGATCAACGGCCAGAGCTGCCACACCCGGAAGCCAAAGAAGGCGCCGACGAAAGTGAACATCAGGGATACCATCCCCATAACAATCAAAGCCACACTGATCACGATCGAAAGTTTTCTGCTCATTTTCTTCCTCCAGAGACCCGTTTTTACCCAATGATACGATACCATACCCCATCAAAGGCTGCCTATCGGCTGGCTAACAGGTAGCTATCGAGTTTGCATCACATCACACGCAACAAAAAAGCCGCGGAGTGAACTCCGCGGCCCAACGATGTAACTAACGTCCTATTCCCGTTCCGCCCACAACTGCACCAGATTCACGCACACCTGGGCAGCCTTGGCCATATCCTGCAAGCTGACCCACTCCAAGGGGCCGTGGACGTTCTGCATGCCGGTGAACAGATTCGGCGTGGGAAGCCCCATCTGCGTCAGACGGGAGCCGTCCGTACCGCCGCGAATGGGCTTGAGCACGGGCTCTATCCCCGCCCGCTTGATCGCCTCGATCATCAGTTCCACAGGGCGCATGTCGTCTTCGAGCCAGTAGCGCATATTGCGGTACTGCTCCGTGATGGTACATTCGACCTTGGCCCGCGGCTCGCCCGCCTGCAAGGTCGCGCACGCCGACCGGAGTAGCTCGCCGTGCGACGCCAACCCGTCCAGCTCGAAATCGCGCAGGATGAAGTGAATCTCGGCCTCGGCAGCCGTGCCACCGAGGCGATAAACGTGAATGAATCCCTCGCGCCCCTCGGTGGTATCCGGGGTGCGCGTGTTCTGGGGCAACATATCGATCAGCTTGGCGGCCAGCCGCAGCGCATTGACCATCTTTTGCCCTTGGCCATTCCCGCGTGGATCGAGACACCCGTGATCTTGACCACCCCCTTGTCGGCCGAAAAGGTCTCGTGCACCGCCCTGCCGAGATCCTCACCATCGAGGGTATACGCCACAGAGGCAGCCAGGTCATCCAGCGTCAGGTTTTCCACTCCGCGTCCTACCTCCTCGTCCGGGGTAAAGCAGATGCGGAT
>CAZKDJ010000216.1:0-6707 GCA_964551295.1 uncultured Anaerolineales bacterium | reverse complement strand
CACGGGCGTGCGGAGCACACGGGCGTGCGGAGCACACGGGCGTGCGGAGCACACGGGCGTGCGGAGCACGCCTTAGCAGAACTGCTCCAATCAACAAGAAGGACGCAACCCACAATGACCTTACACCAAAAACGTTGGCAAGTCGCCCCTCCTGCTCCACCCAGCCACGTTGCTCGCTTCTCACACCTGCACCCCATCATCGTGCAGGTGCTCTACAACCGCGGTCTAACCGATCCCGATGACGTGTCAGCCTTCCTCAACAACGCAGGCCACGAGTCGAATCCCTTTGCCATCGGAGGAATGAACACCGCCGTCACCCGACTGCGGCAGGCATTGCGCGCCGGTGAGTCCATCGTCGTGTACGGCGACTTTGATACCGATGGTGTCACCGCCACAGCGCTCCTCGTCCAGACCCTGCGGGCATTTGGCGGCCAGGTGCGCCCCTACATCCCCCACCGCGCGGACGAGGGCTATGGCCTGCACAAGAGGGTGCTGACTCAGTTGGCGCACAGCGGCGCTCGCGTCGTTGTGACGGTGGATTGCGGCATCCGCTCGCTGGAGGAGGTCGCCCACGCTAACCGATTGGGACTGGACGTCATCGTCACCGACCATCATTCCGTCGGCCCAGAGTTGCCGGACACGATCGCCGTGATCGATCCCAAACGAGCCGATAATCGCTATCCGTTCAACGAGCTGGCCGGGGTGGGCGTGGCGTACAAACTCGCCCAGGCCCTCTTCCTCAGTCACCGCCAAACGCCGGCGGTCGCACGGGACGTGAGCCTGGAAGAAGAGGATCTCTTGGATCTGGTCGCCCTGGGAACCGTAGCCGACCTGGTGCCTCTTCTGGGAGAGAACCGCGCGCTGGTGCACCGTGGATTGGCTTGCCTTAACCGTATGGAACGCCCTGGAATCGATGCCCTGTGCCGACAGGCTGGCCTTCAACCCGGCAAGGTAGATGCCACCACCATCGGTTATGCGCTGGCCCCCCGCCTCAACGCCGCCGGCCGGATGGCCCACGCCAAGACCGCCTACCAACTCCTGGAGACAACCTACCCCGCCGAGGCAGAACATCTGGCCAGCAAACTGGGACAACTCAACCGCAAGCGCCAGCAACTGACGTCAGAAACTCAAGAACAGGCCCGCCAACTGGCCTTGCAAGGAGGAGACGACACCCCGCTGCTCTTTGCCGCCTCGCCCGACTTTTCGGCCGGCATCGTGGGCCTGGCCGCCAGCCGCCTAGTCGACGAGTTCTACCGGCCCGCCGCCGTGGTCGAGGTGAAAAAGAAGGTCAGTCGCGGTTCCGCCCGCTCTATCCCCGAGTTCCACATCACCGAGGCACTCGACAAGTGCAGTGACCTGCTGATTCAACACGGCGGACACGCCGCCGCGGCGGGTTTCACCGTCGCAAACGACGACCTGGACGAACTCGCCCACAGATTGCGAAAGCAGGCTGCCGAGCAACTGGCCGACGTCGAGCTGACGCCCAGTGTGAGCATAGACGCAGAGGTTGAGCTTTCGCAGATGTCGTGGGACCTGCAAGGGGAGTTGTCCAGGTTGGAGCCCTGTGGCTATGCGAATCCCCACCCCCTGTTGCTCAGCAAAAACGTCCGCGTCGTAGGACACCGAGCGGTAGGTAACGATGGAAAACACCTCAAATTGACGCTTTCGGATGGCTGGTCCAAGTGGGACGCCATCGCCTTCCGGCAGGGGGACTGGGCCAATAAACTGCCTGATCACATCGACCTCGTCTACCATCTGGAGGTCAATGAGTGGAACAACCAGAGGCGGCTTCAATTGAACGTGCAGGACATCCGGCCGGCAGGAAGCGATGACGACGTCGCCCGCCTGAGGCTTGGCCAAGACGAACCGGGAAAGGAATGATGTGATCAAGATCCTGGTCACCGGCGCAGCCGGATTCATCGGCAGCCACGTGGCAGAGGCCCTGTTGAATCGGGGAGACGTCGTCACGGGGTTGGACAACTTTAACGACTACTACGACCCTGCCCGCAAGCGGGCCAACGTCAAAGCCGCCCTCTCGCACCCCCAATACCGCTTGATCGAGGGAGATATACGCGACGAGCAACTCCTTCGAGATCTCTTTGCCGGCGAACGCTTCGACAAGATCTGCCACATAGCCGCCATGGCGGGAGTACGGTATTCCATCCAGCACCCCGAACTCTACGAATCGGTCAACGTGCGCGGCACGCTGAATCTGTTGGAACTGGCGCGCCAGCACGACGTGCAGAACTTTTGCTTTGCCTCGTCTTCGTCGGTTTACGGCGCCAGCACTCCCGCTCCCTTCCGCGAGGATGCCGTGGTTAACCGCCCCATCTCGCCCTACGCAGCCACCAAGGTGGCAAAAGAAGTGCTGGCCTACACCTACCACCACCTGTATGGATTGAATTGCACCGGGCTGCGCTTCTTTACCGTCTACGGCCCGCGAGGGCGCCCGGATATGGCCCCCTATCTCTTCACCAAGTGGATCGCCGAGGGGCAGCCGCTGCGGCAGTTTGGCGACGGCAGCTCCCAGCGCGACTATACGTTCGTGACGGATATTGTAGCCGGCGTGCTGGCGGCGATCGACGCCAACTTGCCTTACGAGCTAATCAACCTGGGACGCGGGGAGACCATCTATCTGACCGATTTTATCCAGGTGGTCGAAGAGGTCGTGGGCAAGAATGCCACCATCGTGCAGGAACCACCCAAGCCCGGCGACGTGCCAATCACCTACGCCGACATCACCAAGGCCCGTGAGCTCCTGGGTTACGAACCGGCCGTATCCGTCGTCGACGGCATGCACAAATTCTGGAAATGGTATCAAGCAGAAACTCTATGACCAAATCTCGAATCTCCAATCTCCAATCTCTGATCTCCAAATCCATCTGCCTGGCACTCGCCATTGGCACGCTGCTGATCGCGCCCACCAAAGCCCAAGTGCCCCCACCCGACCGCCGCTTCGGCGCCATCGAGGCCTTCCGCGACCCTGAGGCCGCTATCGAGGCGGGCGTGGGATGGGAGCGCATCCTGTTCTACTGGTCGGAGCTGCAGCGTGAGGGACCGGACGAGTGGAACGGCTACCACGTGCCGGACGAGTGGCTAAATCAAGCCGCCGCCGCCGACCGGGAGGTGGTCGCCGTCCTCAAACACACGCCCGCCTGGGCCACCGAAGGCCCGGCCGGTTGCGGCGTCCCGCGCGGGCTCGATCTGCCGGTGGACGATCCCGGCAACCTGTGGGCCGCGTTCGTGCGCAGGACGGTGGAAATATACAGAGGGCGGATCAAGCATTGGATCATTTGGAACGAACCCGATATCGCCCCAGGAGAATACGGAGCCGAGTGGTGCGGCTCGATAGAGGAATATTACCAACTGCTCAAGGTCGCCTACTTGGCCGCACATGAAGTTGACCCCGATGCCGTCATCCATCTGGCAGGGTTGACCTATTTCCACGATACCGTTCATGGCCGCAGCTATTACCTGGAGCGCTTTCTTGATGTCGCTGAAAGGGACCCCACGGGGCAAGAACACGGCTACTACTTTGACGTCGTCTCGCTACACATCTATTTCGAGATCGCGAACTTTGACACGATACTGGGAGAAACGCACGCAGCGCTGGCTGCCCACGGCCTGGATAAACCCGTCTGGGTCAACGAGACCGATGCCCCTCCCAATGACGATCCCTACTACCCCTTGCCCGAGGCCAACTACAAGGTCAGCCTGGAGGAACAGGCGAGCTTCCTGCTGCAAGCATTTTCCCTGGCGCTCAGCGAGGGCGCGGAACGCATAGCGGTCTATAAATGGGTGGTGGCCGATCCGCCTCTGCCGGGCGCCGAACCTAATGGCATCGTCCGGGCCGATGGAAGCCGCCGCCCGGCCTTTGACGCCTACGATCTGATCACGACTCACTACGCCGGCACCGTCTCTGCCAGCGAGGACCGCCAGCCGCTCTACTCGGTGATCACGCTCGAGCGCGGAACCCTTACGACGCGCGTCCTATGGGCCCGTACGCAGGCCGAGGCAACGGTCTCGCTGCCCGCTCAGAGCGCTCAGGCACGCCTGATCGACCAAACCGGCGCGGAGCAGACCGTCACGCCGGTGGATGGGCAATACACGATCACGCTGCCCGGCGCTCGCTGCGCCGATAAAAGAGGCTGCATCATCGGCGGGTTCACGTATCTGCTGATCGAGGAGGGCGCGACACTGATCCCGACCGCGATCCCCACCGCCGTCATCCCGACCGAGACACCCACGCCGGCTCCCACTGACCCACCCGCGCCCACCGACACTCCCCCGCCCACCGATACCCCCACCTCCACCAACACACCTACACCCACACCCACCGCCACGCCGACACCCACATCGACTTTTACGCCGCTGCCCGTCCTTACCGCCACTCCTCTACCCACTCAGACGCCGCGTCCCACCTCTAACCCTACACCGCTCCCGCCCGCCACGCCCTCGCCAGAGGCGTCCGTCTGGCCGCTGCTGATCGGATTGGCGGCGGTGTTCTTGCTGGCGGCCATCATCGGCAGCATATTCAAGTACCGGGAGTGAGGCATGAGGAAAACCATCGGTAGAAAGAAGCTGCTTTTCGCGATCAACCGTGCGCTGATCGTGCTGGCCGTCGCAGCTCTTCTGGTCGGCTTGTACCTTGGCGAATGGAACACGGTGTTACAAAACGCGAGGGTGCTCTGCCTTTCGTGTATCGGGCTCGAGTGACCCCGGTCTGGAGAATACCGATGCAGCGAGTCTGGTTATGGCTGGCCAAGCGCCGCCCAATCGTGCAAATCCTCTCGGCCCTTGGTCTCAACTCATACGTCACCTGGTTCACAACGAGAGGACTGCCTTGCCCGGCACTCAACTGCTACGCCTGTCCGGCAGCGGCCTTTGCCTGTCCCATCGGCAGCATCCAGCACATCGCCGGAGCGCGGCACAAAGTTCCCTTCTACGTCCTCGGTATGGTTGGATTGGTCGGTGCTCTCGTCGGGCGAGGAAGCTGCGGCTGGCTGTGTCCTTTCGGCTGGTTCCAGGAACTGGTCTACAAGCTTCCCGCTCCCAAGCTGCGGCTACCCAACCGCTTCAACTGGACGCGCTACGTCATCCTCGTTGCGCTCGTCTTTGTGATCCCCTTCATCACCCGCGAGACCTGGTTCTGCAAACTCTGCCCGGCGGGGACGCTGGAGGGCGGCATCCCGTGGGTCATCATCTCCACCGACATCCGGGCCATGATCGGCGCGTTCTACTGGCTCAAGCTGGGCATCCTAGGGGGATTCGTGGCCTGGATGAGCGTGACGCGGCGGCCTTTCTGCCGCTGGGTTTGCCCACTGGGCGCGCTGTGGGCGCCGTTCAATATGGTCAGCGCAATGCGCTTGCAGGTGGACGAGACAACCTGCATCCAGTGCAATCGCTGCCAGCAGGTCTGCCCGGTGAACATCCGCGTCCACGAGAATCCAAACGACGGCACCTGCATCCGCTGCCTGGCATGCGTACGCGCTTGCCCACAGAGCAGCATCTCGGTAGAGGCACTGAGCTGGACGCTGGAGGCCGATCGCAGCGGGGCTTGAAAAACCAATACGGTCAAGATTGGACGTAGCCGCGATTTCTGAATCGCGCCGGCCTCACTCTCTCGAAGCCAAACCCAGTCTCACGAACAGCCACGGCGCGCCCAATCCAGCCCAAAGCCCTATCACCACGTAGCGCACAAAACGCATGAGGGCGTAAAGCGCCTCACCCTCCCCGGGGAAAACGGCCCTGAGGCCAAAGCGCAGCGCGAGCAACACAGCCGCTCCGAGCAAGAGGCGCACCGCCCGCTGCCAGAACGGACCGGCTGCACTAAAGGACACCCATCGCCACGCGAGCACGATACCCACGCCGGCCCCCAGAAAAGCGCCCATCGCGCTGATCACATCGTCCGAGGGATAGACCAGCGCGATCACTAGCGGTATGACGACGACGGGCACCAGGCGCACGGCCAACCCCACCCGCTTGAGCCAGGCCTCGATGTGGGGCACCAAAAGGATGTAGAGAACCAATAGAACAGCGCCGAGCGCCCAGCCCCCCAGCACATCGGTTGGGAAGTGCACCCCCAGGTAGATGCGGGAGAAACCGATCAGCACCATCAGCACAATGGCGACAGCCCAGACCCACCGCTTGCGAGCGTAAGCCGCGATAGCGCCCCACAGGACCACGGCCGACTGCGAGTGCCCGCTGGGAATCCCGTATCCTCTGGCCTTGTAGACCCCGACCGTCGGGTCGAGGTCGAACGGGCGCGGATGTCCCAGCAGGCCCTTTGCCGCCGAGTTGACCAGGGTCGAGAAAAAAAAGAAAAAGGCCAGGCGTGCCCCAAAGGCAAAATCCACGCACCACAGAATCAGGGGCAAGAGGATGAAAAAGAAATCCTCTTCCCCAAAAAACGTGATGGCTATGAAAATCGAGTCGAGCACCGGGCCGCGCACCGATTGCACGGCGCGGATGAAATCAAGCCCCCATTGCCACACCGGTTCCAAAACAGTCCTCCGTTAATCGTGTCTCGCGCTGTCAGGCAGGATGATGTTTACCACAGATAGTGAACGGGATCCTTGATGTACTTCTCGTAGACCGCCTTCACGCCCGCCATCTGCTCGTCTGTCAGCGGCGGCAGGTCCGAAGCCGTCACGTTCGATTCGACATGCGCCAGCTTGGACGCACCGGGGATCACGCAGCTCACCGCG
>CAZKDJ010000215.1:0-6725 GCA_964551295.1 uncultured Anaerolineales bacterium | reverse complement strand
TGGAGGTGTGGGGCGATCCGACGCGCGTCAGCTATCACATCCGGCAGGCGCTGATCGCCCTGGGCAGCGGTGGTCCTTTCGGCGTGGGACTGGGGGAAGGCAGGCAGAAGCTGGGCTACCTGCCGACGCCGCACACCGATTCTATCTTTGCCGTGTTGGGCGAGGAGATGGGCTTTCTCGGCTGCCTGCTTGTGATCGGCCTGTTCGTGATCCTGGCCTATCGTGGCTTCAAGATCGCGCGGGAGGCGCCGGACGCTTTCGCGGCGCTCCTGGCGTGTGGCATTACCTGCTGGTTGGTGTTTCAGGCGCTGGTCAACATCGCGGTGGTGACGGGGCTGCTGCCCTTCACCGGGATCGCGTTGCCGTTCATCAGTTGTGGCGGCTCTTCGATGGTGGTTTCGCTGACCGGGGTGGGAATATTGCTGAGTATTTCGCGGGGCAAACGGATTGGAAAACGGACGCAAAAGCGGGGCGGCAAGACGCTCCAGCCTGCGACTCTGGATCGCAGGTGGGGGAACCGGGGGGCACGTCTATCCCGGTCTGGCCGTCGTACAAGCGATAGCCGAGGCAGCCGCACCCGCCACACGCGCCGCCGGAGATAGTGAGGCGCCGGAGGTTCTCTACGTCGGTGGAAAGGGCAAGGTAGAGGAACGGCTCGCCCGGCAGGCGGGATTGCGTTTCTTGGGTGTGCCGGTCGGCGGCATCCATGGATTGCCACCCTGGCGGGTGGCGTGGAACCTGACCAAATTAGCGCTGGGGTGGCTGGTGGCGTTGCTGGCCGGGCTGCGGGAGCGGCCCGCGGCGCTGTTTGCAACCGGCGGGTACGCCAGTGTGCCGGTGGCGTTGGCGGCCTGGACGCTGCGGGTGCCGATCCTCGTCTACCTGCCCGATCTGGAGCCGGGCTGGGCGGTGCGCTTCATCGCCCGCCTGGCGACGCGGGTGGCGGTGACGGTAGAAGAGGCGGCGGTGCATTTCCCCCCCCTTCATCCCCCCCGCAAGCGGGGGGGAAAGAGGGGGGGCAAGGTCGTCGTCACCGGCTACCCGGTGCGGGCCAAGTTCGGCGCGGTTGACCCGTCCGAGGCGCGAGCTTCGATGGGGTTAGCGGCTGATGAGCCGGTGCTCCTGGTGATGGGCGGAAGCACGGGCGCGCAGGGCATCAACCGGCCGTTCTGCAGGATGCTGGCCCAGGTGCTCGAATTGGCGCAGGTGGTGCACGTGACCGGCGAGATCGATTGGTCATGGGTGCAGGCGCAGCGGGAGGCGCTGCCGGAGGCGCTCAAGGTGCGCTATCACATTTACGATTACGTACACGAGATGGAAAAAGCGTTTGCAGTTGCGGACCTGGCGATTTGCCGGGCAGGCGCGTCGATATTGGGCGAGTTGCCCTTCTTTGGGCTGCCCGCCGTGTTGGTGCCGTATCCACACGCCTGGCGGTATCAGCGGGTCAACGCCGATTGGCTGGCCGAGCGGGGGGCTGCGGTGCGGTTAGACGAGGAGCGCTTGGACGAGGAACTGCTGCCCACGTTGCGGCGTTTGCTGGCCGAGCGGGAGACGCGCGCGGCGATGGCAGAGCGTATGCAGGTGCTGGCCCGTCCCGATGCAGCGGTGTGTTTGGCGCGCGAGTTGTTGGCGCTGGCGAAGGGGGATTGTAGATGATACCCATCCACACGGTCTTTGGCGCCTTGATGATTCTGTTTGGCTTGATCGGCGGCTTGCGCGGCTGGGCCAAAGAGATCATCGTGGCCTGCAGCGTGATCGTGGCGCTGTTCTTCCAGCACGTCCTGCTAACCTTCCTGCCGCCGCTGCGCGATCTGTTCAACAACCTGGCCCCGAATACCAAATTCTACACGCGCACCGTCGTGTTCATCATCATCACCATTTTCGGGTACGCTAGCCCGACGGTCATCTCGCGCATCGGGGCCAAGGTGGCCCGCGAGCGATTGCAGGACATCCTGCTGGGGTTCTTTATCGGCCTGCTTAACGGGTTTCTCATCATCGGCACGGTGCTGGCGTTTCTGGACATGTCCTACTTTGGCGTGCCCGAAAATCAGCGGGGCCCGCAACAGGTGGTCGATGAAAACGGCAATCCGGTGTTTGATCAGGATGGCAATCCGGTGATGTGGCTCGTTTACTTTCCCGACGCAAAGGGGATCGGGGGTATCGTGCCGCCGAAGCCTGACACCACCTCGGCGAACCTCTTGACCATTTTGCCGCCGCGGGTGGTTGAACAGTCGGACGCGGTGTTGTACCTGGCGGTGGCGCTTTCGTTCGTGTTTGTGCTGATCGTGTTTATATGATCGAACACATTGGATGATTCTGATCCGTCAGAAGGGGAGCATGTAGATGGAAAACTTGCAGATCACGGGAGCTTTTGGGCCCATCCGGGAACTTCCGCGAGGGGGGATGGAGATACGTCCGTTTACGATCTTTATCGGCAAACAAGGGACGGGCAAGTCGCTGGTTTCCCAATTGGTTTATTTTTTCAGGAATCTGCCCTTTCTCGTGCGGTATCACGAATCCAGGTTGGGGCCAGGTGCAAGCGAGAACAAGATTGTGAATGCGGTCTTGAACAATCTTCGTAGCGCCGGAGGAGATTTTTCTGTCTTTGCAGACATGCCTTCTGAACTGACTGATGAACCTGTTGCGATTGTCGGATACTGTTCTCCTGAGAAGGAGCCGCCGATGGAATTCGAGATCAAACGTGCAGGATTCCAGGCGGCTGATCCTTCAGGGTTTCAAGTAAGTTTTGATCTAAGCGGAGCTAATCTGCGTGAGTCTCTCAAGATGAAAGTTGCGCGGATACGAGCGGGAAAACAGCCGGTAAGGCGGCGCGCGGTCTACGTACCCACCGAACGGGTCGTGTACTCGCACGCGAGAGGCCCTTCGGTATGGCAAGTGCTTTCTTTTCCTGCCCCTCTTCTTATCTTTGCGGACATGATGGAGGAGGCTGCCAGCACTTTCAAGAGTTGGCGTGGGGGGATACCAAATACGCAGGAAGGCCAGTGGGTGCGAGAGCGGGGCAAGAAGGCACTGGTTGGCGAGGTTTACCGACGGGGCGAAGTGTGGAAGTGGAAAGTGGACCAGGCAAAAGAGATTGACGTAGATATGGCCTCGTCAGGGCAGAAAGCCAATTGGCCACTCGTGTTGTTATCGGAAGTGCTTTTTAGCTGGCGCAAGGAGAGATTGATCGAGTCTCCGTTTTACGTTCACGTAGAGGAACCAGAGATACACCTTCATCCCGAAGCTCAAGTGGCTATGACTGAGATATTGGCCTATCTGGTAAATCAGGGGTTCAGAGTTTTAATCACTACCCACTCGCCGACAGTGTTGTACGCAGTGAACAACTTGCTGGTGGCATCTGATCTGGAAGAGACTGTGAAAGAGCCGGGGATACCGCAGCCGGAGGTGAGGCTGAAGCGCGGAAATGTGGGAGCCTACCTTTTCCGCGAGGATGGCGTTGTAGAGAGTATTGTGGACGAGGAAACGGGACTTGTTTCTGAGGAGCACTTGACGGGGGTGGATGAGCAACTGGGGATTGAACTGAATCGACTCGAGTATCTACAGGCCTACGGTGCGTAGAGGGCGGGAATGTGCGATCTATCTTCGTACTGTGTCTTTGACTCGAGCTCAGTCGACCGGGCCGTTTCCACGTGTAGTCTTTCCGATCCGGGCTCAGGTGGACAACGTCTCTCAATATCCGTCCAGCGGAATGTCGGTGAGGTGCTCAAGGCATATGACTTGGAACGGTATTTTGGGAATCGAGATATTGCCCGGTCAGACCGATTGCTGATCGGACGAGTTGAGGACGGTCCTCTGGTAGTTGTGTTTGTGGAGTTCAAAAGTGGCTCGGGATGGGCAGATGCTCAGAGGAAATTTCGAGCGATGCTTCCGGCCTTCGGCAAGGGTGGAGGAGATGAAAGCGAAGGAAGACTCCATCATCGAGAGTGTGGACAGCTTCTTACCGATGGAGAGGGGCATTCTGTTATTGCGTTGGTTGTGGGACGCGTTGGACGCGAGTATCGAATTGCCAATAGACGGGGCAACCGAAGGCCAGCAGAAAGAAGGTTGTCGTATGGAGGTAAAACCGTGCTTATCGTGCCGCCCCTCTCGCGTGGCAGGTTTGACTCGTTGGCCGGTTTTTGGAAGCAACTAGGCATTATGCCTCGTTGATTTTGGAGGCTATTGATAGGGAGTTGCCGTGCCTGATTTAACCAAGATTCGACACGTGCATTTCGTCGGCATCGGCGGGGCCGGACTTTCGGCCATCGCCCGCGTGCTGATGGAGCAGGGTGCACGGGTTTCCGGCTCGGATTTGGTGCTCTCGCGGGTGGCAAAGGCGCTGGCTCGGGACGGGGCCAGCGTCTTTGCCGGGCACCGGGCGGAAAACGTGGACGGCGCGGACCTGGTCGTGATCTCCTCGGCGGTGCCCGCCTCCAACGTCGAGGTGCAGGCGGCGCAGGCGGCCGGGATTCCCGTGCTAAAGCGGCCCGAGTTCCTGGGCCAGATGATGGCGGGGCGAACGGGCGTGGCAGTGGCCGGCACACACGGCAAGACGACGACGACGGCGATGGTCGCCTCCATCCTCCTGGCCGCCGAACGCGATCCGACCTTCATCGTCGGCGGCGTGATCGCGGGGTTGGAGACGAACGCCCGAGCGGGTGGGGGAGAGCTGTTCGTCATCGAGGCCGACGAGTACGACCGCACCTTTCTCAGCTTGCGGCCCGATGTCGCGGTAGTGACCATCGTCGAGCACGACCACCCGGACTGCTATCCCACGTTCGGCGACTTTCGGGCGGCGTTCGAGGCGTTCGTGGCCCTGGTGCCGTCGGATGGACTGCTGGTCACTTCCTGGGACGACCCGGCGGCGCGCGAGCTGGGCCAACGCCGGCAGGATGCGGGGCAGCCGGTGGCTTTCTTTGGGTTGGACGAGGGGGCGGAGTGGCGGGCCGAGGAGGTGCGGCCCAACTTTGCCGGCGGCGTGGACTTTTTGGCCGTACGCGCGGAGGAGACGCTGGGGTTGGTGCGGCTGCGGCTGCCGGGCGCGCACAACGCCTCCAACGCGATGGCGGCTTTGGCAGTGGCCGACTATCTGGGCGTGCCCTTCCAGGTGACGCGCAGTGCGCTGACCGAGTTTCACGGTGTGGGGCGGCGCTTCGAGATCAAGGGCGAGGCCGATGGCGTGCTCGTGGTGGACGATTACGCGCACCACCCGACCGAGATCCGGGCCACGCTGCGAGCGGCGCGGGAGCGCTTCCCCAACCAGAATTTGTGGGCCGTGTGGCAGCCGCACACCTACAGCCGCACCAAGGTGCTGTTGGATCAGTTCGCGCGGGCGTTCGACCTGGCGGATCAAGTCGTCGTGCTGCCGATTTACGCGTCCCGCGAGCGCGACACGTTGGGCCTGACGAACGCCGACGTGGCGACAGCGATAGCGCACCCCGATGTCCGCCACGCAGACTCGCTGGACGAGGCAGTGGTATGGCTGGCCACCGAGGTGCGGCCCGGCGACGTGGTGCTGACGTTGGGCGCCGGGGATAGCGACAAGATCGGTGAGTGGTTGTTGGAGGTGTTGGAAGGCGAGCGGGCACAGTTGGTGACCATCGGCCCGTCGATTAAGCGGCTGGGCGATGGTGCGGACAGGCCCGGCAACAACGGTACAGGAGGAGAGCACTAGTGAGCGATAGTAAGCGTGATCGAAGGCGAGGGGCTCGGTTGAAGGGCGTGCGCAAGCGCAAGCGCGCCCGGCGGGAGGGCTTCACCTGCGAGGTGATGGCTTTCAAGATGCGCCTGGTGAAAAAGAGAGCAAACGGAGGCGGAAAGTAGTCTTACGCTTGGTGTAGCTATGCAGGACGCTTTTGGACGTGTTTTTCACCGGATGCCGGTGCTGGTGACTGGCCACACGGGCTTTAAGGGCTCCTGGTTGAGCATCTGGCTGCAGGAGCTGGGGGCCGAGGTGGTCGGCTACAGCGTGGACGTGCCGACCGTCCCGAGCAATTTCGGGGCGACTCGCCTGGGGCAACGGGTGGTGGACGTGCGCGGCGACGTGCGCGATTTGGACGCGCTGCGCCGGGTGATCGAGGAGCACGAGCCGCGCGTCGTCTTTCACCTGGCCGCTCAGCCCATCGTGCGCCTATCGTACGCCGAGCCGAAAGAGACCTTTGACATCAACGTCGGCGGCGCGGTCAACGTCCTGGAAGCGGTGCGGCTGACTGATTCGGTCGAGGCGGTGGTGTGTGTCACCAGCGACAAGTGTTACGAGAATCGGGAGTGGCTGTGGGGCTACCGGGAGATCGACCGCCTCGGTGGGCACGATCCGTACAGCGCCAGCAAGGCCATGACCGAGCTGGCCGTTGCCTCCTACCGGCGGTCGTTCTTCCCCGTGGAGACGTATGCTGAACACGGTACAGCCCTGGCCTCCGCGCGGGCGGGGAACGTGATCGGCGGCGGCGACTGGGCGCAGGATCGCTTGGTGGTGGACTGTATGCGCGCGTTGATGGACGGTGAGCCGATCCTCGTGCGCAACCCGCACTCGGTGCGTCCGTGGCAGCTCGTTTTGGAGCCACTGAGCGGGTATCTGTGGCTGGCGGCAAAGCTGGTGCAGGAGGGGGGGCGTTTCGCCGAGGCCTGGAATTTCGCCCCGCCCGAGCACGTGGCCGTCAGCGTCGGCGACCTGGTGCAAAAGCTGATCGAGCTGTGGGGCGCGGGCGAGTGGGAGGATCTGAGCG
>CAZKDJ010000214.1:0-6842 GCA_964551295.1 uncultured Anaerolineales bacterium | reverse complement strand
AGGAACGCCTGGGGATTCTTGGCAAACAGCAGCACACCCGCCACCGTGGGGCGCCCGTCTTCGCCCAGGGCGCCCACTCGCACCAATAGATCGTCCACGGAACGCGTCCACTCCCGGTGCTGGCGATCCTGCCACTTGGCCTTGAACTCTTCGATCACCTCGTCGTCCAGGTCATCCCGGTGCGCGCCGGGCGCGACCTCGGTCTCGAAATCGCCCGTCGATTTGGTCGCGGCGAGCTGGCGAATTTGATCGCCGCTGAGGGGGTGGTTCTCCACGCCGGTACGGACCAGCACGCGCCCGTCGGCCAGGCTGTGTAGCTCAGGGCTGCGCTTGACGACGATAGCGTACACCATGCCCCTGTCCCCCTCCCCGGCCGCCTGGTGCCAGCGGGCAACCACCGGCGGCCGGCACGCCAGGGCCGCCTCCCGCAGCGCCGACTCGACCTCGTCGGCATACACCCCACCAATGGCTCGTCCATCCTCATTCACGCCGATGAGGATGGTGCCGCCGTCGGAATTGGCAAAAGCCACCAGCGTCTCGGCCAGCAAATCCGCATCCGCCTCGGCCACAAAGGCCAGCGTCTGCCCCGGACGACGTTCACGCCAATCTTCCCACATAGTCAATCCCCTAATCTGCCAACTACCAATTCTCTCAATTTGGGAACAAGCGCGGCACGCAGCGGGTATACTCCTCGTACTCCACACCAAAGTGCGCCGCCAATTCGCGATCCTCCAGCACAGCCAATATCCATAGGGTCACAGTGAACAGCACCCAGTTGGCAAATCCAACGCCGCTCCTATCCCAAAAGGGGACCCAAGGGCCACCTCCTCTTGCCAACCGATATGAACTTACATACACCATAACCGTGAAGAAAGTCACGCCGATAGCCGAGAGGAACTGGGGATGGCGCACAATGCTATATGGACCCCGTGTGACCAGCGGGTCATCCAATCGCCGGTAGAAGAACGAACGCCGTAGTCCCAGCACAGCGATTGCCCACAGCCCGAGCCCCATTGATAGTAAAGCCCCCATCATCCACAACAGATTTAGCCAGAATACGACACTCGGACGACCTCCCTGCAATCCCAATGTCTCTCCCCATTCATTGGGGTTGCCTGGCACAATCACCCCCTCTTCTATGGCAAACAGAGCCATCCATCCAAAGATGATCAATAGCACACCCAGTGGACGGACAAATGCAGACACCCAGTAGTAACGCACTCCCCAGCGTCGTGCTAATTGGTGCGTGTAGCGCGTCAACCACAGACAGCTAACACCGCACAACCAGATCAGCGGCGCATAGTTTGAGAAAGGTTGAAGCCAAGGAATGGCGAATGGATACACAGGTATGGGGATCATTTGTCAGTTCTCCTGTTTCGCTTCTCACTCCTCATTGTCGATAACCGCCACCGATCTGATCTGATCCCCTTTCTTCAGATCCATCACCTTCGAGCCTCGCGCACCCCGGCCCACCTGGGGGATATCGTCCACGGAGGCGCGCAGCACCATGCCGCCGGTGGAGATCAGGGTGACCTCGTCGCCCGGATGCACGACGCGGGCAGCGGAGACGACGCCAGTCTGCTCCTGCCTGCCGCCCAGGCAACGCACACCCTTGCCGTAACGCCCTTTGGTCGCAAACTCGTCCAGGGCGGTGCGCTTGCCGTACCCCTTGGTGGTGACGACCAACAGATCGGACGCTGCATCCGCGACGACGGCCGCGCTGCACACCCGATCATCTTGATCGAGCTTGATGGCGTTGACGCCTGCGGCGCTGCGCCCCATCAGGCGCACCGTGTCGCCGCCAAAGCGCAACGCCTGTCCCTGCTGAGTGACGACGATCAGGTCCTCGTCGCCCTTCATCAGATCGACCCAGCCCAACTGATCGCCCCGGCCCAACCCGATGGCGATCAGCCCGCTGCGCCGCGCCGTGCTGAGCTCGCTCAACGCGATGCGCTTGACCTTGCCCTGGTGTGTGAACATCACCAGGCCGCCCTCCTGGTCAAAGTCCGAGATCGCCACCGCGGAGGTGATCCGCTCGCCCGACGCCAGCGACAGGATGCTGCTCAGCAGCACCCCCTTGGAGGTGCGATCCATCTTGGGGATCTGGTAGACCTTTTCCGGGTAGACCTTGCCGCGATCGCTGAAAAAGAGGATCGTATCCAAGGTGCCAGCCGAGAACATGCGCAGGACGGCGTCCTCCTCCCGGGCCGCCCCCTTGACCCCCTGACCGCCGCGCCGCGCGCGGTAGGCCCCCGCCGGCACGCACTTGATGTAGCCACGCTCGGTGAGGGTGACCAGCACGTCCTCCTCGGCGACCAGATCCTTCTCCGTGAGCTCCGCATCCTCCTCCACCAGGCGCGTGCGACGCCCATCGGCGTAGGCGCTCTTCAGCTCTTGAAGCTCGTCCTTGATCACATACAGGATCTTGCGCGGCGAGGCCAACAAGTCCTCCAGGAAGGCGATGCGCTGGATCAACGCCAGGTACTCGTCCTCAATCTTTTGGCGCTCCAGCGCCGCCAAGCGCCGAAGCTGCAGATCCAGGATCGCCTGCGCCTGCAGCTCCGATAGCTCAAAACGCTCCATCAGCCGCTCGCGGGCGGTGTCGACGTCGGGCGATTCGCGGATGGTCTTGATGACGGCGTCCAGGTGATCGAGGGCGATCTTGAGCCCCTCGAGGATATGCGCCCGGTCGCGCGCCTTTTGCAACTCGTACTCGGAGCGGCGCACAACCACCTCCCGGCGATGGTCGATAAATATCTGCAAGGCCCGCTTGAGAGTCAGCAGGCGCGGCTCGCCGTCGACCAGCGCCAGGATCTGCACGCCAAAGGTGGACTGGAGCGGCGTGTACTTGAAGAGCTGGTTGAGCGTCGTCTCGGGCTGCGCGCCGCGCTTGAGCTCGATGACGATGCTCATCCCAAGCCGGTCGGACTCGTCACGCAGATCGGAGACGCCATCGATCCGGTCGGAGCGGGCCAGATTGGCGATGCGCTCCAACAGGGACGTCTTGTTGGTTTGATACGGCAGCTCGGTGATGACGATGCGGCTGCGCCCGCCGGACATGTCCTCGATGTGCGTCATCGCCCGCACGGTCAGCCGCCCGCGCCCCGTGGCGTAGGCGTGGGCGATCTCCTCCCGGCCGATGATGATGCCGCCGGTGGGGAAATCGGGCCCCTCGACGTATTCCAGCAGGTCCTCGACCGTCACGTCGTCCAGCTCGTCCCAGTGGTCGATCACGTAACCCAGCGCGTCGCACACCTCGCCCAGGTTGTGGGGTGGAATGTTGGTCGCCATGCCGACGGCGATGCCAGAGGAGCCATTGACCAGCAGATTGGGCAGCGCGGCCGGGAGCACCGCCGGCTCCTGCAACGTGCCGTCAAAGTTATCCTTCCAATCGACGGTTTCCTTGTCGATGTCGAGCAACAGTTCCAGCGCCGCGCGGTTCAGGCGCGCCTCGGTGTAACGCATCGCGGCGGGACTGTCGCCATCGATGGAGCCAAAGTTGCCCTGCCCATCCACCAGCGGGTAGCGCAGGGAAAAGTCCTGTGCCATGCGCGCCATCGCATCGTAGACGGCCGAGTCGCCGTGAGGGTGGTACTTGCCCAGCACCTCGCCGACGATGCGGGCCGATTTTTTATACGGCGTATCGGG
Source organism: uncultured Anaerolineales bacterium (assembly GCA_964551295.1). Classification (GTDB taxonomy): domain Bacteria; phylum Chloroflexota; class Anaerolineae; order B4-G1; family B4-G1; genus JAFGED01. The sequence goes on along the minus strand of CAZKDJ010000214.1, from coordinate 3,194 downwards.
CCGCAATCCCATATCGTGCATAGCGTAGAGGATGCGCCGCTGGACCGGCTTGAGACCGTCGCGGGCATCGGGCAGCGCGCGCGAGACGATGACGCTCATCGCGTAATCCAAATACGCGCTGCGCATCTCTTGTTCAATATCTACGGATTGTACGGTGCCAATTTCCAAAGAACGACCTCCAGGAATCCAGTTCGCGGTAGGTATTATACTCCAAAACGTAAAACGTGAAACGTAAGGCCGCTCCTTACGTTTTCCGCATCACGCTCTTACTGCCTCACCTCTCATAACGATACACGTCCACCCACAGATACGTACCCTCGGCCTTATCGGTCAGCCGCATATGTGCGTCCAACCAGCCCTTCACCAGCCCACGCTCGTCCCACATCTCCGCCTCCGTCGCGACCAGCCAGACGACGCGATACCCTTCCGTCATCCGCTCCATCTCCTCCACCGCCTGCGCTTCGCTCATCACATAGGAACCATCGGAGCGGAGGTGATTCGTGTAAAGACCCTCAGCCCAGGGATAGCCGGCGTGGGGAAAGTAGTAGTTGAAGCTATACTTGGCGTAGGGAATCTGGAAAACGATCAACTCGCCAAATTCGCCAGAGCCTGATGTAATGAAAGGAAGATGGACGTCGTACGGGCACCCCTCGCAAGTGGCAGGAGCTGGCACCACCAGTCCCCCCTCTGCATCGGACGCGCCGTAACGCTCAACCATGTAACCGACAGCGCCACGAAAGTCGGCCTTGCCGGGCGTAGTCGCCTGTAACCACTGGTTGACGCCGTTGAAAGCCAGCACGAGGGCCACCAAGAGCAGTACCAGCACCTGCCTCCACCCACCCAAACGCCAAAGAGCAGCCAGTCCCACGGCGATCAATAGGTAGAAAGCCAGCGCCGACCAGATAAAGTAACGGTCGGTAAAAAGGGGCTGCCGGAGCGAGATGTACCACACAATCAATCCCGGCACCGCGAGCCAGCACAGCAGAGAGATCCGTTTCCTCAACGCCTCCCCCCGCCTGCGGAGAGAGAGGGAAAAACTCAAAAGCCCCCACCCGGCTAATCCGGTCATCAGGATGGCCCCCTCAAATCGGGCCAATCCAGAGAAACCAAAGTACCCCACGCTCCAACCGGTGAGCAGAATGTGCGCCATCCTGCCCAATGTGTAATGCCCAAAACCCGTCGCACGAGATCGAAGCAGCAGAGGATTTCCCGTGCGCCAACCGGCGAGCAACGTCGGCACGATCTGGTCCGGCAACTGGAAAACCTGATCCGCCCCATCCTGAAACAGCAGGGACATCTGCCACCCGACCAGCGGCAGGTAGGGCAGCGTAAAGCAGGCCAGGCTGATCAGCGCGCCCAGCCACCGCTTGCGCGCCTTCGGCCACCAGGTGAAATAGATCAACACCTGAACGGGAATCAGCAAGGCGGCAATGATGTGTGTGTAGACGGCCAAGCCGGTCGCAAAGACCTGTACGCCCCACCAGTACCACCCGTCCCCGTCAACCGCGCGGCGCAACGCGTAAATCGCCAGCAGCACCAGAACCGGCACCAGCGTGTACATCTTGACCTCCTGGCTGTACCAGGTGAGGTAAGGAGAGACCGACACCAGCAGCGCAGCAAAGGTACCCGCCCGGGGATTGAACAACCGGCGGCCCAGCGCGTACGCCAGCGGCACGCAGAGGACGCCAAAGAACAGCGAGAGAAAGCGCATCGCGTACTCGCTGGTGCCTGAGAGCGCAATCCAACCCCACAGCAGCAGGAAGTAAAACGGCCCGTTCCAGCCCGGGCGGGTGAAATTGGAGAGCACCTCACCCAGCGGCACCGTGGCAAAGCGCATCGCGTCCACCTCGTCTCGCCACAGGGATTGGGTGTCGAGAGAGACCGCACGCAGAGCAAAAGCGACCAACGCAAGCGATACGATCGCAGCGAGATAGAGCAATCGCGATCTAGATATCGCGCGGGCGGTACCCACTGCGGATTCTGGCTGGTTGACAGCGCCGGAGAGAAGATGCTTCTGCTGGCTCATTTATACCGACGGAGGATGAGAAAAGCGATGCCCAGCGCCAACACAGCCCCCAAAACCACCCAAAACAGGGCCGCCGCCAGGCCGAATCGAGAGGAAGAGGAACCCTCAGCGGCAGCGGTCGGCGCAGAAAGTGGCGACGTCTCCGGGGCGACAGACGCACCTTCGTACTCCCTGCCACGCTGCCATAACACAATAGCTACGACGAGGAGCGCCACGATCAGTGCTAGCAAAGCGAATACAAAGAGACGGCGTGATCGAGTCATAAACCCATTATAGCCCAACTACCCACCCGCGCCAGCGGGCGTCCCTCGGGTACTCTGCACCCGAAGGACGCCCACACAACGCGCCGATTACCAGTTCAATTGGAGGCAACTCGGCGCAGCCAATACCAGGCCGACGACGGGCCCGTGGGGTCATCTCCACCCTCTTGCCGTTCCACGACAAAAGCCGGCTCAAACAGATCGCGCACTTCCTCTGGCGAAATACCTCGCGGACCCGAGCGGTCCGGATGGGGCAAAGGCGTAGAGCATATAGCGCCCGCCGGGCCGCGCCAGCCGGATGACCTCCGCAGCGTACGGCCGCCATCTTTCCATCGGTATGCTGTGCAGGCAGCCGATGTCCAGTACAAAGTCGAACGCCTCTTCCAGAAACGACAGGTCGGTCACGTCCGCCCCGCGGAACGTACACTCCACCCCGGCCCGCCGCGCCTTGCACCGCGCCTGCCAGATCGCCACGGTGGAAAAATCCACCCCCACCACTTGCCAACCGTGCCGGGCCAGATAGATGCAGTTGGTGCCGGTACCACAACCCAGGTCAAGCGCCCGTCCTGGGGGAACATCTCTCTCCTCGACAAGCGCCACGACTTCCGGCGGCGTGACCTGCGTGTCCCACGGTGTCCGGCCCAAGATATACTGCAAATCAAAAGCCCAGTTGCTGAAACGCGAAGCGGCCTCCAACCTTCATCTCCAGAATAGCGCCATTATATCACAGCCCCAAGCGACCACAACGGTTTGACTCGGCCCTTTGATCAGGATATAATCCTTGCCAGCACAATATCAGCAAAAGGTATCTTCTCAATAAGTAGGGGAAGATGGGGGGTGGGTGGGGGGGGGGGGGGGGGGGGGGCGCCCCCGGCCCCCCGGGGGGGGGGGGGGGGGGGGGCGGGGGG
>CAZKDJ010000213.1:0-6905 GCA_964551295.1 uncultured Anaerolineales bacterium | reverse complement strand
GGGCGGCTACGCCGCCCTCACACCCCCCATCTTCCCCTACTTATTGAGAAGATACTCCAAATTCTTGGTGTGCACATGTGCGTGTTGATGAAAATCACCCGCGAAACCGTCATTCTGAGCGTAGCGAAGAATCTCCGCCCTGCATTGGGAGACTCCTCGCTCCGCTCGGAGTGACGAAATTTGGGTCTACGGAGTCTTTACTTCTATCTAATCCGGTTGCCCGATGTTTGCCGTGTATATCTCTGGAACGGATTGAGCGGGGTTTTTGTTACAGTTCAAGTCTTTTAGCGTGCACAAACGTTGAGCTAGGTAGGACAAGATGCCATCTTGTCCTACATTTATCCCGGAGCCTATGTGCGCCGACAAGTCTTTGAGGAGGTCGAGCGAAGGGGAAGAATGCAGATGCCAGCGGCGTTCACACGCCGCTGGCATCGAATAGTGCTGCGTTGGTTATGTAAGGCGTGGTAAGAATTGCCTTTTACGGCGATATGAACCGTGTCACCGCCCGCATAGCGGGATAGTGCAGAGCGACGAGGCGGCCCACGTAGGTGCCGGTGACCTTCATCAGTAAGCCGTACTCCGTAGGCTGGACGTAAAGATTCACCTGTGTCTCGGCCGCGGTGGGCCAACCCACATCGTCCTCCAGGTCATTGACGCACCAGACCTTGCCAAAGCCACGCACGGGCATTTGGTATGTAGAAGATGGTGGGGACATACTTGAACAACTTGGGTGTATGGCGGGCTGGCCGTCATCCCACGTGTCCGTGTATGCCAGGAACGAACCCTTGGAACCGTCTGTATCCTCTCCTATGATCACGTAAATATCCTTGTTGTCCGCACGCCAGATCATCAGGCTGCGATAGTGCGTGTGAGGGTTGGGGTCGTCCCAGTTGGCCCAGAACTCTTGAAAGGCCCCCGTGTTGCCGTTCTTTTGGACGTAGAAGGCAGGTTTGGTCGCGCATCCTAGCTCATAGCCGTTGATGCTGGCATGCTCGTGAATCGAGTGCAGAGCGGCGTCGATGGGGACGCAGCCGGAGGGCGGGGTAAAGGTGGCGCACACCATGCCGCATCCGCCGGTGCATAGGCCGGGACAGATGGCCACTTCTCCTGCCGGGCAGGACGGCGGTGTGCACATGGGACCAGGCAGGGGCGTGGGTGTGAGAGTGGGTGTGGGCGTGTCCGTGGCCGGCGATGGCACCACGATCTTGACCCAGATGGCGCTGCCAAAGAAGGCGCCTTTGTGGTCTCGCAATTGCCACTTGCCTTGATAGCTTCCTGGGGAGTCGGGCGCTTTCAGGTTCACGCTGATGTCGACCTCGCCGCCAGGGGCGACCGGCGTTGATACCGGTACGTCCGCTGGACCGCCCATCTGATCGTCGGAGCTAAAGACCAGTTTGGTGCCTGCTTCCCAGGTGCAGGTGCCGGTGTTGCGCATGCGCCACACCTTGACGAAAGCCGCGCCCGGGTTGAGCTCGGTGCCGTCCGGGATGGTGACGTCTGTGACGAATTTGGCGTTCAGCGTGCAGTCGCCTGGGCCGGGGACATCGGTGGCGTCAGTAACTGTGGGGGCGACGGTATCGGTGGAACCAGGGGCGGCGGTGGCGGCGGGAGGCTGTGAGGGCACGGCGCTGGCATCCGCCTGGGGCACCGCAGTGGGAATTTGTGTGGTCGGCAGGGGCGGATTGCAGGTGCAGGCCAGTGCGGCTAGCACCAGCACGGGTACGGCTATGGTGATCGCGCGTTTACTTTTGGGTTTCATTTTCTTTTCCTCCTGCTCAGGATCTATCCGAAGGATTGCTGACATCGCACATGCTTTGCGGGGTGTGGGTTGTTCCACACCCCTGGTCTTTTAGAGAAACCCGATTCTTATCTCGCTCGAGCAGACGAGTTGCCAACCAGCGCTCCTTTTACATCGACGAGTTTTCCCACTTGGCCAACCTCCCGCAGGTTCGATGTGCAAGTGCTAAAGCTCACGGTCGCCAACGGTCTGAGACTTATTTGATCCCTGGGCGTGGAACCTGCGGGAGGTCCTCGATCAAATCTGTGGTCAATCTATGTCTATCCCAAAAATCGCCCACGACGACCAGGGGCCCAGGTTTCCCGCGCCGTCCCTGGCGCGCACGGTCCAGCGGTAGCCAAGCCCGCAGGAGACGGGGACGTCGGTTTGCGTTCCATTTATTGGCCCCCACGTGCCCACCACCTCCCAGGAGGCTCTACTCATCCGCTTTTCCAATTGGACGTAGTAGCCCGCCACCTCAGAGGGGTCTTTGACCGCGTTCCAAGAGAGAGTAACGACAGCCCGACAGGAAAAGACGGTGCCCTCCGACGGCGTGAGGGAAGTGGGGGCCGGCGGCCCTTGGATGTCCGGCGTGGGAGAGACGCAGGAACCGGTGACGCTGATAGTGATCTGGCGTACGTCGTGGCTGTCGTCGGGCAGGATGACGTCCAGGGTATGCGTCTCGTCCTCGCAAGGGCAGGCCTGATGTGAGCCTGTGCCCGCGACGCCTTGGCCGTCGAAAAAGACGGCCTGCACGTGTGCCGTTTGCCAGCGAATGGTAGTGCAGGTGCCGGCCGGTATCGTGGCGGCGTCGGCAGTGAACTCGACGAACGGAGCAGGTGTGGACGTCGGGGTCGGTGGCGATGTTGGCGTGGGGGTGTGCGTCGGTACGGGCGAAGGTGTGCGTGTAGGGACGGATGTGGACATCTGTGTGGGGATGATGGGCGTTGACGATGGCGGTATCTCGGTCGGTGTATGGGATGGCCGAGCGGTCGCGGTCGGGGTTGGGGGGATGGTGGTCGATGTGTCGGTCGGGAGTAGGGCCGGGCGCGTGGGGTGGGGGGAAGGTATGTCGGTGGCAATCACAACGGGCGTGCCGGTCGAGAGGGCAAAGGGGCCCAAGTATGGCACGAGGAATAGGCCGCCGAGTATGACCGCGGCGATGAGCAAGACGATAAACCCACCGCCGACTGCCGCCAGCAGCCAGGGGCTGCCCCCGCCACCAAAGCCTCCGCCGCCCTTGCCCGTTGGCGGCCGACTATCTGTGCCGCTGGGTGATGTGCCGCCTGTGATTGGACTTGCAGGCTCGGGTGGCGGGAGGTGCTGGAGCCGGGTGAGGAAGCGAGGGCGCAGCGTGAGCGGCGGGAAGATGGGGATTAGAACCGCCAACAGGCCCCCGGCGGCCAGCAGATCGCGCCGCTTCTTTTGGCAGGCGGGACAGGCTTTGATGTGGTCCTTGACCCGCTTGCGCGTGGAGCGGTCCAGCTCGTCGTCCAGATAGGCCGAGAGCAGGTCGTCCAGTTCTTGGCAAGCCAGCCGTCCTTCTTCCACCATCACCTGTAGCTCGTAAAGGTCGCGGAACTTGAGCCGGGCACGGTGCAGGGTCACCCGCACGTTGTCGAGTGTATAGCCCAGCACGGCCCCGATTTCGTTGTAGGAGAGTCCGTCGATCTCACGCAGGACGAGTACTTGGCGATAATTGTCCGGTAGCTGGTGGATCGTGCGCCACACGGCAGCGCGCACCTCTGCCAGGCCGGCTTGATCCTCGGGAGCGCCCTCGCGTCGCTGGTCAGCGGGCTGGGGACCGGTCACCTCGCCGCTGTCCCAGTCGGGAAGCGGCACCTCTCGCCGGTACCGGCGCAGCCCATCCAGCGCCATATTGCCCGCGATGCGGTAGACCCACGACTTGAAGTCGTAGGGCGGCCCCAGTCGGTTCAAGTGCTGGTGCGCCTGGATAAAGGCCTCCTGGGCGATGTCCTCGGCCCAGGCGCGGTCGCCCACCATGCGATAGACGTAGCCAAAGATACGGCCTTCGTAGCGGGTAAAGAGCTCCGCGAAGGCGGCCTTGTCGCCCTTTTGGGCTCGGTGCACCAGCTTCTCGTCGGGCGCGTTTGCCATACGCTCGCTTACTCCTGTAACGAATTGACGGCGCGAAATGTTACGCGACGTGCGTGGTAAGAAGGGAATGGAGGCCAGGCGCTCTCATTATACATGAAAACCGGTGGAGTCGGTAGGCAGCAGCGTTGCAAAAGTGTTCCAGTTTGATTCCCTGTCCAAGGTGAAGTGTTTTTTTATTTCTGTCTCTCGTCGGCCTAGGTGAAGGGGAGCATCTTTGAGGGAACCTCACCTGATTATTGGTTTTGGGCAGTTGAGTAGTCTCCCTCTTGGGTGTTGTTTATGCTGAATGATAGTTGGCAGACGGGCTTCGAGCACCAAAACTGCCTTGCTAGGAGCCTGTCGGAGAGAAGACTGCCGATGCACAACGGCGTCCGTTTCGTCATTCTGAGGCCCCGAAGGGGCCGAAGAATCTCATTTTTGGCTGCAAAACGCGCTCCAATGGTGAGATTCTTCGTCGCTCCGGCGGCTCCGCCGCCTCCACTCCTCAGAATGACAATCCTCTCCGACAGGCTGCTAGGCGAAAAAACCAGCGTTTTCCGCGTGATTTCTCCCCCACACGAGACCAACAATACTCTGTAGTGGGACTACCGACAGTTGAATTCTGTATGATCGATGTTTTGAGCTACAGGCTAATCGAAGAGGTCTTGGGGGGTTGAGCTTGCTCTTGAAAATGGCAATCAGAAGAAGCGTGGTAGGTGATTCTTAAATTGGGTTTTTCTGCCACGAATATCGTGGCACTTTTGATCTGGTTCTTTCGTAGAGGTCAACCTCTTCCGAGGATAAGGGATACCACTCGTCGTAAGGATAGCGCCTGAAGAATTGTGAAACTCGTTCACGGAAGTGTGGCCAAGCGACCTCGTCGTTTAATCTTCCAAGGCGCAAGGTTTCGAGATGCTTTTCCAGCATCTCACGAGGAACTTCAAAGACGGATGTGAAATCTGCGGCCATTCGGTCGAAACCTAGATTGGGATCAGGTGGCAAATAGTACCATTTCTGATTTATACGTGCGTGCTGTGTGACGATGTTCACATACCCTCTCAGCGTATCTTCTCAAAAAGTAGGGGCAAGAGTAAGTCGGATTGCCAATCCGACCTACATTCCCCCAAGATATTGAGATGATACTTTAAAACGATCTCGGATTCGATCGTATAGACGACCAATAGCTAATCTGTAACCGGGATCACGGAATGCATCAGGTCCGACTTTGGTTAGTTCCCATCGGATCTCTAGAAGAGCCTCAATAAGTGGGGCATTCTTGAGTTGTCCAGACATTTTGCTCCTTCTGGCAGGTTTACGCTGATACCAGTATAGTCCCAATTGAAGTGTGAGTCAAAATGGTTTTTGCTTTTTCGTGCTGCGGGCAGTTGCTACGTTGTTGTGTTGTTGAACTCGACAAGGCGGCTGGCTAAGAAATCCGGTAGTTTTTTGTGCCAACCTAACCACAAGTATAGCCCAAACTCGCTCCAGGTCAAAAGTGACTCCATTCGACGCGTGCAATGATACCCCCTTCACGCCAGCTTGCGAATGCGCACCTCTATGCCCGGCTGCTCTTTCAGTAAGCCCACCAGCCTGGAGGTATCGGTCTCGCCGTAGTGGTAAGGATACAGGATTTTGGGCTGCATTGCCTTTGCTGCGTCGGCGACCATCTCGGGCGTCATGGTGTATGGCACGTTCATCGGCAGGAACGCGCAGTCGATGTCTCGCAGCGCTTTCATCTCTGGGATGTTCTCCGTGTCCCCTGCCACGTACACGCGCTTGTCGCCGCATGTCAAGATGTACCCGTTGCCGACCCCCTTGGGGTGAAAGGGCTGTCCGTTCCCGCGCTTGTGGATCACGTTGTAGGCCGGCACGGCCTCGATGGTGATCCCCTTGACCGTGCGCACGTCCCCGTTGCGCATCACGATCCCGCCCGCAATCTGTTTCGCACAGGTCTCGGTCAATACCACTGCCGTGTCCTCGTCCCGCACGCGCTTTAGCGCGTCCCGGTCAAAGTGATCGTGGTGCTCGTGGGTCACCAGGATGACGTCCGCTTTCGGAAGCTTGGCATAGTCCGCCACCTGGCCGAACGGATCGACGTGGATGATCTGCCCGGCAAAGGCCAGCATCAACGACCCGTGGCCGAGAAACGTGATTTCCAGTTCTCCGGCGGAAGTTTGTATGACGTCCGACTCAAACATCTCTCACTCTCCTTTTGTCGATTACTTCTCTTTCGCGCCCTGGTAGACGATGCCGCTCTTTTCCTCCAGCCGATCCGTCGCCGGAGGCGGCTCGATCGATAGGGCCGAGATTTCGGCCCGCCACTCGGGCGTCATCTCTACGTCAACCGCCGCCAGCGAGCTTTCCAGCTGCTCCACGTTGCGCGCGCCGATGATGGGCGCAGTCACTGCCGGGTGGCTCATCACCCAGGCCACCGCCAGCGTCGCCGGATGGACGCCCCGCTTCTGGGCGTGCGCGGTAAAGCGCTCTGCAATCTCGTAATACTCCACCGCCCCGTAGCGCTTCATGTACATCTCGTTCTCGACCAGCCGCCCGTTATCCGGCCGCTGTTCCACGCCGTACTTGCCCGTCAGCAGGCCCCCGCCCAGCGGGCTGTAGGGGGTCACGCCCAACTGCTCGGCCTGGGCCAGTGGCAGGATCTCGACCTCCGCCTGGCGCTTGGCTAGGTTGTACATCGGCTGGATGCACTCAAAGTGGGCCAGCCCTTCGCGCGCCGAGATGCCCAGCGCCTTGGCGATCTGCCAGGCGGCCCAGTTGCTCACCGCCGGGTAGAGGATCTTGCCTTGGCGAACCAGGTCGTCCACCGCACGCAGCGACTCTTCGATGGGCGTATCGGGGTCGAACTTGTGGAAAAAGTAGATGTCGACCCGGTCGGTCCCCATTCGCCGCAGGCTGTCCTCCACGGCCATCGTGATGTGACGGCGCGACAGCCCGCTCTCGTTTGGACCAATCCCCATGGTGGAGCCGACCTTGGTGGTGATGACCAGCTCGTCGCGGCAGTCGGCGATCAGCT
>CAZKDJ010000212.1:0-6907 GCA_964551295.1 uncultured Anaerolineales bacterium | reverse complement strand
ATCCTGCGCACGTTGACCGTCGCTCGCAAAGAGCTGTTCCACATCGTGCGCGACCGGCGCACATTGGCGGTCATGTTTCTCATTCCGATTGTGCAGCTTTTTCTGCTCGGCTACGCTGCTACCACGGACATTGAGCATTTGCTCACGGCGGTCGTTGACGCCGACCGGACGGTTCAGAGCCGCGAATTGGTGGAGGCTTACAAGGCTTCCAACTACTTTGACATCGTGTCCTACGTCGATAGCGAGGAGGACCTGGCCCGCTTGATCGATCGAGGGGCGATTCGGGCGGGGTTGATCATTCCCGCCGGGTATGGAGCCGCCGTGGTCGCCGGCGAGACGGGGAGCGTGGCCTTCGTCGTCGACGGCTCCGACCCCACGATTGCTAACGCGGTGCTCTCCTCCGCTCAATCGGTGGGGCAGGCGCAGAGCGCGCGCATCGTCGAGCAGCGGCTGGGGATCTCGCCGGAGGACATGATGGCCGTGGAGGTGCGCTCGCGGGTTTGGTACAACCCGGAGATGAAGAGCGCCAACTTTATGATCCCGGGGATGATGGCCGTGATCCTGTATTTTCTCACCTCGCTGCTGACTGCGCTCTCCATCGTGCGCGAACGGGAGACGGGCACGGTCGAGCAATTGATGGTCACGCCCATTCGCTCCGTCGAGCTGGTGATAGGGAAGGTGCTGCCTTATGTGGCCGTGGCCTTTTTCAACGTCTTGGAGGTGTTGGCGCTTGGTGTCTTTTGGTTCGGTGTGCCGATCCACGGCAGTGTGGCCTTGCTGCTGATTCTTTCGGCCGTTTTTTTGATGACGTGTCTGGGCGTCGGTATTTTCGTGTCGAGCGTCTCCAACACGCAGCAGGAGGCGATGCTGCTGGTCTTTTTCACGCTTCTGCCCTCTATCTTTCTGGCGGGCTATATCTTTCCGCTGGAGGCGATGCCGAGTTTCTTGCAGACGATCAGCTACTTTATTCCGCTGCGGTATATGGTGATCATCATGCGGGGCATCATCGTGAAGGGCGTGGGGTTGGACGTATTGGCTGGGCAGGTGGGGGCGCTGCTGATCTTTGGCGTGGTGATCATGGCCTTTGCCGCCCGGCGCTTCCGCAAGCGGCTGGAGTGAAGCTCCCCGGCGCTTCCGGAAAGTCTCCCCTTCGGGGAGCTTCCGTGCAGATAAACTGCCTAGGGGAAGAAGCCTGTGCGAGCTTCGCTTGCACGCAAGCTATGCTTGCGCAGGGGCCTGTCTCCCCCCAATCTCCCCCTTTGCCGTTCTCCCCACCGCAAGCAGCAGCCAACCGCGAAGCGGTTGGACGTTCTCTGGCTTTTCCCCGTAGATCGGGTTGGGCCACCCCTTTGGTTGGTTGACTTTCCACGACCTTGTTGACATCTCCGCGCATTTGGTGTATCATTGAGTCGAAAATGAACATCTATTCATAAAATGAACATCTATTCATATTTAGGGGTGTGACGATGGGAGAGGAAAAGCGTACACAGCTTGCCGGTCGCCGCCAGCGGCGCATCGCCCGGCGGCGGGATGAGATTCTGACTGCCGCCGCGCGCGTGTTCGCCGAAAAGGGCTATGCCAATGCGACGATCAAGGAGATTGCCTACGAGGCCGACGTAGCGGATGGCACGATCTACAACTACTTTGAGGGCAAGCGCGACCTTTTGTTTGAAATCGCCGACCGGCTGATAAGGGAGGCGATGGATCAGACGATCTCTGAACTGAGCTCGCGCGATGCGGAGGCCTACGTGGACGCCGTGCTGCGCAACACCGTTCGGTTCACTCGTGAGAATCGGGCTTTTCTCCAGGCGCTGGCGACAGAGATATGGACGGATGATGAGCTTCAGCGGCGATTCTTCGCCCAGGTCCTCACCCCGATCTTTACCGCCGGCGTTCAACAACTTCAGGTTCAGATCGCGGATGGCGAGGCACGCCCTTGCCAGGTCGAGATCGTCGTTGCGACGATCGCGGGTTCCCTTATCGCTATATCGCTGTTGCGCGCCTTGGCTTCGGATCATTTCCTGTCCGATTTCTCCGATGACGAGATCGTGGACGAGCTAACGCGGCTCTATTCTTACGGGCTCAAGTTGGGCCCTGGGGAGGTGGAGGCATGATCGGTCGGACGCTCACGATCGCACGGAAGGAATTGATCCACATTGTGCGCGACGGGAAGACGTTGGTGGTTGATCTGCTCTTGGATGGGATTCGAGTCCGCAAAAGCTGAGGTTGTTGAATGCTGCAACGAATTTGGACCGTAATTCAGAAAGAATTTGTTCAGACGTTTCGAGATCGGCGCACGTTGCTTCTCCAGCTCAGCATGCCCGTCATCCAGTTGCTCTTGATGGGGTATGGGATGGACACGAACGTGAATCACATTCCGCTGGTCGTGGCCGATCAGAGCCGGGATAGTGCCAGTCAGGCGTATGTGAATGCCTTGGAGGCTTCGGGGTATTTTGATGTCGTCGCGTACGTCTCTGATGAGACCGAGGTGGTTCAAACCATTGACGGAGGGGGTGCTCAGGCAGGGGTCGTGATCCCCCACAACTTTGTGACTCAAGTGGAGCGCAACGATGCGCAAGTGCTTGTTCTGGTAGATGGTTCTAATTTGCTTGTCTCTCAATCGGCGTACAACATGGCCACGATCATCGCTGAGGCGCACGCGACGGAGGTGTTGATGGAAAATGTGGCGCGTACGGGATTGTTGGACGACGGCCGGAGCCTTTTGCCGCTCGAAGCGCTCGTGCGCATTCTCTACAATCCCAACTTGGAGGCCATCTGGTTCGTGGTGCCGGGGGTGTGTGCGATGATCTTGCAGACTCAAAGCGTCGCCCTGACCGCCGCTGCTGTGGTGCGCGAACGGGAGGTCGGAACCATCGAACAGATTCTGGTCACGCCCATTCGCCCCCTCGAATTGATGTTGGGCAAGATCGCACCCAATGTCTTGATCGCTATGGCCAATTTGCTGACGATCCTCGTGCTGGGGATCTGGGTTTTCGGGGTGCCTTTTCAGGGCAACTTTTGGCTTTTTCTCTGGCTGGCCTTTATGTATGTTTTCTCCGGACTGGGGCTCGGGATATTGATCTCGACCATTTCTCAAAACCAGAAACAGGTTGAGCAAATGATCATGATGGTCATGTTGCTCGCGGTAATTCTTTCCGGGTTCATGTTCCCACGCGACAAGATGAGCGTGTTTATTCGCTTAGCCGGCAATTTGTTCCCACTCACTTACTTTATCCCCATTGCGCGGGGTATCATCAGCAAGGGGATCGGGATCGAGTTCTTGTGGGAACAGTTGATTGCGATGTGCATTTACGGCATCGTGATTATGCTCGCTGCCACGCGTGCGTTCAGGCGGGGACTGGAGTGAGCGCTCATGCAGAAATCATTGAGACGCACCTTCGCTTTTATCCGGAAAGAGATGATCCAATCCTTGCGGGATTGGCGCACGCTGCTGATGATTCTGGCGATGCCTGTCATCATGATGTTCTTTTTTGCCTACGCCGTCAACTTGCTGGTGGACCACATGCCTACCGCTGTGGCCGATATGAGCAGGGACGACGAGAGCCGGGCTTTTATCGAGGCACTCGAGATATCGGGGTATTTTGACGCCAAAATGTATGTGGAGAGCGAGGAAGATGTTATCCGCATGATCGATGAGGAACGGGCCAAGGCCGGCGTCGTGATTCCGCCCGACTTTGCAGCACGGGTCGAGCGGGGCGATGCACAGGTGCTGATCGTTTTCGATGGCTCTGAATCGCTCGCCGTCCAGACCGGCTATAGCGCGGCGAGCGCCATTGCTCAAACCCACTCGGTCGAGTTGCTGATGAGCAAAGCGGGGCAGATGGGGGCGGCTTTGGGGGCGTTAGGAGGCGGGGCGCTGCCAATCGACACATCCATCCGTGTACTCTACAATCCCGATATGGATGGGCTGGTCTTTATGGTGCCGGGAATCGCGGCCATTCTGCTACAGTTGCTGACCATCGGCCAAGTGTCGATGGTCGTGGTGCGCGAGCGTGAGTTGGGCACCCTGGAGCAGCTCTTGATCACGCCGGTTCGTCCGTTGGAACTCATTATCAGTAAGGTGATGCCCAATATCATTATCACCATCGCCGATACGGTGCTCATTGTCTTGATCGGCGTCGTCTGGTTCGACGTGCCTTTTCGGGGCAGCATTTGGCTTTTTGCCTGGCTGTCGCTGTTGTTCATCGTCTCCGGGTTGGGGCTTGGGTTGCTGGTCTCGACGGTGTCTCAGACGCAAAAGCAGGCTCAACAAATCACGGCTGTGTTGATGGTGTTGACGACGATGCTGACCGGCCTCTTTTACCCGCGCTTGACGATGCCCCCGGTGGTGCGGGCGGTCGGTGACTTGATCCCGGTGACATACTTTATCCGCATCGCGCGGGGGATCATCACCAAGGGGGTTGGGCTTTCCTTCTTGTGGCGCGATGTGGTTATCCTGGTGATCTATGCGATCGTGGTGATCGTGTTGGCGTCGCTGACGTTTAGAAGGCGACTGGACTGAGGGCTGAAAGCTAAATGACTTGTCAGGTGGTTGTCTGTTTCAGCCACGCTTCCAGCTCGATCTGGTCGAGTTATTTAGTTCTCATTGCTGAGTAGAGATGAATGATCAAGTAGCGATTTTTGCCAAGGATTTGGTCAAGAGATTCAAGACAAGGAGTGGTGCGGTAGATGCCGTGAATGGTGTCACGCTGCAGGTGCGGCGTGGAGAAACCTATGGTCTCATCGGGCCGGACGGGGCGGGCAAGACCACGACCACGCGCGTCATCCTTGGGTTGCTCAAGCGCACCGCCGGTAAGAGTTCCATCTTGGGCTATGATTCGATGCATGATACGTACGAAATTCGCGAGCGTGTAGGTTATATCGCTCAGCAGTTTGCCCTGCCCGGCGACTTGACGGTGATGGAGAATATGCGCTTTTTTGCCGACGTGCAGGGTGTGAGCCGTGATGAGCAGCGTCGGCGCATTCCAGAGCTGCTCGATTTTGCCGGTTTGAGCGATTTCACCAATCGGTTGGGGAGCCAGCTCTCTGGCGGGATGAAGAAAAAGTTGGCCCTGGCGTGTAGCTTGGTCCACGAGCCGCAGGTGGTGCTTTTGGATGAGCCCACGCTGGGGGTCGACCCGGTCAGCCGCCGCGAGTTCTGGAACCTGCTGGGCAATTTGCGCGCGGAGAAGGGGTTGACGATCTTTGTATGCACTCCCTACATGGACGAGGCGGAGCGCTGCAACTGGGTGGGGCTGATGTACCAAGGGAAACTGGTGGCCCACGACTCGCCAGAGACGGTCAAAAAGATGGTGCCGGGTCGCCTGCTCGAGTTCACCCCTTCGAACTTTGTGCCTGCTTGGAGGCTGATACCTGGTCTGGATGGCGTGCTAGAGGTGCAGACCTATGGGGCGATGCTCCATGTCTTTGTGGACGATCCCGATGGTCGCCGGAACGAGATCGAGCATGCGCTGGCTGCACAAGGGATCACCTGCGAAGGGATGCGCGAGATCGAGCCGCGCATGGAAGAGGCGTTTATCTCGCTCATTGAGAGGCAGTCAGGGCGGCAGATGGAGGAAACAAGGGACGCGGTATGAGCGAGTATACCATCGAGGTGCACGATCTGACCAAACGTTTCGGCGATTTCACCGCCGTTGACCGGATCAACTTTAGCGTGAGGCGGGGTGAGATCTATGGCTGGTTGGGGCCGAACGGCGCCGGCAAGACGACCACGATCCGCATGCTGCTGGGCCTGCTCAAGATCACCGAGGGCAGTGCGCAGGTGCTGGGATACGATCCCACCACGCAGGCCAAGACGCTGCATGCCCGCGTCGGGTACATGTCGCAGCTTTTCACCCTTTACAATGATCTAACCGCTTACGAGAACATTCGTTTTTACGGCCAGGCGTACGGGCTGTCGCGGTCGGAGCTAGCGCGCCGTCAAGCTGAGATTATCGAGATGGCCGGGCTGCAAGGGCGCGAGAACGAGCTTACGGCCAATCTCTCCGGTGGCTGGAAACAGCGGCTGGCGTTGGGGTGTGCCATTGTCCACCGGCCCCAGGTTGTCTTTCTCGATGAGCCCACGGCCGGCGTGGACCCCATCAGCCGCCGCGAGTTCTGGGGCCTCATCTATGCGATGGCCAAAAAGGGCGTGACGGTGATGGTCACCACCCACTATATGGACGAGGCGGAGCTGTGCCAGCGGGTTGGATTTATCAGCCGGGGGAAATTGGTGGCGCTCGATACACCGGGCCGGCTCAAGCAGACGCAAATGCGGGGCCACGTGCTAGAGATCGGCTGTGATGACAGCGAGGCTGCGATGCGCATCTTGCTGGCGGCCAAGGAGGCGGGGGCGCTTCCCCTCGACGAGGTTGCGCTCTATGGCGCGCAGATCCACGCCGTCGTGCCCGATGCCGAGTTGTTCAAGCAACCGGTTTGGGATTTTTTGGTCGGGGAGGGCATCCGGGTGAACGACGTCGTATGGATTGCCCCGACGTTGGAGGACGTCTTTATCTCGGCGGTCACAGCCTGATTTTCCGGGTACTTTAACAATTGAATATTATACCCCTTGACAGCAACTGCGCTTTGGGCTATAATATGAACGGTCGTTTCAAATAACGCTCGTGTATATAACCGACAGTAAGGAGTAGGTCTATGGCCCAGACACAGAACCTGATTCTGCGCATCGTCGCCCAGCGGGGCGAGATCGGCAGCGCCGAGCTGGCAGGGGTGGCGCAAAAGTTCGGGCTGTCCTCGGACGCCGTGCGAGCGGCGGCCAACCGCATGGCACGAGCGGGTGTGCTGGCCAAGGAGGGGCGAGGCCGGGGCAACGTGCGCTACAGGGTTGGCCCCGCTGGCCAGGCCATCGTCAATCAGTTCATCGTCAAGCTCATGCACTGGCACTTGG
>CAZKDJ010000211.1:0-6941 GCA_964551295.1 uncultured Anaerolineales bacterium | reverse complement strand
GCCCGCCGCCGCATAGATGGTCTCGAACCGCCCCAACGACCGGTCGATCCAGGTGGCAAGCGGCCGCAGATGGCCAACGGGCGGCACGCCGCCGATGCTAAAGCCGGTCTCGCGCTTCACCCGCTCGGCGTCGGCGATCATCACCCGCCGCGCCTCTAGCAGCGCCTTTAGCTTGGCTGGATCGGCCCGCCGGTCGCCAGGCACCAGGGCCAGCACCGGCTCCCCATCGGCCAAAAAGACCAGCGACTTGACGATGCTGCCTAAATCGGTGCCGATGGCCTGGGCGGCGAGCTGCGCCGTGCGCGCGCTATCGGAAAGTGTGACGACCTCAATGGGCAAACCGACCGCCTCCAGTGCGGCCTGCACGCGGTCGGGTCCCTTCATACGACCCCCTCCTCCACCCACACCGCTCCCTGGCCCAACAGGGCGATCAGCTTGCGCTCCAGCTCCGGGGTGTAGCGGGTGGTGGTGTTGGGAAACATCAGCTCCTGCGCCTTGCCCGTGCCATTGACCACGCGAATCCTAAAATGGTCCTGCCCCTCGCGCTCTGCCAGCAGCGCGTGGATCTGGCGCAGGGTCTGCACATCCCGCTCCACCTCGGCGCTGCGGGTCAGGGTCACGCGGACGACGCGCGGCCCAGGAGTAGAATGCGCTGTGGGTGGTGGCGCCGCCTTCTGCGGCGGAGGCGCGGGGCGTTCTGGCTCGCTCGGCAGCGCCACCTGGTCGGGCGTCTTGACCCAATCGCACAGCAGGTTGGGCTCGTCGCGCCGCCCAGCGTCTACCTTGCCGCCCAAAACGAGCATGGCCTCGGGCTGCCACAAATCCTTGGTCTGGGCCCACACGCGGGGGAAGACAACCACGTCGCAGGTGCCATGCAGGTCCTCCAGGGTGACAAAAGCCATCTCGTCGCCCTTCTTGGTAATGTGGCGGCGCACGCGCTGCACCATCCCGGCGACGACGACTTGCTGCCTGTTGGACTCCTCGCTCAAGCTGCCGGCGTGGGCGGTGACGACGTCGCGCAGGCGGGGCAGCACCTGAGACAGTGGATGCTCGGAGACGTACACGCCGACCAGATCCTTCTCCCAGGACAGGATCTCTTTCTGCGGCACCTCGGGGATCTGGGATAATGGCGGCAGCAGGGTCTCTTCGGCGGCCAGGTGCACGCCGGTGGCCTCGCCAAAGAGGCTCATCTGGCCCACGTCCCTGGCGCGGTGCAGGTTGGCGCTGAGGCCAACGATGTTCTCGACGATGGGCAGCAGTTGGGCGCGCGTACCAAAGGGCCGCAGCGCGCCGACCTTGATCAGGCTCTCCAGCGCGCGACGGTTGACGTGGCGCATGTCGACGCGACGGCAAAAGTTGTCCAAATCGCGGAAGGGCCCGCCGGCCTCGCGGGCCGCCAGGATCGTCTCGACCGGTCCCTCGCCGACGTTCTTGACCGCCCCCAGGCCAAAGCGGATGGCGGGCACGCCGTCCTGCTCCTCGATGGTGAAATCGAGGCCAGAGCAGTTGACGTCGGGCGGCAGCACCTCGATCTCCATGCGGCGGCACTCGGCGATGAACAGGCCAACCTTTTCGGTGTTGTTGCGCTCTACGGTGAGCAGCGCGGCCATGTACTCGACCGGGTAGTTGGCCTTGAGATAGGCGGTCTGGCAGGTGAGCACGGCATAGTCGGCGGCGTGGGCCTTGTTAAAGCCGTAGCGGGCGAAATACTCAATGTCGCCAAAGATAGCCTGCGCCGCCTCGCGGGGCAGGCCGCCGTGCTCCATAGCGCCTTTGATAAAAGAGGCCCGGTGCCTGAGCAGTTCCTTCTTCTTTTTCTTGCCCACCGCGCGGCGCATCAGGTCGGCCTCGGAGGCGGTGAAACCGGCGACATCGGTCAGGATGCGAATGATTTGTTCCTGGTAGACGACTATGGCGTAGGTCTCTTTCAAAATCGGCTCGAGCTTGGGATGGCGGTACTCGACCGGCTTGCGGCCGTGCATGCGGTCGATGTAATCGTCGATGTACTCCATCGGGCCGGGGCGGTAGAGACTGATGGTGGCGATGATGTGCTCGAAGCGCGTGGGCTGCATGTTCATCAGCACGCGGCGCATGCCGGAACCCTCGACCTGGAACAGGCCCATCACGTCGCCGCGGGAGAGGATCTCGTATATGCTCTCGTCGCCAGTGGGGATGGTCTCCAGGTCCAGTTCTACGCCGTGCCGTTGGCGGATCAATTCGCAGGCGCGGCGCATGATGGTAAGCGTGGCCAGGCCCAGGAAATCGACCTTGAGCAGGCCCAGCTCCTCCAGCTCCTCCATCACGTACTGGGTGACGACGCCAATCTCGTCTTCCTCGCCGCCGCCACGCGTGGGCCGATTCAGCGGCGCATAGTTCACCAGCGGGACGTCAGAGATAATGACACCGGCGGCGTGGGTGGAAGCGTGGCGGATGTTGCCCTCCACGCCGCGGGCGGTATCGATCAGCCGGCGGACGTGTTCCTGGCTCTCGTACTCTTCCCGCAGATCGGGCACGTCCTTCAGCGACTGATCGAGCTTGACCTTGGGGCCGCCGGGCACGAGACGGGCGATGCGATCGACCTCGTTGAGCGGGTAATCGAGCGCGCGGCCGGCATCGCGGATAGAGGCCTTGGCCCCCATGGTGCCAAAGGTGATGATCTGGGCCACCTGCTCGTGGCCATACTTTTCGACGGTGTAACGAATCAGGTCGGCGCGCTGGTCGTCGGGATAGTCGAGGTCGATATCGGGCATGGACACGCGGCCCAGGTTGAGAAAGCGCTCGAAAATCAGGTCCTGGTGCAGAGGTTCCAGGTTGGTGATGCCCAGGGAGTAGGCGACGATGGAAGCAGCCCCGGAGCCGCGCACGTTCCACCAGATGCCGTTCTCCTTGGAAAAGCGGCCCAGGTCCCAGACGATGAGGAAGTAAGTATCGAACCCCATCCGGTGGATGATGTCCAGCTCGTGCTCCAAGCGCTGGCGAATTTTGGGCGTGATCCCGGGGTAGCGCCGCTGCAGGCCCGCCTCGCACAGTTGACGCAGGTAGGATTGGGCATCGTGTCCCTCGGGGACATCGAAGGGGGGCAAGTGGTAATTACCGAACTCGAGATCGAACTGGCACATGTCGGCCACGCGCCGGGTGTTGGCCAGCGCGTCGGGCGTCTCGGGAAAGAGGGCGGCCATCTCCTCGGCGCTGCGCATGTAGTAGGTATCGCCGTCCATGCGCATGCGCTTCGGCTCGTTGACCGTCTTGCCGGTCTGGATGCACAGCAGCACGTCGTGGATGGCGGCCTGCTCGCGACGGGCGTAGTGGACGTCGTTGGTGGCGACCAGGGGTAAATCAAACTCGCGGGCCAGGGCGACCACGTGACGGTTGACGTCCGCCAGCTCGGGGATATCGTGATCCTGCAACTCCAGGAAATACCGCCCGGGGAACAGGTCGCTGTACCAGCCGATCACCTGGCGCGCGTCCTGCAGGCGGCCATCGCGGACCAGGCGCGAGACCTCGGAGGAGCCGCAGCCGGAGAGGACGACGAGGCCGTCGGCGTGTTGGGCCAGGGCCTCCTTATCGATGCGGGGCTTGTAATAGAATCCCTCGAGCTGGGCGATGGTGGCCAGGCGCATGAGGTTGTGGTAGCCGGCGTCGTTCTGGGCCAGGAGGACGAGGTGGTATGGGCGGCGGTCGAACTGCACATCCCGGTCCTGGCGTCCGCGGGGAGCGACGTAGGTCTCCATGCCGATGATGGGCTTGACGCCGGCGTCTCGGCAGTCCTTGTAGAACTGGACCGCGCCGTACATGGCACCGTGGTCAGTGAGGGCCAAGGCGGGCATCCCCAGCTCGACAGCGCGCGCGGCCAGTTCCCGGCAACTGCTGAGGCCGTCGAGCAGGGAGTATTCGCTGTGTACGTGGAGGTGGACGAACTCGGCCATCGGCCAGCATTATACCACAGGGGTTGGAGATTGGAAATTGGAGACTGGAGATTTATTCAAGGAGGTCGTCCAGGGGGCTGCGGACGGCGAGGCCGCCACGGTTCAAGACATGTGTATAGACCATGGTGGTTTTGACGTCCTTGTGGCCGAGCAACTCCTGGACGGTCCGGATGTCGTAGCCATCCTCGAGCAGGTGGGTGGCAAAGGAGTGGCGGAATGTGTGGCAGGTGACGCGCTTGTCGATACCGGCCAGGCGGGCGGCCCGTCTGACGGCACGCTGAGGACCGCTCTCCCCCAGGTGGTGGCGACGGGTGACGCCGGAGCGGGGATCGCGGGACAGGCTCCTGGCAGGGAAGACGTACTGCCAGCACCACTCTTTGGCGGCGTTGGGGTATTTGACCTCCAGGGCATAGGGAAGGTAGACGGCGCCGTATCCCCGGTCGAGGTCACGTTGGTGAATCAGGGCAACGCGCCGCAGGCGGGTCTTGAGCGGCTCGACGAGCTTGCCGGGCAGCACGGTGACGCGATCCTTGTGCCCTTTGCCATCGCGGACGACGATCTGGCGGTAGGCGAAATCGACGTCCTTGACCCGCAGGCGCAGGCACTCGATCAGACGCAGGCCGGAGCCGTACAGCAGCCGGACGACGAGCCGGTGGGGGCCGGTGACAGCGGCGATGACGCGCTCGACCTCTTCTTTGGTCAGGACGGTGGGCAGGCGCTTGGGCTTTTTGGCACGGACGGCGTCGACGGGGCCGACGTCCTGGTGCAGCACCTCATCGTACAAGAAGAGCAACGCGCAGAGGGCCTGGTTCTGCGTGGAGGCGGCGACGTTCCTTTGCACGGCCAGATGGGTCAAGAAGGCGGCAATCTCGGGGGCGCCCATATCCTTAGGATGGCGCTTGTTGTGGAACAGGATGTAGCGTTTGGCCCAGTTGACGTAGGTCTGTTCGGTGCGGATGGAATAGTGTTTGACGCGCAGGATTTCGCGCATGCGGTCAAGCAGCTTTTTGGGTGGTGCAGTCATCGTACCCTCCTTACGAAAATTGCGCCCCAAGAAAAACCGGTGTATACTAGTGGTGAAAGGGGGAAACCCACGCCGGACACTGCGAACGTATGTTCTAAAGCCACCCTGATTATACTCGATTTCCCCCCTCTTGGCAAGCATTTGGACCGAAAAAGAGCGCAGAAACCCCCGGAAGGGGGCATATGCGTGAAAAACGACGGATAAACCGCCTGGTAGAGGTTTTATTGGTCACGCATACCAAATAAACCGCCCTGCGGCGGATTTTCCGGCAGGTGTCGAGGATAAACAATAGTTAGCCGCAGAAACAGGAAGCAAATACTATGCCTCGAAAAATAAAGCGAAAGAAAAAGAGTTCACCAAAAAACCAATCCCCCCAGATCAACCATTCAACCATTTCTGAACACCACCGTGACGGCAAAACTCTAACTCCCCCACTCGCTAGTCTTCCAAAGATGAAGCCCTTTTCTTGGATGAACGACAGGCTACCCGAAATGCTTTGGGCAGCTCTTCTTGTATCACTGCAACCTCGATCTGAAGCTCTTGACGTGTTTCGGCGAGTGGCAGACCATATTGCCCACCTTGATGATAAAAATCTGCTATACGACATCACCCACACTGGGCTTTCGGAAATGGCTCCAGAAACGTGCGAAGGTTTCATCAAAATCATTGCAGCAACAGAGGAATGTAAGGAGACTCTTCGCCCGCTACTTCTGCTTCGCGAGTTGCCTGTAAGAGAATACTGGGCTACAGCTATCGAACAAGCACCATCAGATCACGACTGGAAAGCTTTGATGACCGCTGTCGCACATACTCTTGATCACCAATCTCAGGAATCCACAGACTGCCGATGGGCTCGACTGATCTGTATGATGGCAGCCGGTATGCTGGAGTTGCCCACCGAAATAGCCAAAGAGTATGCATACTATCCTGAATACAGGGATCAGCGAAAAGTCAGACCAAGCGTTCGAGCCGCAGAGATGGCTTTGGATGCAGCACGTGGGACAATTGAAAGAGAATGGCCCGACAAATTCTGGCTGCAGTGTTTGAAGGATACACCTTGTTTTCCTCTCCCAGCAAAACCCTCTCCTTTATCTGTGGTAGTTGGCACAACTCCTAGCCATGTAAGAGAAGTCTACAAACTTCTTGTCGAACATAGTAACCAAACAGTAGAGACAACAGCGACAGATGCGCGACACGATACCGTTTTTGGAGTTGCAGCATACTGCATAAGCATCTTACAAGAACTGCTTCGCGTCGGCGCTAGTCAGTCAATCACCGCACGCATTGCACTAAGGACTATTGTTGAGAGCTTTATCACGCTATCTTATCTGGCAAAGGAGGATGACCAAGAGCTATGGAAATCGTATCGAGTTTTTGGTGCGGGACAAGCTAAACTCCAGTATCTGAAATTGGAAGACATGGAGGCTTCTCCAACTTATGTGGACACCGAGACTCTTAAGCAACTTGCAAACGAAGATGTATGGGAGGAGTTCCTTTCGATTGAACTCGGCCATTGGGAAAAAGCAAACCTGCGCAATCAGAGCATAAAAGCTGGCACCAAGGATGACTATGACAAATTCTATGCATGGACATCCGCATTCGCCCATGGACACTGGGGGCCAGTGAGAGATGCAGTTTATGATACCTGTGGGAATCCTCTTCACAGACTGCATCGAATCTCTAGGGACACAGTCCGCACACTTCCTGATGTAGTTCCAGATGCTTGCAATCTAGTTGACAAGTTGCTAGATGTCGTATCTCAATGTTACCCTGATTTTCCGCACCGCGTCACCGTGAAAACATGAGGTGGCAACTGCGGCTAACACCCGCTGCAGCCGACGCCGCTTCGCGGCCTTGTATCGGGGCGCGATTTGGCTCCGTGAGGCGCTTTGAATTGAAAGGCTCGACGGGTAAGTCGCGGCGCGGCTGAGCTTTCCCGTTGGGCGGCCTAAATGTCCCAACCAATCAAACTCAAGGAGGGCAGAAATGAG
>CAZKDJ010000210.1:0-6947 GCA_964551295.1 uncultured Anaerolineales bacterium | reverse complement strand
TTCCACACGAAAAAGGTGTCCGGCGGCACGCTGTGAGTAGGCGAACCGATGGCCAGGAGATTGATCAGCAGGATCTCGTCTGTATAGTAGTTCCAGATCGTGGGCTCGGTGATGGGGGGCGTGCCGGTGATCACGTTACCGGAAAAGTAACCGTGTCCGCTTTTCGTGTCTGGGATCTCGTAACAGTTTTGGTACCCGCTCGCCTCACAGTCGTGATAATCCGGTTTCCAGGCCATGTAGAATTGGTTGGCCGCGGCGCTTGGCTCGGGATCGGTTCGCAGCATCCAGTCCCACTCGACCCGGTTGTAGAGCGCCTCGGACCAGTTCCGGATGTCGACCTCGACCTGACTGGTGCCGGTATAGTACTGCCGGGCGAACAGCACGCCGCTCATCAGCAGGGCAGTGTCGATCGACGAGACCTCCGAGTCTGCGACTCTCAAGCCAGTGTCGATGCTGAGCAGGTGATAAAAGACGCCTTTGTAGCCGGTCGTCCCCGTTATGCCCGGTCCCTGCGGGAGCGTGAGCAGCGTGGTCAGCACTTGATGGGTCGCCAGTGCTGCTTCACTCCGGTCGATCCAGCCGTGCTCGGCTCCAATGCCAAAGGCCGTTAGCTCGAAACCCACCGCCGCGACACTGGTCACGTCTCGATCGTAAAATGGATCGATGGCCCGGTCGCGCACAAAGCCGGTGTCGGGATGGCGGTTCTCCCAGAAGTAGAGGAAAGCCTGGCGTTGGATCAGGTCCAGTAGATCCCCTGAAAAATCCAGGTCGACCAGCACCAGATCGTCTAAGAAAAGGCGGCTTTGCTTATCCGTCATCCCGTCGCCGGCCAGTTTCAGTGCGACGTGTTTGACGCGGGACCAATCGAGTGTGCCCTCGCCGCCCAGCGCGACCGTTTGCCACTGCCAGGTCCCGGTCACGCCGGTGATGGTGTAAGTGGCTACGGCACCCCAATCGTGGCCGATGAACTCGATTTGGAACTGGCCCGGGAAGCCCTCCGCGGCGTCGCCCCGAACGCGGAAGCGCAGTAGTTCGAACTCTGTCAAGTCACGCAGGGGCCAGGTCGGGGTATACGAATAGCCAAATTCCTCCCAGTATCCTCCTTCGGCTCCCGGTGATGATAGGTCGTAGGCCAGGCTCAGGTGGCAGTCGAACGTCGCCGAGCACGCAATAGACTCGGTGATAATTGCGTATTCGTTGTTCCAACGGCCTTGGTTGCCAAAAAAGTCGTTTGGGCGGCGGGGTTCGTCGTGGCCTTTTTGAGAATAGACACGATCATCGAAATCGTCCAGGGTGTAGGTTACGGGCATCGTCGCGCCCCCTCCGGGATGAGTGAGTGGGGTGTCGTTCCCGGCTTGGGGTCGTGCGCTGTGGCATGAAGCCAGGGCGAGCGCGGCGATGCATATCAGCGCGCCTAATAGCAGCGCGGCGCCGATCTGAAAGGCCGGAACGTTTTTAAATCCTTTCGAGTAGTTCATGATTCCCTCCTATGGAAGCCAGCTGAGGAGTCTCCACTGATTGATACTGTCATAATCTTCGGCAAGTACGACTCCACCCGGCTCATTCGACAAGGGGATCACCACTAGCTTATATTGATGTATCTCGGCGTCGGAGGCAAGGCAAGCCACCCTGGTCTCATCCGGCGACCATAAGCATTCATGGGTCGAAAATGGGTTTAATGGATCTATGCAACGCCAACTCATCTTGAGCGTGCCAGCTATTGTCTTACGGCCTGTCTGCACTTCAATCAGATGCCACTGGGCGTCGTCCTGCACGAGGATTTGGTGCCCATCCGGTGAAGGGATCGCTAGCATAGGATCAAGAGTACAGGGCTCGGTCGGGCCACAAAAGCCATGTGGCTCATAGATGCCATTGAGTAAATCGACTCCATCTAGCCAGGCGTCGACAAATCCGCCTCTGTGGAATCTGAACACGGTCTCTCCAATTGCACGATACCTGTAACGGTGAGGGCTCTCTGTCGACAGGATCACATCCCCTCGCCAGGTCATGACTATGATGTGGTCGTAAACTCGTGGGTCATTTTCGCTGCCAACTGTGTACGAGCCTGGTAGCCCGTCGTGATGCGCAAACACCAGAGTGTTCGAGTCAAGCCAACTCGGAGTGTCCAACGCCTCACATACTTGCCCCCCTCCATAATACTCAGCGCACGCGCTTCGGTGCAGCAGTTTGGCCTCATTTGAACCGAGTTCCATAACGAACACCGCGTCTGGGCGATGCAACAGATAGGCTAAGCGATGTCCATCGGGTGAGAACACCCCGAGGACGGAGTAGTCGGGATTAGCATCGACAACGCCGGGCACTGGTAGTGATGTGATTTCGCCGGTCGCCGTGTCCAGCAAGAAGTGCGGTTCAAACACAAGATAGCGACTGTCTGGCGAGATGGCGGTTATGTTATCAGTGATTGCAGATGTATCGAAACCGGGGTCGGCCACTTTGCGAGGTTCGCTCCATCCCTCCTGCAATTCGTAGATGCCCGACCATGTGCGTTTACCATTCCGTTCTTTCTCCTTATTGACCGCTGCACAGCCCAACCGGGCTATTCCCTGATCACGGTGTTAAAGTCGAGGATGCGCACGCCCGTATCGGGCAGCAGGATGCCCCCACAATCACCCCCGGCGATGCACTTTTCCGCGTACTCGATGAAAGAACCGTTTGCTTCTTCGTCGAGCAACAGGACGACGACGTTGAACGGTTTCCCCGAGTCCTGTTCTCCTCCAATCCAGGCGCTGGTCACGAGTGCGCCATCGCCGACCGCTTGCTCTGGGATGCCTTCTTCCAGCAGTGGGTAAACGAGCCATGCCGGCTTTACGCTTGGTATGCGAATGACAGTCCATAAGTAGCGGTCTTGAGGAATGTTGTGGTACTCGACGATCACGCTAATTGGGGGCGCGAGGGTCGCTCCATCAGGTGGTTCGACGATACGGGCATGCGTGACCGGCACTGCAAGCGTCGCCGCGACTGCCGTTCCTATGGTCTCGGTTTGAGCGACTTGTGTGGCAGAGAC
Organism: uncultured Anaerolineales bacterium; assembly: GCA_964551295.1. Classification (GTDB taxonomy): domain Bacteria; phylum Chloroflexota; class Anaerolineae; order B4-G1; family B4-G1; genus JAFGED01. The sequence continues at coordinate 3,922 of CAZKDJ010000210.1, read as the reverse complement.
ATCGCCCATCGTCACTATTCTACAGGCCCCAACCATACACGCTCCTAAAATCAACAAGCTGCCCTGGAGGAATCTACTTCTGCTCACGCTTTGCCTCCGCGATCATTCTAGGATAAATTGGCATTGTCATCAATGACAAACTGCTTACTTTTTGGTGATAGCTCACTAACTTTTGCGCCCGCTTCCCCACTGCACGAATTCGTATCCCCGCCCCGGGTGATTCCGGATATAGTCGTGGGGAATCGCGGTGATCTTTTTGCGCAGCCGTAGGACGAGGGTGGTTAGTCTGTCGCGGTCGGATGAATCGGAGGGGGTAAAAGATGTAGTCTCCTCCTGCCAGACCTGCTCAAGTATGTGATTGTATTCACAAACGCCTTTTTCTTTACGGATGAGGCATTGCAGAAGCAAAAACTCCTGGGGGGTCAGCTGCAATTCCTCTGTCCCGCGAAAGACCTTGCCTCTCTGGATGCGCAGCCTGTAATCGACCGGACTCTGAGCCCGTCTCGAGAGGCGATACAGGAGTATCCCGGTGATTGCCAGGGTTACGAGTATAAACAACAGCCCTTCTTCCACGGCGATTTCCACTTTGAGTATGTCCTTTCCCCAAACGCCAAGCCAGTAGGTCAACAGTGCCAGGGCTAGGATAGCGGTCGCTGCGAGATTCAGGATTGCTAGGGCTCGTAGTACTTGGTGTTGCAGGGCTTGAGAGATTAGTCGTTTTACCCTTTTCTTTTTCATACATTCACCTCAACTGCCGTGAAGCCAAGATCGTTGGTACAAATGGATGGGTTGTAGGATTTTAGCACGGCGGCTGAGGAAAGGCAAAAAAGCTTCCCTCGTGAGAGTGGAGGAAAGCATTGTCCCCTGGGCACGGGGCAAGACTTTGACGAGCTCGGTCCAGCCGTGGCTTCTGCAGGCGTGGGTGCTCGCCACACACGTCAGTTAGAAAAAGCTGCTGCGCTTTAGCGCGTGGGGGATGTCAAATAGATATCGTAGGTCGTCGTATCGCTGCCGTACTCGAGTCGCATGTGGTACTCGCCTTTGGTGATGTCGACCGCGTCATACTCCCCGCGTTTCGTTCGCTCTTCTGAATTGTCGGGAAACCCCTCCCTCGTGTAGACAATGTACTCTAGGTCGAACCCTTCTTTCTCCAATTGGTCGAGATACTGCTCGACCTGGCGTTTAGGTAGATTTCGATAAAAGATTCTGATGTGTGAGCCGGAAGCTTCCATCACCAGGTCGATATCACCCTCCAAGACGGGGATGTCCTCGGGGATACTCTCGGGCCAGGCGAACCCGATGCCGCTATCACTGGGGAGGCTGATCGTTGTGGCTTGTGTGTCCCTTTCCTCGACGTCGGCGCTGATGCCGCAGCTGAGCACAAAAAAGAGGATCAGCAGCCCTGCGATGCTTTTCAACCATTTGCCTTTCATTATCCATTTTCCTAGAAAAGCTACCGGGTCTTTAGCACTAACGGCAGATAGATGCCCCTGAACTCGTAGGCACCGATGTCATAGCCGCTGCCTTGTGGTCGTGGAGAGCCGTCCCTGTCGATGGTCACACCTGCGTTCACACCCGCGTCGATGGCGGCCGAGCCGGGAGAGAGGTGATAATCCCACGCCGATGGGTTTAGGAAAGCCGGATCGCCGGTGACGTTGACCGTGCCGGTGAGGATCGTGCCTGTGCCGCCGACGTTCATCCCGTTGGCGTGCCACAGCGTGGCTTCCAGGGTGGCCGTGCTGCCGGTGGTGGCGGTGATTCCGACTTGGGAGTGCCCAGCGATGATGGTGTTGGTGAAGGCGATGGTCGTGTCACCTTCTACGTACGCGCCCTCCCCGCTGCCGTGATTGTGGGCAATGGTGGTGTGGAGCAGGTGGCCCGAGGTGGGCTCTTCGGAGTGGCCCGCGATACACATACCACTTCCCTGGGTGTTGGCGTGGTTTCCGGCCACCAAGTTGTTGGTCAATGTGAAGGGGCTGGTGTTCTGCACGTGTAGCCCACCCCCTCGACCGCTGGCGGTGCCGCTGAAAGTTGTCGTGTTGCTGATGATGGTGTTGCCATCGAGCGTGGTGAGATTGCATTGGTGGAGGTACAATCCTCCTCCGTTCCCAGCGTCGTCTGTGCTGGCCACATTCCCCTGCACCGTATTGCTCTGCAGCGTGGCGCCACTATGAGATAGGTATAGCCCACCTCCGAACCCCGGATCACCAATGCTGGCGATATTGCCCTGCACTGTGTTGCTCTCGAGGGTGGCGTTGCTCTCCCGCAAGTACAGCCCGCCGCCGCTGCCCTCGGCGGCTGTGGATGCGACGTTGTTCAGCACCCTGTTACCGGTCAGTGAGCCACCGCTGTTGTCCAGGTATAGCCCGCCACCGAAACCTCTGCTGGCTGTGCTGGCGATGTTGCCCTCGACTGTGTTGTCAGTCACTGTGACGGCACTCGTGAAGAGCCACAGTCCCCCGCCGTCACCCCGGCCAGCAGCACCAGCGGTGTTGCTGATAATCGTGTTACCGTCCAGTGTGGCCTCGCTCCCCTCGAGCGCGACCCCACCACCATCGCCCCAGGAGGCAGTGCTGGCGGTGTTGCTGACAATCGTGTTGCCATCCAATGTGACGTTACTGCCGGCGATGGATAGCCCTCCTCCGGTGGCATCCGCATATGTGCTGCCCGTGTTGCTGCGTATTACGTTGTCCAGCAGAGTAGCGTTGCTTCGGTCGAGATACAGCCCACCCCCGTACGCCCCGCCTCCTGCGCTAGCGGTGTTTTCAATAACTGTGTTGGCATTTAGCATTGCGGGGCTGTTCCTAAGGTACAGTCCGCCACCAAAACCACTTCCGACCGTGCTGGCGGTATTGCCGCTCATTATGTTGCCGCTTAGCGTGGCATCGCTGTTTTCCAGGTATAGCCCGCCGCCGAAGCCGGCGCTGACGGTGCTCGCTGTGTTGCTGACGATCACACACTCGCTGACGGTGATCGTCGCTGTGTAGACGTACATTCCCCCGCCCGCATCGTGCCCCAGAGGGCCACCACTCTGGCCGGAAGCATCCCCGCCCGCTACGAGCAGTCCCTCAATGGTGGGGGTGATGTCCCCGGTGATGTACAACACTCGACCCATTCCCTGCGCGTTTAGCGTTGCCGGGTTGGCTTCCGGGTCGGCTGTGTCCCAGTTAGCGGCCGTGTAACCGCCTTGGACGGTCACCGTCTTGCTAACGTACACCACCTGCGTGATCACAGATGTCCCGAGATAGCCGGGCGGAGACGGACGACCCTGTACGCCGGTGTACGTTCCAGCGGCGACCTTGACCACGTCGTCGGAATGATCTGCGGCGTCGACCGCCTCTTGGATGGAGGCAAAGCAGGGCGTCGCACTGCCGCAGTTCCCGCCGGGCGCGACGTAGTAGGTGCTGTAGCCATCTGGCCCCTGTGCGTGGGCGCTGTTGGTTATCTCGCTGGACATCCCCCACAGCAGGGCCAGTCCCATGCCCAGAACAGTCGTGACGAGTAGACAAACGGTTCGGTTTTTCATCTGAATTCCCCTTGGTTCTATTTTGCGGTCATGGTGTCTTTGATACCAGCGGCAGGTATACCCGATGGGCGACCGTCACGGCCCACAGTTCATCGCCGTGGATGCCATCGCGAGCGGAGAAGAAAAGCGTGTTGTTTACGACGGTCAAAGACTGCGGGTATGTGCTATCCGCTCCGACCAGGATGTCCCTGATCATCATGGTTCCCTCTGCCGTGCCGTCGCTCACCCACAGCTCTTCGCCGTGGATACCATCGTCGGCGGAGAAGAGGAGTAGTCCGTTCACGACAACCAGATCGGACGGAGTCGAATTGCCCGTGCCGGTGTAGATATCGCGGACCATCAGCGTGCCCTCTGCCGTGCCCTCGCTTTTCCACAGCTCTCGGCCGTGGGCGCCAT
>CAZKDJ010000209.1:0-7010 GCA_964551295.1 uncultured Anaerolineales bacterium | reverse complement strand
ATCTTCTCGTAAACACTGCCTGAGGAGATCAGTGGTTTCTTGTCATATCTGAACCAATCATCAGTAGAGCCACCAGAACATGGCTTGAGTCTGAGCCTTTCATCTGAATGCATGTCACAAGCGCTGATTTTGCTTGCTGGAATGTGCTCCCCCCAAGCAGTTGTCGTGCCATCAGGTGAGCATTTCGAGATTTCTATCACAAAGCCACCACCGTGTCTATCGAACTGGAATGTCAACAAATCAATCTTTGCCTCACCTACTCGGCGAAAGTGCGGAAAAGAGCCTTTGAAACCTCTTTGTCGTAGCTGAGGGACAACGATATCTTTCAGCGCCCGATTCATCTCATCGCGTTCTTTGGACATTACCATTCCCTCGCGAATGCGTCCACCTATCCGTTTATCCGTTCTTCCATCCGTTGACCCCGCTGACTCATCCGGTCCCAAACTGCCGGTCGCCCGCATCTCCCAGGCCGGGCACGATGAACCCCGCTTCGTTCAGTTGTTCGTCCACGGCGGCCAGATACAGCGGCACATCGGGGTGAGTGGCCGTCAAATGTCGCACGCCCTCTGCAGAGGCGATAATGCCCACGAACTTGACCCGGCTGGCTCCCCAGCGCTTGAGGATATCAACCGCCACCACCGCCGAGCCACCGGTGGCCAGCATCGGGTCGAGCACCAGGCAAACGTCCACCGTCGGACTGACGGGGAGACGGCTATAGTACTCGACCGGTTTCAACGTCTCTTCGTCGCGAAAAAGGCCAATGTGCCACACCTCAGCACTGGGCATCATACTCAACACGCCCTCTGTCATGCCCAGCCCGGCGCGCAGAATAGGAATCAGCCCAATTCGCCCCCGCAACCGGTAACCGTCGGCCTGCCCCAACGGCGTGACCACCGTCACCTCCTCCGTCGCCAGGTCAGCCAGGGCCTCGTAAGCGAGCAGAATTGCCACCTCCCGCATCACCTCGCGGAACTTTTTCGGCTCGGTACGCTGATCGCGCAGCAACGTCATCTTGTGCTGCACTAACGGATGGCTCGAAATATGCACTTGAGACGACATAACTCACCCCTTGTCTGGCTGTATTTACCGCTTCAATGTGCCCCGCATTGTACCTCTGAGGGCCTGGCTTGTCAAAGCGGCCCCATTTTCCCTTCGGCACTTTTGTTGTATAATCACCCTAGAATGAACGATCGCCTCACGTCACCTAAACTCCAAGAAGAAGAGGTCGCACTCGACCGGGCTCTGCGCCCACAGCGCTTGGTCGATTTCACCGGTCAGGATCGCGTGCGAGAGAACCTGGGCATCCTGATCGAGGCGGCCAAGCAACGCGGCGAGGCACTCGATCACGTGCTGCTGCACGGGCCACCAGGCCTGGGCAAGACTTGCCTGGCCCACATCATCGCCAACGAAATGGACGTACCCATCCGCATCACCTCCGGCCCGGCCATCGAACGTCAAGGCGACCTGGCCGCCATCCTGAGCAACCTGCGTGAAAAAGAGGTGCTCTTCATCGACGAGGTTCACCGCCTGGGCCGGGCCATCGAAGAGATCCTCTACCCGGCGATGGAGGACTTTGCCCTCGACTTTGTCATCGGCAAGGGCCCTAGCGCCCGCTCCATCCGCCTCAAGCTGCCACGGTTGACCGTCGTAGGAGCCACCACCCGGTTGGCGCTGCTGACCGCCCCACTGCGCACGCGCTTTGGGGCCCTCTTTCGGGTGGATTTTTACGATCAAGTGGCGCTGGAAGCCATCGTGCGGCGGGCCGCCGGGATGCTGCAGATAGAAGTAGACGACGCCGGCGCGGCAGAGATCGCCCGCCGTGGCCGGGGCACGCCGCGCGTAGCACTGCGGCTGCTGCGGCGCGTGCGCGACTATGCCCAGGTGCGCGCCAATGGGTGCATCACCTCGGAGGTGGCCCAAGAGGCGCTGGAGTTGCTGGAGGTGGACGAGCGCGGGCTAGAGGATCTCGACCGGCGCGTGCTGCGCGCCATCATCGAGAAATTCGCGGGCGGGCCGGTCGGGCTCGATACCGTCGCCGCCTCAGTGAGCGAGGAATCCGACACGATCATGGACGTGGTCGAGCCGTACCTGTTGCAACTGGGTTTTATCGACCGCACGCCACGCGGCCGCGTGGCTACAGCACAGGCCTACGAGCATCTGAACATCCCTTACCAATGCACGGAGCAGCCAAAGCTGTTATAGGCCCATTTCGTCTATGAACGACCTAATCGGCAAGAAAATCGGTGAGTACGAGATCGTCGAGCACGTGGGGCACGGCGTAGCGGCCGACGTGTACAAAGCCTATCAAGCCAAGCTCGACCGTCACGTGGCGATCAAGATCCTCTCACCCACATTCGTCAGCGAGCAGGCGTTCCTCGCCCGCTTCGTCCGTGAAGCCCAGGCCGTCGCCCGGCTCGACCATCCGAATATCTTGCCCGTCTACGACTTTGACCGGCAGGATGATCTGGTCTACATCGTGGTGCAATACGTCGAATCGGGATCGCTGGACGACCTGCTGGGCCAGCCCTTGCCCCTCAACCTCACACTCAGAATCCTGGAACAGGTGGGAAGCGCCCTCTCGCACGCCCACCAACGGGGCATCGTCCACCGCGACGTAAAGCCGGGCAACATCCTCCTGGGGCCGGATAACTGGGTATTGCTGACCGACTTTGGCCTAGTCAAGATCCTCGAGACTCCCGCCAACTTGACACCTTCGGGCATGTCGCTAGGCACCCCCGCCTACATGGCCCCCGAGCAGGTGGCAGGAGAACGGGTCGATCAGCGGGCCGACATCTATTCCTTGGGCGCGACGCTGTACCAGATGGTCACCGGGCGCGTACCCTTCGAGGGCGGGACAGGTATGGCCGTGGCCTTCAAGCACTTGAGCGAGGCGCTGGTGCCGCCTCGCAAGCTCAACCCCCACCTGCATGCGGCGGTGGACAAGGTGATCGTCAAGGCGCTTTCCAAGGAGCCCGACCTGCGCTACCAAACGGTAGACGAGCTAGTCACTGCGTTCCGCGAAGCTATGGAAAGAGCAAAGACACCGGCCGTCAAACATCCAACACCTCTCTCGATCAAAACACAATCCAAGTCACAACCCGCCCGGAGCACCCAGACAACCCCCACACCGCCCCCCACGCCGATTCCACTGGAGACCATCTGGCTGCCAGCGGAGGAAAGCCCTGCGCGAGGCGGCAAGGGATGGGTTCTGCTGACGACCATCGCCGGCGCGCTGATAGGCTTCTTCCTGATCTTTTGGGCTGTAATTGCCCTGTTGGATAAGCTGCTATGAGTGAATTAGAGACGATAGGCAAACTACTCTTGATCGTGGGTGGCGCCCTGGCCCTGCTTGGCGGTTTGCTGTGGCTGATCTCTAAGGTGCCCTTTCTAGGCCATCTGCCAGGCGATATGCGTATCGAGAGACCGGGCTTCACCTGCTTGATTCCCCTGGCCAGCTCGATCATCCTGAGCATCGTACTGACCATCGTGTTGAACATCATCCTACGACTGATCAACCGCTGAGGCCAACCCCGACCCAAACTGCCTACGAATTGGCGAGCTTTAAATGAAAACGAAAAAGGACCGAACTCAACAGACGATCACTTACGGGCGCGCCCTCGTGCGAGCCATAGAGGCGCTGGGGGCCATCACGACGACCGACCAAGTCGGGCAGACGCTGACCAGCCAGCTCATAACCACCTACGAACAGCAGCTTCACGCCATCACCGAGGACTCTCCCGGCCTGGTGGCCGAGGCCCTGCTGAAGGAGAAGGTGCTGATCAAGTCACGCCACCGCTGCTGCGTCTGTCACCAGTTCGCCGGCCAAAGCATCAACGTCTTTAACATCAATCCCGACATCAAAGAGGCGCCCGACTCGCTGGAAAACGCCATCGTCCTGTGCCTGCGCTGCAACGCCGAAGCTGTATACGCCAGTTCCCAGAATATCCCGGGGAACAAGTATTCTCCCCAGGAACTGCGCAGGCATCGCGACCTGTGGTGGCAATGGTGTGAAAGAAACGCCGAAGCCGCAATTCCAACCATGATGCCTGGCGCTCAAAGAGAACACCTCTATGTGCCTTTTCCCTCTCCCGAACTGGGCGTCATCCCCGAACCAGGCCCCCTGCCACCCGGCTCGCGCCTGCCATTCCATCGCAACCCCTTTTTCACCGGGCGCAACGAGTCCCTCGGCGTCCTGGCGCGCGCCCTGCTGCCACACTCCCCCGATCCTCAATCGCCCATCCTGATCACACAGGTGACACAAGGGACCGGAGGCGTGGGCAAGACCCAACTAGCCGTCGAGTTCGCCTATCGCTACGGGCGCTTCTTTCGCGGCATTCACTGGCTCAACTGCGCCCCGCCTCAAACGCCCAATGCAGAGATAGCCGCGTGCGGCGAGGAGATGGACCTACCTTATTGGCCCAAGGAACAATCCGACCAGGTGGCCCGCACGCTGGACGAATGGAAGAGGGGTGAGACTCGCCTGGTGATCTTGGACAACGTGGAGAACACGAGCGCCGTCCGGGCCTGGCTGGACCGGCTCAGCGGGAGTCCTATTCGTCTGCTACTTACCGCTCGGCACTCCGATTGGCCCACCGATCTAGAGTTGACGCTGCTGCCCCTAGAACCGTTCACCCCAAAGGAGAGCCTGGCTTTTCTGCGGCACCACATACCCTCCCAGCTCACCACCGATGCCGAGTTGGGACAACTGGCGGAAGACTTGGGGCACCTGCCTCTGGCCCTGAATTTGGCCGGGCGATACCTGGCCAAGTATCCCCAGACCTCCGTGGAAACCTACCTACACCAGCTCAAGGCCACCTGGAGCTCGACAGAAACAGCGCCGTTTCGAGAAAAGCTGGGCCATCTCATCGAGCACGACTTTAAACTGGCCACAGTTTTCGCACTATCCTGGCAAAAGGTAAGAGATGAGACAGCCCGCAATCTGTTCCTGATTGCAGGCCACTGCGCCCCCAACCAATCCATCCCCCATGAAGTACTCGAAGAAGCCTGCGATCTGGAAACGGGGACGTGTACTGAATACTTGGATATCCTGGGCGACCTGGGCCTACTCTACCTGGAGGACACCGGCCCCATCGTGCATCCGCTGCTGTCCCGGTACGCCCACGCACTACCCAGAACAGTGAGCCCCCTTCCCGCGTTGGCGCGCCTGGCCCGCGAGGCCAACAAACAGATGGACCGGACCGGCATCGTATCCCACTTTATGCCACTCCTGCCCCACGTTTACGCGGCAACCGAGGAGGGGGGCGAGGAGCATCTGGAGGAAATAGGGACGCTGTGGAACAGCTTGGGCTACTACTTGGATCGCGTGGGAAACCAGGCCGCAGCTCAGGCCGCCTTCGGACGCGCGTTGGCGATCTGGCAGGAGGCCTACGGACCGGTAAGCCCGCAGGTCGCGACGGCCCACAGCAACCTGGGAGGAGCGCTGCAGGCGCTGGGCGACTTGAGCGGCGGTCTGGCCGCTTTCGAGCGCGCGCTGGCAATCGACGAGGCGGTCTACGGCCCCGACCATCCCGACGTGGCCAAGGACATGAATAACCTGGGCAATATACTATCGACCCTGGGCGACCCAAGGGGCGCGTGGTCGGCCTACGTGTGCGCGCTGGCGATCCTTGAACACGTTCTGGGCCCCGACCATCCGGACGTGGCGACGCAGCACAACCGCATCGGCATCGTCCTGCAAAAGCTCGATGACCTGAAGGGAGCGCAAACGGCCTTTGAGCGTGCACTCAACATCCTCAAAGAAATCCTGCCCGCGGGTCATCCACACGTCAAGGCTGTGCAAGAGAACCTCGACATCCTAACCACCATCAAGGATCGTGCCGCGCTGACCCAACTCTCTCTGCATCAGGTCCCCGTCGGCGGCCCAAGCCGGTACTATGTGTGTCCCGAGTGTGGCGCAGTACGGGAGGAAGCAAAGAACGCTGAGGGTGAAACCAGAGTGAGGTACCACGCACTGAACAGCGCCGCGTTGTCCAAAATAGTCGTCGAAAAAGCCCGCGCGATCCTGGAGCAGCTAAAACCAGAACAACTGAAATTGCTCGACGCGGATAGAAAGTGAAGACCGCCGACTTTGATTACCAACTCCCACCAGAACTGATCGCCCAGACCCCGATCGAACCCCGCGACGCGTCGCGCTTGATGGTGCTGAACCGAACCACCGGCGAGATCGCCCACCACCACTTTGGCGACTTACCCAACTTTCTGAGGCCGGGCGACCTGCTGGTTTACAACGAGAGCCGCGTCATCCCCGCCCGGCTGTTTGCCCGCAAGCCGACGGGCGGAAAAGTAGAGATCCTGCTGCTGCGACAGCGGGCCGACGGCGCGTGGGAGACGCTGGTCGGCGGCAAGCGCGTCCGGCCTCGTATGCACCTGACGCTGCTCGACGGCCCCGACGGCGAAACCACCGACGCGACCGCCGAGGTGATCGAAGCGGGGGAACGGGGCATGCGCGTGCTGACCTTCGACCGGCCCGTGCTGCCGCTGGCGGGTGAGGTCGGCGCCACCCCGCTGCCGCCTTACATCCACACCCCTCTCCAGGACGCCGGTCGGTATCAGACCATCTACGCGCGCGTGCCGGGATCGGCAGCCGCCCCCACCGCCGGGCTACACTTCACCCCCAAGTTGCTACACAAACTGGAGGAGATGGGCGTCAGGTCGGCCTTTGTCAACCTCCACATCGGCCTGGACACCTTTCGCCCGGTGAGCGAAGAACGCGTCGAAGCGCACCGCATGCACACAGAGTACGCCTCGCTGACCGAAAAGGCCGCCGCCCAGATCAACCGGACGCGCACAGAGGGAGGACGGGTTGTCGCGGTGGGAACGACGAGCGTGCGGGTTCTCGAAACGGCCGCCGCCCAATCTCCAATCTCCAATCTCCGGTCTTTCGATGGTCCCACCGATCTCTTCATCTACCCCGGCTACCAGTTCCGCGCCGTGGACGCGCTGATCACCAACTTTCACCTGCCGCGCTCGACGCTGCTGATGCTGGTGGC
>CAZKDJ010000208.1:0-7040 GCA_964551295.1 uncultured Anaerolineales bacterium | reverse complement strand
ATCTATCGCTCGCAGACAACGCTGATGGTCATCGCCGGCGCTATACCCGTGGTGGCCAACATAGTCACCCAACAGATCCGGCACCTCGACCTGTTCCCCTGGGGCCTCGACTCCCCCTTGTTCTCTTTGAGCGGCGTGCTAGTGGCCATCGCCATCTTTCGCTACCGCTTCCTGGACATCCGGCCGGTCGCACGCCAGGCCATCATCGAGCAAGTGCCAGAAGGCGTCATCGTGACGGACGTCAAAGGCCGCATCGTAGACGCAAATCCGGTCGCCCGAGCGATGCTGGAAGCAGCATCGCGCCCAATCGTTGGGCAGCCATTGGCCGAGGCGACGCACATCACCGAGCTAAACCAGGCCCTACTCGCCCTCGCTCGGGACGCGTGCACGCATAGGCGCGACGTATCGTTCGACACGCCGGATGGCGAACGCGTCCTCTCGTTGGGCGTCACCCCACTCCTGCACAAAGCCAAGCCGGTCGGACAGATCATCCTGCTGCGCGATATCACCGAGCGCGTGGCTGCGCAGCGAGAGCTGGAAAAACTGTACCGACAGGCAGAACTGGAACGCAAGCGGCTGTCGCTGACGATCAAAACGGCCACCGACGCGATCGCTCTACTGGATACAAAAGGCCAAGTCCTGGCGATCAACCCCCCTGCCCGGCAAATTCTCAAAGCGCGGCAAAGCGATCAGTTCCCGCCCAGCGTACAAGAGTTTCTCGGTCAGATCGAAACGGTCGCCGGCGTCACCAAGGCGGAAATCGACATCGGAGAGCAGAGCTTCCACATCGCCGCCGCCCCGGTCGCCGGCACCGGTTTGGTATTGACCATGCACGACGTAACCCACTTTAAGCATCTAGCCCGCATGAAGGACGAGTTTGTCGCCTCCGTGTCCCACGACCTGCGTTCGCCACTCAATGCCATCCTGGGGAACGTGGAGATCGCCCAAGAGAAAAGCTTCCCGCAAGCAGAGCGGCGGGACGCCCTCAAGCGAGCTACGAGAGTCGTGCATCGCATGGCCGATCTGACCGAAGACCTGCTCGACTTGGCGAAGCTTGAAATGGGTATGCCACTTGAAAGGGCCTCCGTTCAGTTGGGGCAGCTGGCCCGTGAGGCTGCCGAAGACCTGGCCCACATCGCCTCGGTCAAAGGCCTCGCCATCCGGCACGACCTGAATCACCACCCGCCGATAGAGGTCGACCGCCAACTTATCACGCAGGTATGGCACAACCTGATCGACAATGCCATCAAGTACACGGATGAAGGAACGATCACCGTCCGGGTCGAAGCGCTAGACAATCGAGTGATGGGCCAGGTTATAGACACCGGCGTCGGCATCCCGCCGGTCGATCTGCCCTATGTGTTCGACAAATTCTTCCGTGCCAATTACCCCAAGATACGAGAGACCTCGGGGACGGGCCTGGGGTTGGCATTGGTCAAATCCATCGTTGAGAAACACCAAGGCCAGGTGTGGGCAGAGAGTGAGGTAGGGACAGGAAGCACGTTTACCTTCACTCTTCCCCTTGAGATCAAATAAAGGGGAACAAACAAGTTGGTAGCCGCGATTTCCGCCGCAACAAGTTGCGCACGCACGATTGGGAAATCGCGACTACCTCAAATGAAAGGCACCCAAAAAGCCCTGGCGTTAAGCGCCAGGGCTTGAATTCTGGAGATTCCACACGCTAGGCAAGCGCGCTAAGCAAGCGTACGCAACGCTTGTAACAGCGCCTCAAACTCCTCCCGGCACTCACGGCAACGCGCCATGTGATCCTGCACCAGAGGCATCGCCTCGGCAGCGTTCTTGCCAGCCAGCGTCATCTCGACAAAACGATCCAACTGCTCAAAGCACTCGTCGCACCCGATCTCATCCGGGCGGGTGCTGAACACGTTGCGCACCATGCGTTTGAGGGTTTGTGGTTCAAGGTTGATCACGCATACACCTCACATAGCTCAGACGTAGCAGAACGACTCACTCTTACCCGGTTCATCCCTCAAAGGCCTCCATCACGTCGTCCACCGAAAGCCCCCTGGCGAGCAAACGCCTCTGCAATCGCTGGCGGGCGTCGTGGATAAGTTTGTAGAGCGCGTTACGGTTAGTACCCATCCGGCGCGCTATCTCGCTCCCCGGCATCCCACCAAACACCACCGCGATCATCGCCTGGCGCTGGCGCTCGGTCAGCTCCTCGTCGATCAACCGGCACACCATCTCCAGAAGCATCTGCTGGGTCACGCGTTGCTCGGTGGAAGCTGTGCGATCAGCCAACACGGCCGGCGTAAAATCACCCGCGTCGTATTTGGCAACCAGATCCTGCAGGGAAACGTTCTTCCAACGGCGACGGCGCAGTTCGCTAAAAGCCTCGTGAATGGCAATCTTGAACGCCCATGTGGTAAAGCGACTCTCGCCACGAAAGGAATCCAATCCAGCCAAAATCTTGAGCAACGCCTCCTGGGCAAAGTCCTCCAGGTTCTGCTCCGGCACGTCGGGCAGAGCGGCACGCAGACCACGTACCAGGTAGACGCGCAGATCGGCCAGGGCATCCTCCCGCCCCGGTCCCCGCAGCGCGTCCAACCACTCCTGGTTCGTGCGATCGGCCATAGCGCAATTATAGCATCGGCCTCACCGCCACACAAACTCGGGAACGCAACGCCCAGGGCTATCGTATTTGCAACAGCCTGCTGCAAAAAGATTGCGGGGGAGGAGCCCGCTTATGGGTTAGGACAGGTCCGGTAATCGGCCCCCACGATCAGGCGATAGCCAAACTCAGTAGAACCACCCGGCTGATGGATCACCTGGCTATCCGAAAGACCAAACAACTGCTGCAAGTAGTCGATCCCGCTGCCCTTGACACTCTCTTTGAACAGGAACAACTGGGTTTGAGCATGGTCGCGTCGATCCGGCTCGCCAACTGACGCCGAGAATCCAGCCCGGTGCAGCCGGTCGGCCGCCAACCGGTCCCAGTCCTGGTTATACGTCCCGTTCCAGACCTCGACCGGCATATAGGTGTATCTCAAACGGCCCTCCGGCATAGGCGCCATCGCCTCCGCCAAGATGGGCTGAATAGCCTCCCACTGCGGGAGAAACACGTGCCCACCTCTGGGCGTGGTCCACGGAGTTACCTCATCGGCGCCGATGTTGTAAAAGCGCACGTTCTGATCCTCCAGCGCAAAGGCCACGCGCGATAGGTCCAAGACGCTGGCGACATCCAGATCCGTCTGCACCATGTCGCGCCCTTGCTCCCACAGAGATGGAATATGTGCGAGCGTCGCCTCGCCCCGTACCTTGTGCCACAATGCCTGAAGCACCTGCTGCTGACGGCCCTCTCGATCAAAGACGCTGGTTGTCATCCGCGTGCGGGCATACCACAGGGCGGTCTCTCCATCCATGTGCTGTATCCCCGGCGCCAACTCCAGAGTAGGATACTCGCCATTCTCGTCTGGATAGGGCCAATAGTCGCTGATCCGGCAGTGAACGGGAATATCCACGCCGCCAAGCGTATCGACGATGCCAATCAAGCCATCAAAGTTGGTGCGGGCATAGTAATCCATCCGAATGCCCAGATTGTACAATAGCGTATCCCGCACCAAGGCCGGCCCGCCACCCTCGTAGCCGTAGGCCTCTCCGTAATAGTCGGCAAAGTTGATCCGGCTCATCCAAAAGCCGGGGATGTAGAGATACAAGTCGCGGGGAACAGAGATGACCGAGACCACCCCGCGGTCACGCTGGATGGAGACGACTTGAACGACGTCGGTGTGCCACTCCGACCAATCCGGGCGCTGGTCGCTGCCCAGGACGACGATGTTGACGGCATCGGGGGCAACGGGAATGGGCTGGACGGGCGGAGGGATGGGAAGCGTGGAGATTACCGTCGGCTCGATCTCGGGGAAAGGGGATGGGGCGACGAGATCGGTGAGTTGAGACGTGGGAAGAGGCGTGGGGAGAGACGTAGGAAGGGAAGTGGGGAAAAACGAGGGCGAAGGTGTACTGGATGATGTGCCGACAGTGTCAGGAGTGGCGGAGGGAACAGACGCCGTTGCAGTAGAAAGAGGGGTCAGAACAACCGGATCATTGTGAAACCTGGCCGCAGCGACCAACGCCGTTGGAACCGAGGTCGGAGATTCTCCGCGCACCTGGGACCCAACCCGGGTCGTGAACAACACCCCCGCCAGGAGCGACGGTACCAGCACCAGTACGAGCAGCCGTACGGCCACACGCCGCAGCAGCCTCTGCAAAACCGCATAAACGCGGCTCTTCTTTAGACGAGCCTTCAACCCAACACCGTCGGGAGCTGACACCTCCGGTTGAACAGTTTCTTTCGACGGAGCTGATTGGGACACGAACTCGGCCCACCGATCAGGCCTGTAGACCCGGTGAGCAGAAATCACCTCCTCCAATCCGGTCTTGGCCTGCTCCGACAGATGCCGGCTCTCGATATAACCGCTCACACGCCTAGCGACGTCACCCGCCAAAGCCCGGTCCTCTTCGGAAAACTCGCGTACCTGGGTATAGGAGACGTACACGCGCCCCACTACTTTACCGCGGGCGACCAGATCCTCCACAATCCGACACGGCAGATCAATCGCCTCGGCCTCACCGCAGACCACGCGCTCACCACCGCCAATACCTTCAAACTCGATGGCGGCCACGCACGCATCTGGGTGCTGCACGGCTTGCGGCACACGCTCCGCCACCCACTGTAGCAGCTCGGGGATCGGTGGCTCCGACTCTATCATCCGTCCCACGTCGTTCAGACAGCG
Source organism: uncultured Anaerolineales bacterium (assembly GCA_964551295.1). Classification (GTDB taxonomy): domain Bacteria; phylum Chloroflexota; class Anaerolineae; order B4-G1; family B4-G1; genus JAFGED01. The sequence goes on along the minus strand of CAZKDJ010000208.1, from coordinate 2,286 downwards.
AATCTGCTTGATGCGCCTGCCCGCGACAGACTCAGCCTGCTTCTGCTCAGAGATGTCGGTCACCACGTTGGCCAGGTAGAGCGGCTTGCCACTGCCGTCGCGGACGAGAAAGATACTCTGCATAGTGGGGACGACCCTGCCCAACACGGTGACAAACGACAATTCCCCAACCCACTGCCCATCGCGCAAAGCAGCAGGAAGGATCTCAACCTGCACGCGCTGGCGCAGTTCGTCGGGGTAGTAGGACAAGATCGATTTGCCAAAAGTATCCTCTGGCCTGTTCTCGCCAAGGATGCTGCAGAGCGCGGAGTTAACATAGATGAACAGGCCGCCCTCCAGCGTAATCCACCCAATGCCTTCAGGGGCGTCGGCAAATTGGCGCAGGACATTGGTTTCTTGGAGCAAACGGGTGCTTTGGATAGCATTGGCGATCTGGCTGGCCAGATCGACGAGCAGGATTTCGTCCTCGCGGTTGAGCGCGCCGGCCGTATCGCTCAACACGTCCAGCACGCCCAGCACCTGACCGCGCGACTTGATTGGCACGGCCAGCTCACCCGCGACGTTGGGCAAATCGGGATGGGGTTTCCACTGGGGGTTCGTGCACACATCGGGGGTCAGGACCGGTCGACCAAGAAGTAGCGCATCGACGATATTCCCCTTGGCGTCAGCTAACTCGTGGCCAACGCCTGCCTCCTCCTCCTCTTGACCACACGCTGCGACGAGGATCAGCCCATCCGAATCGGGATCGTGACGGAAGAGATGCACGTGGTCATAGCCAAGGCGCTCTTTGACCACAGCCACAACACGGCGATAAAGCTCATCCAAGTTGGTGGCAGCGGTGATCTCCTGAGACATCTCGGCAATGAGGTACACCTGGCGAGCGCGACTCTGATACACTTTCTCGCGCTCCGAGGCTTTGCGCTCGGAGATGTCGCGGACAATGACCGCTATGTTGGCGAGTTGGCCTCCTCCATCCGTCACTGGGGAGGCAGTCAGGCAAGCGTCGAAAAAGGCGCCGTCCTTGCGCCTCAGTCGCGCCTCACCGCTCCAACCCCTCCTCCTCGCCTGGGGGAGCACCTGCTTGGTGAGCGTGCGGGTATCCTCCTTGGGCCACAGACTGGACAGAGGCATACCCTCCATCTCCCTGTGCTCATAATCGTAGCCAAAGAGAGCGTAGCAGGCTCGATTGCTATAGGTCTGTTTGCCTTCCAGGTCGCTGACAAAGATGGCGTCGATGGCATTCTCCACCAGGGAGTGGAAAACAGCGTCCTGCCTCCGCGCTTGCCTGCGGGTGCTGGCGCCCTGCTTCAAATCCTGAATGGATACAGACTCATCCCCCCGAACCTCGACAGAGGCTCCCATCTCAGAAAACAGAGCCGTCAGGTGGGTCTCGATCTCTTTGGTATCACTCATGGCGCATCAACTCCTTGGCAAGAGCACGGTACTGCTGAGCGCCCCGAGTCTGCGGCGCATAAAGCGTGATCGGCTCGCCGAACACCGGGCTCTCCCTCAGCTTTGTGTCCACCTCGATAATCGTCTCGAACAACAGACCGTTCAGCCCTTTTTGCATCTTTTCAAAGATCACCTGGCAGATCCTGTTGCGTTGATCGTACATCGTCACCAGCACACGATAGACCAGGTGCGGGTTCGTCTTTTTGCGCACCAGCTCTGCCAGTTCAATCGTCCGACGCAATGCATGCGCGGCATAGTACTCACACTGAGTAGGGATAATCAGCATATCCGCGGCCGTCAAGGCATTGAGGGTCAATAAACCGAAGGAGGGTGGACAGTCAACCAGGATGACGTCGTACAGATCATCATCCATCGTCTCCAGTCCGCGCTCCAGATAGAACTCGGCATCCGTCCGTCCGTGGAGAACCTTGCCAAGAACGGCCAGGTCCGAACTGGCAGGGACGATATCGAGGCCAAACGTCCCTCCTTCGCGGCTGACGCTCACCAGCGAAGCATTGCCCAATAGCGCTTCGCTCACCGTGTGGCGCAGTTTGGCGGGATCCAGCCCCATCGAGAGGGTGAGGTTGGTCTGAGGATCCAGGTCGATGAGCAAGACAAGTTGCCCCAGTTCGGCCAGACACGCTCCCAAGGAAAGACAGGTGGTCGTCTTGGCTACCCCCCCTTTCTGGCTGCCGATGGCGATACACACGGCCATTGTTAGATACCCTCTCACCCTCCAGTAAACGATCGGACCTCACGGATCACAAATCCACCAGGTATCATCTCAATAATCTGGGGGGCGGGGGGGGGGGGGGGGGGGGGGGCGCCCCCCCC
>CAZKDJ010000207.1:0-7096 GCA_964551295.1 uncultured Anaerolineales bacterium | reverse complement strand
CAGAGCATCGGACTTCTAATCCGAGGGTTGCAGATTCGAGTTCTGCCTGGGGCGCTTGGTGGTATCAAGGGGAAGCATGGGCACAGAAAACGAAACCGAGGCCATTCGACCGAATCTGGTCTACTTGGCCAACGCGTTGTTGCAGTACTACAACGTCACTCAGCCGCCAACGCCGATTGAGCGAATAGTGGAAGAGCCGCCCGTCGGTCTAAGCAAGCTTGACTTGGACAAGATTTCCGATGTCATGGAGCATGGTCTGTACAATTACGCCCCCCGCTTGGCGATGGCCCACTTTCTGTGTCGCGAAATCGCCCACAGCAAGGTCACCAAGAAGAGATTCGGCGTAGACATATCCGTCGCCACCCATTCCGATGTCAAGTTCTTTGCCCGCTGCCTGATGATGCCATCCCGTTGGGTCTATAGGTTAGCCAGACAAGGGCTATCCATCGAGCAAATCAGCACCCACTTGCAAACACCTTCATACGCCGTAGTGACCCGCTTGGTCGAACTTGGCCTCCCACTTCCAGACGCCGATCAAGACTTGGCGTAGAGAATGGAAGGTTCTCTATCGAACCTTTCGCCAACCCAGACGGGCTCCCACTGGCAAGCGCCATCCCAGCCCTGCGGGCGCAGGGCTGGGCGCGTTTGAATCGGTTGTCGCCGGGGCTTACCTACACAGACTGGCGGGGGAGCTGGCGCGGAGGGAAAAGGCACGGCGGGGATGGTCGCCGGAGACGTGCTGACGCACTTGCTGCACATCGCCAACACTTAACATGACCATCCACCGCCCGCGAAAATCAAACGACACCAGTGGATCACTACGGGTCGGGCATTTAGCCCATCTCAAACATATGACTAGGCCTTAGCCTTGGCAGCCTTGGGCGTCCCCTCCTCCGAGGTAACGGCAGTGGCAGCGGCAGCGGCTTTCTTTGTCTCCTCAACCGCTTCCGCCAGATGCTTCTGCCCCTGCTCCAAAACAACCCGGCTTTGAATCTGAAGCTCCTCGGCGCGGCGCTTGACGTCGGCGGCTACGGCCTCAACCTTGGCGCGTGCCTCGTCGAGCGCGTCCTCCGCCTTATCTCGCAACTCGAGGGTCTTTTCGCGAATCTGCTCGCGGGTCTCTACACCGGACTGCGGAGCTAACAGGAGTGCAGTTGCAGCACCCACGAGTCCGCCCACCAGGAAGCCTGCAAAAAAGGCTCCAACCTCACCACCACTGCTATCACTCATTGTCTACCTCCTCAGATATATTAGGCGCTTGTTCATTATCCTGCTCTAAATCCTCGCGCAAACCACCGATTTGCTGGAAAATGCGCCGCAGGCCAGCCAGATACCCGGACCACTTTACCACCGGCGAGACGACATTGTGACTGACAAACTGCGTCGTGCCACGCACCGTCGCCAGCGTTTCGTTGACCGCCTCTAGCATCGGCCTGATCTCGTCGCGGAGCAGCACGACCAACGACTGCACTTGCAGCATGAGCACCACCAGAAGCACACCGATGACCATCGTCTCAAAGGCAACGAACACGATAGCCACATCCCTCAGCAGACTTACGACGACCGATCCCGGACTCGGAGGAGCGCCCACGTACGCAGCCCGATATGCATCTATTGAGAGAAACACAAGCAAGACGAGCAGGCCGATAAAAAGCACCCCGAACACAACCGAGAATATGATCAACAGTCTCCGCGCCTTCAGTTCGGCAGGCGAGAGGTCAGGGGATGTAGGGGTTTCCCGCTGCACAGGGGATTCTGCATCAGGTTTAGGGCTCGTTGGTTCTTCCATCGCAAAGTCATTATATCATAGATTCGTGAGGCATACAAATAGTTCCTCCGCCCAGCACGATTTCACCGTCGTACAGCACTAGGAACTGCCCGGGCGTGATATCGCGCTGAGATGCGGAAAAGCGGATGCGCGCTCTACCATCCGGCAATGGCGCCACCACGACGGCGGCAGGACGTGCACGATAGCGAATCTGCGCCGTGGCGTCGAACGGGGCTGTGCGCGCTTTCCCGTCGATATAGTGCATCCCCACGACCATGCACTCGTCCCGACCCAATTCCGCGGCCGTCCCGACGACAAGCGCGTTCTCGGCAGGCTCAATGGCAAGCACGTACAGCGGCTCCGCCGCCGGAACCTGCAACCCCTTACGCTGGCCGATGGTATAGGCGGGCAATCCCTCGTGCTGGCCCAGCACACGCCCGGAGGTATCCCTAATCGGGCCAGGCCGAAACAGGTGAGGGGTAAGCCCTTTGAGAAAGCGGCGATAGTCACCGTCAGCCAAGAAGCACAAATCTTGGCTTTCGGGCTGCTCCGCCACAGGCAGGCCACGATCACGGGCGATGGTGCGCACTTTGTCCTTGGTCAACTCGCCCAGAGGAAAAAGGACACGCGCCAACTGCTCTTGAGACAGCGCATGCAGAAAATAGGACTGGTCTTTGTAGGAGTCGAGCCCGCGCAGAAGCTGATAGCACCCATCGACCTGCCGCACGCGCGCATAGTGACCTGTGGCAAGGGATTCTGCCCCCAGTGCCAGAGCGCGGTTCAGGAGAAAGCCAAAGCGAACGGCGCGGTTACAGCGGACGCAGGGGTTAGGCGTACGGCCAGCACTGTACTCGGCGACTAGGTAGTCCACCACACAGCTCTTGAACTCGGCCTCGGCATTGACGAGGTGGAAGGGAATACCGAGATGGGCAGCGATGCGGCACGCGCGATCAACCGCCTCGGGTGTGCAGCAGCGATTGGACTGCCCCTCGCCTGGCTCAGGCTCGACCCACAGCCGTAGCATCACGCCGACGACCTCGTACCCCTGCTCGACCAAGAGCGCAGCGGCGACGGCGCTATCGACGCCGCCGCTCAAGGCAACCACGACCCAAGGGCCTTGCCTTAAACCTCGCAAGGTTTCCCCGCTCATCCGCCCGCTCTCAGCCCCGCGACGACACCGGGCAGCACCTCCAGCACGCGCTCGACGTCGGCTTCATCGTTGGAGCGCCCCAGGGTGAGGCGCAGGCTGCCCACGCTCCAATCGGGCAGCAAACCCATCGCCTCGAGCACGAACGAAGGCTCAGACTCACCCTCGGAACATGCCGCGCCTGAACCGGCGGCGATCCCCTGTAGGTCGAGCTCCAAAACCACCGCCTGACCCTCTACACCGTGGAAGGCAAAACTGGCGTGGTGAGGAAGGCGGCACTTGGGATGCCCCGTCAAACGACTATCAGGCACAGAGGCCAAGACGCCCTCAATGAGCCGATCACGCAGGTGCCGCAGACGAGCCGCCTCAGACACTCGTCCCTCCTCCGCCAGGCGCAGCGCGGTTGCCAGTCCCACCGCGCCAGCGACGTTGACCGTCCCCGGGCGACGTCCGCGCTCGTGACCGCCGCCGGTGATCGCGGGTAAGAGCGTGGTGCCACGCCGCACGTAAAGCAACCCCACTCCCTTGGGACCATAGAACTTGTGCGCCGATAGGGCCAGGAGATCCAAGTTGAGATCGTCGAGCTCCAGCGGCAGCCTGCCCGCTACCTGTACAGCATCGGTGTGAAAGATGATCTCGCGTTCACGACACACCCGCCCTATTTTGACCATGGGCTGCACCGTGCCAACCTCGTTGTTAGCCATGATGATGCTCACCAGGACCGTACCTGGTCGTATGGCGGCAGCCACGTCGTCGGGGTCCACAGCCCCATTCCCATCCACCAGTACCTGCGTGGCTTCGAAACCGAACACGTCGCATAATTGATCGACGGTACGCCCCACGGCGTGATGTTCGATGGGGGTTGTGACGATATGGTCACCGCGCCCGCTCTGCCGGGCAGCCCAGGCCGCCCCCCGTAGCGCCAAGTTATCCGCCTCAGTACCGGAACCGGTAAAGACCAACTCCGAAGGTCGACAGCCCAACACGTTAGCAGCCGTCTGCCGAGCTTGCTCCAACGCGCTGGCAGCCTTCTGACCAAAGACGTGGGACGACTCACTGTTTCCAAAGACCACGCCCCAATAGGGGGACATTGCCTCTGTCACGCGAGGGTCCACGGGAGTCGTTGCGGAGTGATCCAGATAGATGTGCTGCTGAGTTGTATCCATAATATCCTCTAAAATAGCGATTGGCCCTGCCGCGAAAGCAGGTCAATGGACTGAGCGGATGAAACGGATAGGCACGCCGTTTTCGTCATTGAGGGTGCCCAATCGGGCATGGCAACTGCCCCGATAAACCTCGACACATTTGGCAAGAAACCCAAGCTGTCACGTCCGCGTCGATTCCGGCCCACTCAAAGGAATATTGTAGCACTTGGTACAGGGGCGTCAAATGGCGACAGATGAACGAGACAGATACCGAGCAAACCAAGTTGCTTAGCATCCCAAATCGTGCTATACTGAGCACGCTTGTAGAGCAGTGCAAGGTGGTAATTTCTCACATCTCTGGTATACTAACATAATCAAAAGGCCCTGCCGTGAATAGCGAAGCGGAGCAATTGGATTGGGTTGACGAGCTCGCCAGGCGCATCGAACAGAGAGGCGCCTCGTCTCTGGCATTGTTTCTCATCGAGATCGCCCGTCCGTTTGGCTTTCTGAGCAGTCAGGCGCTGCTTATGGCCCAACCGCTGTTGACCGGCATCATAGACAACACGACGGTTGAACGAGCTACAGTTCTGCTAGATGACTCCGAACTATTGAACCGGTTGAGCGCAACCTTGGAGGGAGTGGAGACAGAATGAAGCTTCTAGGCAGAAGTTCACGCGTGAGAATACGCCCGCTTACCTCCTTCCAGGATCTGCGAAGCGAGACCGGGCGCGCCGCCGAAGGCGGTGGAACAATTCACATTGCCATCGGCAACGGCGGGCTCATCGGAGAGAATACGGTCACCTCTCTGGCCGCGCTTGAGGTCGTTGAGGAACTAGCAGACACTGCAGTCCTCTACAACGCCCCCCCTATCATCACTGTGGGTGACCCCACATTGCTTCCCCTAGCTCAGGACATCCTGCGCCGGGCATACGAGCGCCACGGCCTGGTGAAGCGATACAACCCCGATCAAGTGCGTTTCGTCGCTCCTTCGCCCGTGGCGTATGCGGCCGGTGCCGCCAGTATCGTCATGACCGAGGATGTAACGAGCAATGCTATGATCGGCGCCTTCGGACCTGAGGTCTCGCTGATCACCGACGCAGGTGCACGACGCGATCTGCCTCAACTGGCCGCCGCTGCCGCCTTAGATGCTCTCGGTGCGCTATATCCCGCCACTGACCGTCTAGCAGTGGGAGAAGAACTGTACGCTGCCGGGGCCCAGATGACCGAGAAAAGGCGCTATACTATCAGCTTGCAGGCTCAAGATATTTTGCGCTTGGCTTTGGCAGCATTTATCGCCATGGCGGCAACGCTCGCGTTATTGACCGTGTTGCTTTCATAGACAGTGGATACTCAGGACAGGGTGAACAACAGATGGGACGTATAGTCAGGCAGTGGATTCCCTTTCTCATCGCCGCAATCGTAGCCACGATTGTTTTGCTTGGTTATACGTTCCCTGATGCACTGGTGTTTGACTATCGCGGTCAGCGAACCCCAGTGCAACATATCCTGGCCGAATGGGCGGTGATCGTAGGCAGCTTCGCCCTGCTCCTGGGTCTTTGGAACATTGGCCGCGTACATATCAAGAAAGCATTCCGCCAGCGAAAAATCGAAAGGAGAATCGAAAGCCTGTTCTTTGTGTTCTCTGCACTGACAACCCTGTTCCTATGGGTGGCAGCCATCTTCTCCCCTGCCCAAGCAGTCTCAAAACTAGCAGCCAGGGCAGCGCAAGGCGTATACAACTACATCATCAGTCCCGTTGGAGCATCGCTGGCTGCGCTGGTTGTAGTTGCACTGGCTCTGACCGCTTTTCGACTACTGCGTGCACGACGCAGCATATGGGCAATTGTGTTCGGTCTAGTTGTGATTGTGACGCTGTTGACTACCGTCCCGCTTGCAGGCCTAGACCCTGGACTGTTTTCCGGCATCCGTCACTGGTTGATCAACGTGTTTGGAATGGCAGGGATGCGTGGCCTGCTGTTGGGCGTCGTGCTGGGAACGGCGGTCACGGCGCTGCGGTTTCTTTGGCCACGCCGTGAGATGTAAACGGTGATGTAATGATCTACTGTCCAAAGTGTGGCTCGGCAAATCCAAGAGGCAGCCGCTTTTGCAACGAATGCGGTGAAATGCTGCCTGCTCATACGGGACGGCGCTGCCCGATGTGTGGCGCGATGAACCCCGTCCAAAATGCGTATTGTGACCAGTGCAACGCCCGCATCGTTCCCATGACCGCTCCCTCTGAAGAAAAAGAGACAGAGCGCGAACCGCCCCCAATCAGAGGCCTTTCACTGCCCACCATCTCACTCGACGAGCAACCGTCATCCACCCCACATCAGGAACAAGAAGCGAAAAAAGACACGGGCGCTTGGCTGACGCAACTCCGCGACTCGACAGATGAAGGCGAAATGGAGACTCTGACAACGGAGGAAGAGGAAAAAGGGACTGAAGACTGGCTGGGACAGCTTCGGGAGTCAGCGGAGGCAAGCGAGGAAGACGAAGACTGGCTAGCACAGCTCCGAGATTCAGCAGGAACCGTGGAAGATGTCCCCACTCCCGAACCTGAAGTAACAGCCGAACCCATTGAACCCACCGAGATCCCAGATTGGCTGCGCGATCTGGGGCCTGTAGGTGTGGAGGAGCAGCAGCCTTCTGTCGAAGCAGCCCAGGAGCCCGCAGCCCAGAGGCCCGAGGCCGAGGAGGCGGCCCCAGAGATGCCCGCTCCGGCTGAGGTGCCCGATTGGCTACAGGGTCTGGCGACGGAGGAGGCCACCGCGCCCGCAGCCGGCATCGAGCCTACGGCCCAGATGCCCGCAGCCGAGGAGGCGGCCCCAGAGATGCCCGCTCCGGCCGAGGTGCCCGACTGGCTACAGGGTCTGGCGCCGGAGGAGGCCGCCGCGCCCGCAGCCGGCATCGAGCCTACGGCCCAGATGCCCGCAGCCGAGGAGGCGGCCCCAGAGATGCCCGCTCCGGCCGAGGTGCCCGACTGGCTACAGGGTCTGGCGCCGGAGGAGGCCGCCGCGCCCGCAGCCGGCATTGAGC
>CAZKDJ010000206.1:0-7129 GCA_964551295.1 uncultured Anaerolineales bacterium | reverse complement strand
AGACTGGGTTGATGAAGAATCGATGACAGATTGAAGGAGGCCGAAGATGGTGTCTGAAATATCTTCTGTTGAGCCAGTCGTCCGTTTCACAATCACACGTGAGGGAGGGCGGGTAGTTGATATCTGCACCACTTCCCCCGTGGTCGATCACTTTCTTGATCTCGTCAGGATGAGCCGAGCGTACAATACCTGGGTGAACTATGCCTACGATTTGAAGACGTTCTTTTGGGTGATTCCGAAACCCCCAGAAGCTATCACCCGAGCAGACTGTGTTGTCTTCATGAAGCAACAACATCAAAATGGCTGTTCTGATGCCACTATCAACAGACGCCTTGCGGCCGTCTCATCTCTATTCAGCGAGCTCCTTATACTTGACCCTACTCGCTTTCGACAGAACCCCGTCCGCCCTCTGCAACACCAGCGGGGACAGTATCCGCGAAGTCAAACTCTGTACCGAAAACAGGCCCAGCATATACCTGATGTTTTGTCAGATCACGATCTCCGCACCTTTTCCTCGGTGCTGCCTACATGGCGGGATCGCACAATAGTATTACTAATGTGGATTAGCTGTCTTCGTATCAGCGAAGTGGTGGCCATCCGGTTTCAGGATATCGAATGCAGCCGACGCAGCATTCGAATTTCAACAGCGAAAGGGAACAGTGCTAGAGTTGTGTTTATGAATTCTTTCACCCTCACCACACTAAACCGATATTTGGATAAGGAGCGCAAGGATCTCTTCCCAGATGTGGATCATATTTTTGTCGCTTTCAAAGGCAAGGCTTGTGGCAATCCTCTTTCAGTGAACGCTGTCCAGAAAATGATCAAATACTATGCCGAGAAGTGCCATCTCCCTCACCTGCATGCTCACCTCTTCCGACACACGGGGATCACTCAACTTGTGCAAGGGGGAATGCCAGAACCTGCCATTCGTGACTTGGTGGGGCACCGCAGCCCCAATTCTCTCACACCGTATCTCCACCTGTGCAATGAGTTTGTGGAGGCTGAGTTTGAGCAAGCACAGGCGGCTCTTGACTTGGCAGCTTGCTCTGAACCCTTGTTCTCAGGAGGAGGTGAATCATGATCCTTGGACATGGTACGTTCAAGACCGACAAAGACATAGTTGCTGAATACTTTCAGTTTCTGCATGATGCCCGCCCATCATCGAGTAGTTGTCGAATCTACTTGGAAGCACCTGGGTTTATGTTGAGCGGCATCGGTAAGCCGATCGCCGAGTGGACCGATGACGACATCATCGATCTGTGCAAGGACCGCGCCATCTCGACTATATATCCTAGAAAACTCTTTCTGACTTTTCTCATTTTCCGGGGCTACCATCGCCCTACGTTCCGTCTTCTTACCGACTTTCCCATCTTGCTTTCTCAATACTATGAACAAGCCCTTGTGCCCTATCGCCAGAGGCTCGAAGAGGTTCAAGAGCAGCTTGGCTATTCTTCATTCACAACGGGGCAAATGCTGTGTCTGCTCGTATGGCTTCTGGCGATCGTCGGGAAGCCTCTTGCCCAGCTAGACCGAGCGGATTTTGATTCCTTCTGGGATGAATACCAAGGGTGGTATCGGTCTGTACATAATGAGCCCAATTCCAACCTGTTTAGGCTGAACCGTTGTCTGGTTCAAATGGGTATCATCTCTCCTAAGGCAAAGGCCTCGCTTCCTCACGACCGACACTTTATCCAGCTGCGCCACGGGTCTATCCGGCAAGCCGTCATCACTCATATACAATGGTATGGCGTCAAGTACAAGCCCAGCTCAGTCATCTCTCGCCGAGCGGGTCTGATGCATTTCTTTCTATGGTTTCAAGAGCACTACCCGCATTGCTCCCGGCTGGACGATGTTACCCGGTCCATTGTTTTGGAATACTGCCGGTACCTGAAGGCCAAAGCTGAAGCTGGTGGCTTTTCACCCAGGTATTGCCGTGATCTTCATATGCACGTAAGACGGTTCTTCGACTTCACGATCAACGAGCGCCTGGATACTTCTCCAGACCGAAATCCTTTTGCTAAAGGTGACATCCCTTGGCATCCTTACCCTTCGCCACGCTATCTCTCAGACTGTGAACTGCGTAAAGTGCTCCTGTATTGCAGCAATGGCGACACTCTCAGAGAACAGACGATCATAATCACGCTGCTCCACACTGGCATTCGCGTCGGAGAATTGCTCGCCCTGCAAGTCAACGACATTGTGCAGATCCAAGGCAAGTGGAAGCTTCACATCCGGGAAGGAAAAGGTATGAAAGACCGGATCATTCCTCTTACTTCTCAATGTCTCTCAGTCCTCCAGACATGGCAGGAGCACAAATGGAATTCTGTCAATGATCATCTCTTCACTTGGTATGGTCGGCCCTTTACCAGCAACTTCTTTCGGTCTGTCGTTCGTGAAGTAGGACAGAAACTGAACATTGAGGGGCTAACTCCCCATCGTTTCAGGCACACCTTTGCTGTCGCGCTACTCAACTATGGCATCCGTGAATCAGCTCTTCAGAAGCTTATGGGGCATAAAACTCTGGGGATGACTCTCCACTATGGTCGGATCCTAGATCGCACCGTTGAGCAATCCTTCAACCAAGCCATTGAACGGATGGAAGCCGGGTCTCTGAGCTGGGTTCCTAGTTTTTTCACTCCTGAGGACTATACCCTTTTCACTGAGGGCGACGCCCTGAACTGGATCCGTCTGCCCCACGGCTACTGTCGTCGCCACCACAAACTCCACTGCGAAAGCGACGTCAAGTGTCTGCTCTGCGACCGCTTCTGTGCCCTGCCGGGTGATCTGCCGCGATTGCAAGAGATGCACGATCGGTTTCTCCGACTCGGTATGGAGGTCAAAGCCAACGTCGTCGACTCGCACATCCGGCTTTTGAGTTCGGAGCACGAAGCTTTACCGACTTCAGAAGCCATTGATTCTACTCTCTTGCAAGAATCCTGGCCTTCATACTGGATGGGACGCAGCTTTCCGGACATGACTGCCCAGCGCGCGCAGCGACCTTGTCAGAAGCTTGATTGAGTGTATACTGTGTGTGCGGTTGAGGAGGTGCATGCCATGGCAAGAACCCTGTTCAAGCCTCTTTCACAAGGCACAACCGGCAAATATCTTGCCGCTGGCGCATTCGCGGCGCTGCTCTTGCTTGTCACACTCCTGCTATTGCCCCGTCTGCCTGCCAATGCGGGCCCGCCATCGCCGGTTTCTCCCGATGCTGCGACCTTGACCATGACGGTCCCCTTCAGTGCTACGGGCGAATCCGGCGTGTCTGCCCTGATTCTTCCCAATGTGGAAGGTGAGCTGAATGATTCCCTAGTACATATAGCTTTCCCATCAGGTGCATTGAGCGAACCCCAGATGATAACGTTGATCCCGGGTACTGGGGCGGCATTCCCCCGGCGGCTGAAACCCGCCGGGCCAGCATTCAGGCTGGAGGCCGAGAAATGTGAGAGTGCTACACAACCGTTTACCATCACCGTGCATTACACCGCTACGCATGGCAGAGGAGACATAGTCATCGCCTGGTGGGACCCTCACGGCAAATGGTTGCCACTGCCGACACAGGTCAACACCGCTACACATACAGCTACCACAATGGGCACCCATTTCACGGCGTATGCCGTTGGCCTGCTGTCGCCGGGATACCTGTTGCCCCAGCGTGCTATCGTCGTGGACGATATGAGCCCTGGATTTGCTACCCATGGCACACTCGCATACTGGCACGTTGCCCCGCCTGCCGCCGGCACCTATTACGCCGGTCAGACCCATTGGACATACAGATCTGTGTCCGTCCAGGATAATTGGGCAACTTGGACGCCTCCTCGGTCACTCGATGGTGATTATCTGGTGGTTGCTTTTATCCCATCCAACTATGCAGACACCCAGCACGCGCAATATCGCATCCATCACAATGGCAGTGTCGACACCAAAGAGGTCAACCAATCGTTTTACTGGGGCGACTGGACCATTCTTGGTCTCTTTGACTTCACCGCAGGCACAGACAGTTACGTATCTCTCAGCGACGTTACTGGAGAGGATGGGAATTATGTCGCTTTTGATGCGGTGGCCTTTATTTCCGCCGACATTGATCCACCGCCAGGAGCCATCGTCGTGAACGACGCCGATGCAGGTTTTGCTACCTATGGGCCGCCTGAGTACTGGCACATTGCCCCGCCTGCCGAGGGTGTCTACTACGCGGGTCAGACACACTGGACTCGCAATTCCGAGTCCGTCCAACACAATTGGGCTATCTGGACACCTCCCACGCCGCTCGATGGCAACTACCGGGTGTATGTTTTTATGCCCTCCAACTATGCGGATACCGAACAGGCGTTGTACACGGTATACCACAGCGGTCAGGTAGACACCGTGGGGATAAATCAGTCGATATACCTGGGAGATTGGGCCAAGCTTGGCGTCTTTGACTTCACATCCTCCACGACGGGCTATGTGTTACTGAGTGACGTGACGGGGGAACAGAATGACACTCGTTACGTTGCCTTCGATGCTGTGGCGTTTGTGCCAAATAAAGTTTACCTGCCGTTGGTGTTGCGAGATTGGCCACCAAAAAAGGAGTGGACGGGGATGCACTTGGGTAATCGCATGGATGACTGGCGCCCTCCCGGCGCACCGGCGGACTTTCTCGCCATGCTGGATCCCGCTACCGGGGGTACCTGGCCAGCGGCTGTGGTCGTGATGAGCGACCAACTCTACAACATTGAGCGCAGCCCCACTGCACCATGTGGAGTGACGGGTGCTACGGTACGAAACCCGCAGTTGTATGACTATGTAAGGCGAGCCAGCCAGGCGGGTGTGTGGGTGGTCGTTCGCATCCATCCTTCTCCAGGCAATTTTGAGGACTGGGATGAACCCCCTTACCCAAATCACCAACTACGCAGCGATACGACACCGGCTGGCGGCAACTACTGCTGGGGTGATCATTGGCCCGACCCTGAGCGTCCCTTTGGCTATCATTATTTTCGGGCTATCAATGACGTTGCCGACGAGATGAACGCTATCCACGCACTAAACGCATCCAATGGGTGGGCGGAATTTGGCTTTCTGCCAGCCAACGAGCCGAACGTATGGTGGTACAACGACGATTCAACCCCCAAGCGCTATGATGCAGAAGCCTGGCGAGACATGAACGATTACTTTGTAGCGGTGTACGACTACACGCACGCTCATTATCCGGGCGTGAAAGTTTTCACACCTCCGATGGCACAACAAGTCTATGCAGAGGAACTCAACATGAACAGTTGTACACCGATGGGTGTGGAAGGGCAACCGGGCTACAACTATATGTGGGACACCTATGCTCCCAAGAATGACGGCTATACCTGGAACAACTACTACTGGTACGGCAAGGAATCCTGGCCGCCATGTCCGAGTGGGGGACATCACGTCTCGCAACACTTTCCAACTTGGCTGCAGGGTGAACTGGACTTTACCGAAAAACCTCGGATAATCACCGAAGCCGACTTGGCCTCACCGTGGATTATGGGAGGTGGCAGCCCCTTGGCAGACAAGGACACTGATGGAGGCTATCTGGCTGCTGCCTCGTTGCGGCAGTTTGCCCAGGCTGAAGGCCGTGCCGATGCAATCGTCTTTTGGCTGTTGACCGATACAATGGGAAATCTGGAGCACGATTGGCATGAGGCTTACAACGACGGCGGTTCAGCGCGCCCCTGGTTCAACGCCTGGTGGCCAGCGGACGAGGAATGGCCGTAGAAGTGGAGGTAGCGATATGAAGAACAAGAGTTTTCTTTGGGTACTTTCAGGGTTAAGCATGCTTCTAGGTGTGTTGCTGGCGGCTTGTTGCAGCTCGCCGCATAGTTTGGCTGTCGCTCCCACCGAGAAAGTCGCATTGGCAGTCGATCTGGGTTGGAGGCGGTGTCCAGGGGCAACTTCTATGCCCCACCAAGGAGTTGGGCTCGGCGAACCGCAGGAAATCACGCTTGATACGCAAGATGGTACGCCTATCGTATCACTTACTCCCGTAGGCATGGCTGACGATCTTCTGATAGCCACCGCCGCCTTCACGGAGAGGCCAAAGACATCGGCTGAGATACCAGCGTACATGAAGGATGCCCAGTTTGGACTGGTGGCTGTCGACCTGGCGACCGGGCAAACGCGCCTGTTAGCCGAAAAAAGTGGCGGGCAATCCCGCACCGACGGACGATACGTGGTATGGGAGAATTGCTATGACAGCGAAGGCCATTACACGGGTGAGTTGCACGTGTATGATTTGCAAAGCGACCGTAGCTTTCAAGTCGATACAGGTGCCCTTTGCCCAAGCAGGCCTGACGTGGCTAACGGTATCTTGGTATGGGATGTTAACCGGGGGCGTGAGACAGCCCTGGATATCCAAGGATATGATCTGGAGACAGGCCGCGCCTTCACAGTTGCCGACCGTCCAGGTTATCAGAAGTTTGCGCGGACGGACGGCGACTGGATCGCGTATCTGGAAGTCGAAAAAGACGCCCAACAGATGGTCACTTCGCGACGACTGTATGTGCACCGGATTGAGACAGGAGAAGAATTTGAGTTGGGACCGGTGGGATACCTGGGCGAGCACTACGAGTATACCTACCATACGATCGACGCCGGTCGGGTGGCTTGGGTGTCCCCAGAAAAGCGAATCCATATCTACGACTTGAATGCCCGCCAGGAACGGGTGCTGCCCAGTTTGCCAGTAGATTGCTCGCCCCTTGATCTGGCGCTCTCTGGAGACGTTCTATTGTTCAGCAACAGCTGCTGTCTGTATATGGGTTATCACCTGAGCCGCGACATACCATTTGACGTTTCCCTGATACCTCCTGGTAGTTGGGAAAGGGTTACTATGAGTGGGGTGGTTGTGTCGGGTGATCGCCTGGTGGGAGTTGTTAGCTTGAACGACGAACAACGTATTTATGCCGCACAGATTGTGCGATAGGGTTGGGTAGACGGCCACAATGTGACCTTCCTATCCTCTCTTATTGGGCGAATGCATGACGCCATATGCTTGTTTGACGCTGCCTGTTTTCTCCATATAATAGAAGTAGGTGTACCCATCCCGCCCGACTTTGCGCTTTCGCTTGCGCACCTCGCCACCACAGGCGGGGCACTCGGCGATCTCCGGTGAGTCGGGACCGGC
>CAZKDJ010000205.1:0-7134 GCA_964551295.1 uncultured Anaerolineales bacterium | reverse complement strand
GATTTGGAGAATTTGAGTATAGACCTTCCGTGTAGCGAAATCTGTTTCTCCAGAGTCAAGCCGAATCGATCTGTGCACGTAAAAGTAATCCTCACTTCTGTGTCATCGTCATAGTCTGCAGAGGTGAATCCATCGCATATCAATGCACCTTGCATAGAAAGTGACGACAAGCCATCTGTGGTCGTTTGACCGTTATTGATAGTCTCAATGGTTGCCGAGATCTCCGGTGACACGAAATTCTGCACGCGAAAATTGACATGAAGCGGCTTTGCTATGTTGCCAAGAAACCTCTTGGTTGGAAGATTACACCCGACAGCAATAGCGAATTCAGAGATGCGGCCTTCCGCGAGATCATCGGCCCATGGAAAGGCGATCTCAGCTTCTTTCAGCGCTGGTGGAAAACGTATACTAACGATACGGGAATCGGGGTTGCTCAGTTGTTCCAATGTGGCTTCTGATGGATTTCTGTCCTCGATGTGAAAATTCTGCTCGTATATGCGCTCGTTTTCGTGCCAGGAATATGGTGGGCAGTGGAAGTATGGCGGCTCGCAAACAACACACGGCGAGGACGTGGAGGACGTGAAGGCATCGTCATCCAAAATCCGCACCTCCACCGTTGAAGGCTCTCGGGGTAGTTCGAGATTGACTTTCATATTCCCTTTGTTTGTGGGACATTGTTTGATGTTGCCATCAGGCAAAAGCTGATTCTTGAGTGAGTTGTTGTACAGCCAGTCAGCACCGTCCACTTGAATGCAGAAGTATGGTATGAAATAACACTCCCACCGGAACTGAAAATCAAACTGTGCGTGAGTTGCCGAGATTATTTCAGCCAGTTCAAGCTTTTGAATTTCTACGTTGGGGAGCTCGGCAGACGGATAACTCCTCTCTTTGTCGTCCACAAAAAAACCAGTAACTTTTTTGTTTTTGCTGTGCTGTAGATGGATCCAATCTTTGTCGCAGCCGGTGAAGAATGACAGATACACATCGTCATCATTCTTGTAGTTTGGATCATAGATGTAGAGCTTCACAAACCTGATATCCGGATTGGGGTCCCCGTGTCAAGCGACAACCAGCCTGTGTCGCTTGTGGCAGAAGCAGGGCAAGCGAGAGGAAGGCCGAAAACTGCTGGCGGAGATCTATAACTGGTTCACGGAAGGGTTTGACACGCCCGATTTGCAAGAGGCCAAGGCGTTGCTTGAGGAGCTGGGGTGAGGGAAAAGGGAACGATGGTGCGTCTCTCAATCTGCCTGCTGGCCTCTTCAGATAACCGTCTTGGGTGCTTGTTCCATCCATAGGGCTTGAATGTGCTGAAACTGAGTTACACAAAACAAGGGGCAGAGCTTGGCTCTGCCCCCGCTCGTTGCCCCGGACTGGATTCGAACCAGCACGCCTTTCGGCACAGGCCCTCAACCTGCCGCGTATGCCTATTCCGCCACCGGGGCTCGCGCGTTATTATACTCTCACCACGCGGCTTGTCAACCTGATCTCCAAGGCCTTGGGGTAATTGTATGACGATTATAGTTGCCCCAGATTGAGCGAGGTAAACTCGTCCCAGGCGTAGCGCAGGGGCGTGTACCAGCGGTCGCGCCCGATGCAGCGAAAGTAGGGCGGCCTGAAGGCGAGGATCAGATCGCCGATTTTGTAACGGGGCAGAATGGGCGTTGATACGACGAGGCTGCCCATCTCGCCTGGTCGCATCTCGTGCAGCATCTTGATGCCCGATGCAGTCTGCACCTCGAAGAAGAATAGGTCATAGTTGGGCACCCAGGCCCGGTTTTCGTCCCGCTGCTGACCGAACATGCCCTCGGTGGCCCCATAGATCTCGCGGATGACGACCGGCCCGTAGAGCGCTCTGAGCGCGGGCTCGTAACGGGTGTTGATGCCCGGCACGCTGCCCAGGGTCACGATCTGCGTGTTCCACAGGTCCTTGGGATAGACGCGATGCGCGCGATGCAGGTATTGGGCGAACTTGACGGCGGTTGGCGCCACGCCGCCTACCAGCGTCACGTTCTCGTCCCTGCACTTCTCATAGGCCAGCTCGAAGCGCGCTTCCCAATCACGCACGGTCTTGCCGCCCCCAAGGGCGTCGATTTCCTCTTGCGATGGCCGGGACTCGATCACCGTAAAGGCCGAGACGAACTTGACATAGATGCCGGAGCTGTAGCCGTATTCTACCTCTCGGTCGCCCACTTGCACCTTCCCCACCACCGAGGGAAAGTTCAGGTTCAGGTTGACCCCTTCGAACAGATCGTAGCGTGCGCTGCGGGCCACATATTGCATCATCGCCCGCCCGGCGCTGATGCGCATCATCAGGTCGGTCTGCGTCATGGGGATGAACTTGGATTCGCCCCTGGTCGTGCCGCGCGTGATGGCCCAACCCACCGGCTCCTCGTTGAGCAGCAGGTTGACCTCTCCCTTCAGCACCCGTTGGATGAGGGGCTTGTAGTGCTCGTCGTAGGTTCCGATGGGGAACGCGCGGCGGTAGCCCGCGATCGAGTCGATCTGGGATGCGCCGTGCTGCTTGCCGTACTCGGTTCGGGCGTAGGTTTTCAGGAAGCGATCGAGCACCTGCTCCTGGGCTTTTGCAGGATCGTTTACTGCATCGTGCCAGGGCTGTAGCATGCCCTGCACCGTGCTTCTGGCTTGATGATGGTGGCTCCCAGTTGTTGCCATGGATCGGGGTCTGTGTGTCTAGGGCGATCACTGCCGCCGCAAAAAGCTGCGCAATAACACGCCCGCGCCGATGGCGATCAGTATCAGCGCGCCCGTCACCTCCCATCCGAACAGGCCCCCCAGGCCGATGCCCAGGAACACGGCGGCTAACACGAGGATGCCGCCGATTGGGCGTCGGTAAGCGGGCACGAGCAGGCGGAAGACCGCCTCCATCAGGATGATGGCCCCGCCTCCGGTAAAGGCCAGCCCCCAGCCGTCGAGCCATCCGATCTCGGCCACGAAGGGCAGTTGGTTGATCAGCAGCGCGATCCCGGCCCAGATGAGGATGATGGCCCACCGCGCGGCAGAAAGCGGGTCGCGGCGCCACTTTTCCTCCCAGTGGCCCTTTTCTTCCTTTTCGTGCTCTTTTTCTGCCTTTTCCTCTTCCTTCTCGACCTTTTCACCGTAGTGTTGTTCCTCGGACATGTGGGCCTCCTTTTCTGATAGAAAGCGCTATTCTTCTGCGGCTTCCATCTGGTTGATGACTTTTTGCAGTTCGGCGTCGACGCTGCGCAGGGCCGACAGGACGTGGGGCCGTGTGTCTTGCCAGGCCTTTGTCCCCGCCGCTTTGGCCGATCGGGCGGCTTTTTTCGCTTCTTCGCGCGCCCGCTGCCCTTCAGGAGACTCGCTGGCCTCCTTGATCGCCTGGCTGATCTCGTTCACCATCTTTTCCAGACCGGTCCGCATCTCTTGCATGTGCTGGCGATTTCCCTCATCTTCCCATGCAGCGCGGATGGCCTCGGCCAGGCTTTCGCCCAGGGTCTGGAACTGCTGGCCGACTTGGTGCCAGGTGTCGTGGGTTGGTTTTTCTTCAGACATGTATGGCTCCCTTCGAGATATGCAAAGGTGTGCTGTCAAGGTTGCGTCAATCGTTACTACGTTCTACGCGCGGGCAGGTTGCCCGTTCTATTTGATGATCCTGATCCCTCTTTCTGTGGCTGGAATGATCGTCAACTCGCTGTGATAGTCCTGAATCTCGCCGACTATCTCCACGCGCGCGCCCGCCGCCAACTGGTCTCGGGCTGGGAAGGCGTCGAGATTATCCCGCCTGAGAAGCAAGGTAATGGAACCTGTGCCGTCAGTCAACGTGAATTGGGCCCCGGCAGCCAGGCGCTCTGGCTCGCCCAGCGTTCCCCTCAGCTTGCGCACTTGGCCGACATCGGCCGAGGTGATCAGGCCAATGGATCGCGGTGGCGGCGCGGCATTCGTCGCAGGTATGGGGACCATCGTCGCTCGATCGGGTATTGAGACGGGCGATGAGGGTGGAGATGGTTGGGCGATGGCCATGACTAACCCGATCACCAATATCAGGAACGCCGTAGCTCCCAAGACGATCCCGAATAGCGCCTTGACCCACCCCGGCAACGATTTTGCCGCCTGGTGCTGTGGGCGTACCTGAGGATGTGGTGCAGGCGTCGTCATATCCAGCGCAGCTCTCATTTCGACGGCACTTTCAAAGCGGTCGGCGACGCGCAATTCTGTCGCTCTCGTGATTGCGGCGTCGATTCGAGCGCTTACCCGCGGGTTCAACTCCTGCAGCGGTCTGAATTGCTGGATGCCGGCCATCCGGTCGGTAGCCGTCATCGGTGCCTCTCCGGCCAGTGCATGATACAGCGTGGCGCCCAGGCTGTAGAGATCGCTGCGCGGGTCGGTGTGGCCGGGTTGTACGCCATATTGCTCCGGCGGTGCGTACTCTGGTGTGCCCATGCCCTGCGTCACTATCTTTGTGTTTGGGTCGTCCGGATCCCACAGCTTGACCAGTCCGAAATCCACCAGGACCGGTCGCCCGTCAGGGCGAATGAGGATGTTGGCTGGTTTGACGTCTTGGTGGATGATCGCCTGGGCGTGGCAGTATGCCAGTGCATCCAGCAGTTGGTCGGCCCACCGCAGTACCTGATCTTCCGGCAGCGCGCCCTCTCGCTCGATCCGTTCGTCCAGGCTTTCTCCTTCGACTAGGTCCATGACAAGATAGGCCTTGTCTCCCTCCTCGAAAAAGTCCAGGACGTTGACCAGGTTGGGGTGCTCCAGGCGTGCTAGGATGGCTGCTTCGTGCCTGAACTGCTGGCGCAGGTGGGTCAGCGGCTGGGCATCGATGCCGGGTTGGGGGCGCATCTCCTTGATGGCAAGGGGTTTGTTCAGGGTGGTGTGCCAGCCACGGTAGATGGCGGCCATGCCTCCGCGCGCCAGCAAGGCGGTGATGCGATAGCGGTTTTGGAGGATATCTCCTCTTGTCAGGGGCATCGTCTCTACCTGTCCTTGTGGTTTCGAAAACAGTGTAGCACAAGTCGTCTCCCCGCGCAATAGACGCGGGTTGTGCTCTTTGAACCTTTGTGGTTAAATGGGCGCCACGCCAATGTGGAGATTGGTATGACACACAACAATGCAGAACTCAAGCCCCCTGAACGAGCGATGGTCATTGCCGCGCACCCCGACGACATCGAGTTCGTCGTGGCGGGTACCGCGGCCAAGTGGGCGCGGGCGGGGACGGTGGTGGAGTATGTGCTTGCCACCAGCGGGGATGCGGGCAGCCACGTGCCCGGCATCACGCGCGAGGAGGTGGCGCGCGTTCGCGAAAAAGAGCAGCGTACAGCGGCCAAGGTGGCCGGCGTGGATGATGTCGTCTTCTTGGGGTATCATGACGGCGAGGTGGAGCCGACTCTGGCGCTGCGCCGTGACCTGGTGCGCGAAATCCGCTGCTTCAAACCCGATACCGTCATCTGCTACGACCCGACTCGCCTCCTCGTCGGCGACCGGTACATCAACCACCCCGATCACCGCGCGGTGGGGCAGGCCGCCCTGGATGCCATCGCCCCGGCGGCAGAGATGCCGCTGATCTTTCCCGAGTTGCGCGAGGAGGGGTTGGAGCCCCATCGGGTGAAGGAGGTATTCGTTGCCTCAGGCCCGGAGCCCGATACCTGGATTGATATCACCGAGACGATCGACGTCAAGATCGAGGCGCTGAGGCAGCACGTCAGCCAGTTCCCAGAAGATTGGGACCCCGGCGAGATGGTGCGGGGGTGGGCGGCGGAAAGCGGCGAGAAGGCCGGCGTCACCTACGCCGAGGCCTATCGTCGCATTATTCTGGTGGACGAAGGGAACGGTTGACGCCACAGGTTACGAGAGCAGCAGTATGCCGACCGCCGTCGCCACGACCAGGGCGGCAGACGGCACGATGAAGCGGTAGATCGACGTCCAATCGGTTTTGAAATAGACCCGCGTCAGCGCCAGGCACAGGTGCATCGGGGAGCACATCACGCCCATAAATCCCCCGGCCATCAGCCAGACCACCCAGGCCGGGGGGACGACCTCGCCGCTGGCGACGATCAGCGGTAGCACCACTGGGAACCCCAAGCTGTACCCCGCCGTCATCAGACCGGTCAGCAGGGAGGCGGTGAAGGGGATCGCGAAAGCGACCAATCCTACCGGCAGGTTCAGCTCGGTCAGGCCGTCAGAGACGGCACCGACGGCGCCGCTTTGCTCCAGCACCTGCCGAAAGATCAGCGCGCTAAAGATGACGATGACCGTGTTCCAGGGGATATGTCTGCGAAGTATGATTCCCAGATTGCCCAGCGGGACACGCTTGATCGCCATCATCAGCGTGATGGTGAACACCAGGCTGAGGATCAGGTCGACGCGCTCGTTGATCCGTAGCACCAGCGGCAGGGTGACGACGAGGACGATGGGCCAGACGCTCTTGGCCAGCGTGCGCAGGTTCTGTGTGCGGGAGGTGGTGGCAGAGGGATCGTCATCACCCCGCCGGGGCAGCTTGAGCAGCCCGAAGAGCAGGCCGCCGGTTGCCGCTGCCGCCGTCAGCGGCCAAGTAGCTGCGGCGAGTTGCAGGCTCGTCCTGTGCAACAGCTCTGCCGCCAGCAGCGCCGAGGGGTAGAGGGGAAAGATCGGCTCCCATATGTGGCGGAACCAATAGTTGACAAAGGTCTTGTGCCCGCCGCTGGCCTTCAGCCGATCGCCGACTTCGTCCACCATCGGCGCGGAGAACACGGCGCCGCCGACCATGGGCAGAAGCCCGACCAACGCCGGGAGCGCCGCGATGACGATGCGGCCGTTGGGGATCAGCGCCTGGAGCGACGCGACTGTGCCCTTCAACCCGGCGGTCTGTCGCAGCAGCTCGCTCAGGATCATGATCAGCACGACGATCAGCGCCAGGCGCAGGGTCAGCGGCTCCTTGGCTGCCAGCAGCACGTCCAGCGCGACGTGCTGGAGAGGGTAGGCGAAGAGCAGCCCCACCACCACGCAGGCGAGGAGGAGCACCAAGCCCAGGTTCCACTTGCGGCTCAGCAGCACGACGATACCGGCGAAAATCAGAGCGATTTTGAGTAGCGCAATCAAGGTGAGTGACTCCTAATGATAGTCTCAGTAGATCCAATTTTCGTCACTCCGAGCGGAGCGAGGAGTCTCCCAATG
>CAZKDJ010000204.1:0-7142 GCA_964551295.1 uncultured Anaerolineales bacterium | reverse complement strand
TCAACGGCAGCTTTGTGTTTGGGATGGACGAGGATGACGACGGGGATGGTACCCATCCCTCGGTTTTCGACCGCACCGTGGAGTGGGTAGTGGGGCGGGGCATCGAGACGGCGACGTTCCACATCCTCACGCCATATCCTGGGACAGCGCTGTACAAGCGCATGACGGCGCAGGGACGTATCACGACGCACGATTGGGACCTGTACGACACGCGCCACGCCGTCTTTCGCCCGGCCAAGATGACGGCGCAGGCGCTGGAGGCGGGCTACTGGCGCGCCTACCGCGAGTTTTACCGCTGGGGCGCTATATTTCGCGCGGCGTGGACGAAAGAGAGCGTGCCGGGACGGCTGCGCCATCTGGCTTACACCGGCGGGTGGAAAAAGTTCGAGCCGCTGTGGGACTGGGTGATTCAGGCCAAGCGAGTGGCCAATTTCCTGCCGCTGATGGAGGCGGTGTTGGAGGGGGTGGGGCGGCGGCCGCAGTGCAAAGCGAAGGATCTTTCAAATATCGAGAAATCTTATCCACGACAAGGAGATGAACTATGCACAACATACTGACCGTCGTCCCACGTTTCCTGCGCGATCCCTCGGCCTTTTTCGAGTCCGTTCAGCGCGGCGAGGAGATCAGATCGAAGGTCATCTCGCTGGCGGCGTCCTCGGTGCTTTTCCTGATCATCTATGGGTTCGCGACCGGGCTGGGGCACAGCTTTTGGCAGGCGCTGTCGTCGGCGGTCAAGATGCCGTTGCTCTTTGTGGCCACGATGGCTTTTTGCCTGCCGGCGCTGTATTTCTTTTCCCTGGCGCTCTTGCGCACGCAGCTCGGGATGCTGCAGGTCACGGCGGTGGTGTTTGCGGGGATCGGCGTGACGGCCTTTCTGCTCCTGGGACTGGCGCCGGTGACCTTTTTCTTCGTCTTGACCTCGGAGAACTACCCCTTCTTCCAACTGCTCGCCGTTGCATTCGTGGCCATCAGTGGCTGCATCGGCCTGTATTTTTTGTGGCGGGGCATGACGCACGTGGACCTAAGTGGGGAGTTTGCGCCGGGGCTCTTTGGGCGTATGCTACTGGGTGTGTGGATTATCCTGTACGCTTTCGTGGGCTCGCAGATGACCTGGCGACTGAGCCCGCTGATCGGGGATCCGGAGATCCCCTTTGTTGTTTTAAAGCCCTCCCGCGATAACTTTTACGTCGACGTGATCCGCGCGTTTGAGCGGGCGATGGGGATATCGCGGACGCCTTCGACGGAGGGCGGGGATATCTTGATCATGATGGTGCTCAGTGGGTTTTGTATGTCCGTGGTGGGTGTCGTGATTCTTGGGATCGGGGCGTACGTGGTCCAGAGAATAGTGAAGGCAAAGCGGTCTCATCCGCTGCGTGCTGCTGCGGGGAGTGATGCGCAGCAAGATGCGTTGGACGACGTGGCCTTGAAAGCGAAATACGCACCTAATAGCGGTTCTGCATAGGAGGTTTGCTGAGGATGAATAGCACAACCAAACGGTTCTTGGGAATCTCCGCCTACGCTATCGCGATGGCCTATCTGGAGGCGGCGGTCGTCGTCTACCTGCGCGCGCTGCTGGGCCTCACAGACATCACTGATGTGGACGTCTCGCTGGGGCCGTACGGCCTGGTGGAGATCGGGCGCGAGGCGGCGACGGTGGCCATGCTGGTCGCCGTGGGTTGGATGGCGGGCCGTCACTCGAAAGAGCGCTGGGCCTATGGGCTATTTACGTTTGGACTGTGGGACATCTTTTACTACGCGTGGCTCAAGCTGCTCATAAACTGGCCTGCGTCGCTCCTGGGGTGGGACCTGCTGTTCCTGATTCCCCTGCCCTGGTGGGGGCCGGTGCTGGCGCCGGCGCTGATCGCCGTGCTGATCTGCGTCGCAGCGGTGCTGGCAGTGGTGCGGATGGAGCGCGGGCAGCGGCTGGGGATCACGCCCCTTCGGTTTGCGACTGTGATGGGAGGGGCCCTGCTGGCGCTGTACGTCTTTATGGCGGATGCGATCTGGGCAGTTTTGGCTGGGCCGGTCGATTGGGACGCGCTGCGCCCGACGCCGTTCCAGTGGCCACTGTTCCTGGTGGCGCTTGTGCTGATGGCGGTGCCTGCACTATTGGCTACTTGTCCTGTGAGATTCGCTAAACCACGCTCGGTTAGCCTGTGATGCAAAGCACGCAGCGGGCCTCGCTCTCTTGGAGCGAGGCCCGCTGCTTTCTGAGCAACCGATCAGTAGTTACGCAGCACCAGTGGTAGATAGATGGTAAAGTCTCGTACCGTGATTGTCACTTGTACGGCATTCGAATCGGCGTAACCGTCGTTGGTGTGGTAAGTAAAAGTCACCACGCCAGTATAGTCCTGTGGTGGGGTATAGACGAACGAGCCGTCGGTTTGTAGATCGAGGGTGCCTGTCAACACATCGGTATCCAGAACGGCTGTCAGCGGGTGACTGTCGGCATCTGTATCGTTGGCCAACACTCCCGGTGCTGCCACAGTCAAAGTTGTATTGACGGTCATGGTATAGCCGTCGGACGTCGCTACTGGCGGGGTGTTTACGACCTGGTTGATCATGTTCGAGGTGCTTGCCTCGAAACTTGCGTCCCCGCCATAGGTCGCCGTGATGGGGTGCGTGCCTGCGGCGAGCGCCGATGTGGTGTAAGAGGCAATGCCACTGCCGTTCAGCGTCCTGGTGCCGAGAAGCACGCCATTGTCGTAGAACATTACACTCCCTATCGGTGTGTCACCTGTTGAGGTCACTGTCGCGACGAAGGTGACCAGTTCTCCAGGTTCCGACGGGTTCGGCGACGAGTTCAATGTCGTCACTGTGCTGAACTTGTCGGCTATGGTCACAGGCAGCTCGAAGGCGTTGTTGCCGTAGTACGGTTCCACGTCGTTGGGGCTCTGGTCACGGATTTCGATGGTGTTGGTGAGCACGTCTCCTGCTGTGGCAGTGTCGGTGATCTGAACGACGATGTCAAAGTACCTGGTGGAATCACTCCACATAGGCCCTGCGTTCCACTCGAACACGTTGCCGGGCAAGCTGTTCGGCGTCCACGACTGGTTGGGATCCCATGGAGCTGTGGCGGTGATGAACGTCATCCCCGCCGGCAGCGTATCGGTCAGCCAGACTGGCCCGACGTGCGCCCCTCGATTGTTGCACCACCGGACGCCGTAGACGAACTCCTCCCCTGGCAGAGGATCGCTCACTTCTGACCATTTGTCGATTTCGACGTCCACTTCACTAGAGCACGTGTCTACTGTGTTGGCGCACGTGTGGTTATTGCCTGGATTTGAATCGTAAAGCGAAGTGGTCGTGGTGATGTAGACGCAGTTCTGAGCGATGACGCCGCTGCCGATGGGCGAATCACCGTCGATGTTGAGCGTCACCTTGAATCCTCCCCACGCGCCGGAAGGCAGGTCGCCCAGGTGCCAGGTGATGACACCTGCGCCCTGTATCGGCGTGACGCCGCTGGTGTCGCCGGCATAGGTGGTGGATACGGGTAGGGTATCCACGATAGTGACGTCTGCCGTGTCGGTCAGATAGTTTCCGTACCACGCACCGTAGACGAATACGCCTCCGGGACGGGCGCAGCCGCCCTCTGGCCATTTCCCTATGGACAAATCTGGGTCTTGCTGGAGCATACGTGTGTGCCTTCGGCCTGGGCCTTTTGGTGCGGGCTCAACGCCAGCAAAAGGCCGAGTGCCAGACCCAATCCAATCAGCAGCGACCAGAATAGCCCGCTTGCTCTCAAGGTTTTCGTTTTCATCGCTACTTTCCTCCTTGTAGATAATAACTGTCAATCAAAAAAGCAGCTTTTTGATGCCCCCAGTGGGGAATCGCCCGCAAAAACAGGGGCCTGGTGGGGCAAAAACAAGGCCAAATTGCCCAAAAACCGGTTTTCGCCAGACTCCAGCAGAAAAGAATACGGCTTGTCAAATTTTGATGCGATTTGCGGTTGCTATTGAACTGCTCTTGTTGTACAATGTGATTGAAAGGATTTTATATCCTGAGGTGGGGGCCATGAAAAAAGTTTTGTTCATCATGATCGAAGCGGGAGGAGGGCACCGGGCTTCGGCCAAGGCTATCGCCGAGGGATTGGCACATCTTTATGGTGACGAGATCGTCGCCAAGATCGTGGATATTTCCAAGGAATACGCGTTTTCTCCCTTGCTCCAGTCCGACGAGGCCTATCGCTGGCTAACGAGCGATGGTATCTGGATGTGGAAGGCGTTTTGGCATACCGATGAGAAAGTGTGGGTACCCCAGTTTCTCTCGGCCGTATTGACCCCTCTTTTCTCCCGCGAAGTACGCCGCTTGTTCTTGAGCGAAAAGCCCGACATGATCGTCTCTGTGCATTGCATGGCAAATCACATTCCGCTGCGTGTGCTGCGCCGGGATCTGCGAGTCGACATTCCGTTTGTTACCGTCGTCACCGACATGGTGACCGTTCACCCGATCTGGATCTGCCCCGATGTCGATTACTGCATCGTGCCGACAGAGGCAGCACGGGAACGGGCGCTGCGTTACGGCATGCCCCCCGATCGCTTGGAGGTCATCGGCCAGCCCGTGAGTTTAAAGTTCGCGGCCGATCTGGGAGACAAGCATGCGCTGCGGCGGCGGTTGAATCTGGATTTGCAGCGGCCTTGCGCGTTGATCGTCGGGGGCGGAGATGGTGTAGGGCCGATATACGAGATCGCGCGTGCCATAGCCACCACAGCATCTGACGTCCAGTTGATCGTGGTTGCCGGACGTAACGTGGCTCTGCGGCGCAGGCTTGAATGTACGACCTGGGAGATACCTACGCGGGTGTGTGGCTTTGTCAACAACATGCCCGAGCTAATGGGGGCTAGTGACCTGTTAATCACCAAGGCTGGGCCGGGCACGCTGGCCGAGGCTTTTATCGCGGGTTTGCCCGTCGTGGTCTATGGCTTTATTCCCGGACAGGAGGAGGGCAACGTCAGATACGTGCAGGAGCACAATGCCGGTGCCTTTATCACCGATCCGGCCGCGGTTGCGCAGGTCGCGTGTGACTGGTTGTGTCCGGGCAACGATGAATGGCGGCAGGTGGTGGCCAACGCTACTGCGCTTGCCCGTCCCAACGCGGCGTTGGTCATCGCGGAGCGACTGCACGACCTGCTTGAGCGCAGGGTGGAGAGGAATACGATCTGGCCGACGCCGAGCCCCCTGCGCCGACTTGTGCGCAGGCTCGCGCGCTGATAACCTATCCGAAAATTGTAGCATAGCCCCTTGCGGGCGTTGTAGACGGGCGCAAGGCCCTGTGCTACAGGATCCTTCGGGTAGGTTCTAAAGCAAAAGCTGGCAGGTTTTGGTCATCGCCCGCCTGCCAGCTTTTTTTGTTTGATTGTGCTACTCTACCACAATCTCCACCCGCGCGGTCATCCCCGGCCGCAGATTGAGGTCGGTGTCCTCTAGTGTGATGGTCAGTGTGTAGGTTGTATCTCCTTGTTGCACCACTGCCACCGGCGAGATAGTCGCTACCTGTCCTTGCAGTGGCTCGCTCTGGAAGGCGTTGACCCGCACGATGGCCTCTTGCCCCTCTTCCACCTGGGCGATCTGCAGCTCCCCTACGTTCTTGGTTTCGACACGCCAGTGAGAAACGTCAATCAGCTCGACGACGGGCGTGCTGGGTGAGGCCCACTCACCCATGCTGACCGGCACAGCAGAGATGATGCCGTCGAAGGGGGCTACCAGCGTTGAGTGTTCCAGGCTGGCCTGTGCCGTCTCTAAGGCGAGCTGCGCTCGTTCCACATCCAAACGCGCCAGGGACAATGCCTCGGACGCGATGGGGTGTTCTGCTTCGTACAGCGCCCACTGTGTCTGAGCCAGTTGTGCTTCAGCCTGGGCGATGGCGAGGGCGTAGCCGTGGTCGGCAGCGTGCAGCTCGTATTGGGCTTTGACCACTTCATAGTACTCCTGGGCTTCTTCCAGGTCGTGCGCCTCTGGTGAGTCGTGCGCCCAGTCGCGTTTGCGTGGGTCATTCAGCACCTTTTGGTACTCGTTCTGTGCGTCTTCTACCGCTTCCTCGGCGTCCTCCAGAGTCGCGCGGTCGATGGTGTCATAGTGCTCGCGCATACCGGCCTGGATGTGGGCCTGGGTCAGTGCGGCCTGCGCGCTGGAGATGGCCGTCGTCGTCGCCAGCACTCGCTCTGATACGGGCTCGGCGTCCGCTTCTAGCTGGGTCAGGCGGGCCTGGGCGCTTTTTAGCTCGACCTGTGCCTGTGCCACGGCGCGCTCAAGCTCCGCATCGTCGAGTGTTGCCAGAGTCTGCCCCTCCTTCACGTGCTCGCCGATCTCGACCGCGACCGACTCGACGGTGCCTCCCACGCCAAAGCTCAACTGCACCTGTTGGGCAGGCTTGAGCGTGCCGTTGGCGGTGACGCTGCCGGCGGCCGGTTGGTACACGGAGTTTTGGTCGGCGGGCTGGGTTGGTGTGGCTTGGTCGCTTGTTTTGTTGCTGCACGCCATCAGGCAGATGAGCGCCAGGCTGAGCAGAAGCCCGGTTCCGATGAGGGTATTTCGCTTCAAGATTTTTTGTTTCATCATCGACTCCTTATGTACGTCGTCATCAAGATGATACCATGTCGGGACAGCGTTTTCCATAGGCATGCGTCACGCCGTGACTGTGATTGTCATCACGTCGTGTGGTGACATTGTCACACCGTTACCTTCTCTCAATCACGGCCACCGGATCGAGCCGCGAGAGCGCCCAGGCAAGGGTGCCCACACTGGCGCCGACGACGGCCACGGGTATGGGGAGGGTGAACAACCACGGCGTCGAACTGTAGAGATCAATGCGTATGCCCGAGGGCGTATAGACGCTCGCTTGAGCATAGAGCAGACCGGCCACGCAGAGCGCAGCGCCAATGAGCCAAGCCGCACTGGCGACGCTTGCACTTTCCTGCAGGGCACAGGCCTCGATCACCACCGGTAAGTCGGTTCCGGTGATTCCCCCAGCACGGGGAAGGAGGCGATTCCCCCGTTATTGGCACGTTGATGTACAGACCATTTTCGGGCAAAACGTGGGCAACGTCCTCGTGCGCTCGAACCCGCCCTGCGATGGTCACGCCGTTTGAACCCAGCCCTCCACCCTCCGACACCAAACTCACTCTGGTCAGGTAGTGCAAGGG
>CAZKDJ010000203.1:0-7191 GCA_964551295.1 uncultured Anaerolineales bacterium | reverse complement strand
AGAAGGGTTCAGCCACTTTTTCACTGCTGCCAGAGTCGCGGGGCCGATTCCGGGCAGAGCCAGGAAGACGTCGCCGTCGGCGGCGAGCGTGTCCCCCACGGCACGCCGGGTGCCCAGCCCTACCCGCTGCAGCCGGGCTGCCACCTGGGGTGGAAGGTCCGCCAACTCATCTGTGACGGGAACCTCCGGTGGCTGAGTCTCGATTTCCGAACGTTCGGCCTCTGGTTGCTCGAGAGCTGTTGATTTCTGCTGCACCGGTTGGGTCGGCGTCTCGGTGGTCGAGGTCTCATCGGCAATCTCTGCGACAACCTCCTCACCCGCCGCAGCCTGGGCCCTGTGAGAGGCTTCGCGTTCTCTCTTGTGAGTTGCCTTGCACGCCGGCTGCCTCGCTAACCGCGCATTGGCCCGGTTGATCGACCAGCCGGAGCGCAACTTGCCCTTGGCAATCCCGGCCACCATCTCCGCCTGGGCCTCGTTCAGCTCTTCGACCTCGCCTGCGGGCGGGTTGCGCCAGCGCCAGGACCGGCCGCGCGATGGCACGTCGCTGTACTCGCCGGGCGGGTTCTCCACACCCAGGGCGGCGACGACTTGGAAGCGCAGCCGCCCGCTGTTGGCCGGCAGGGGCCGCAGGTGTACCGCTGCTCCAGGGCCATTTCCTGCTTCCTCCGGGATGAAGACAAAGTCGCCGGGCTGGGCCGTCTTGCACCTCCGCTCTGCCCAGCGGGTGAGCGGGCGCTGCGCAAGCGCCCGCTCCGCCTGGACCTGTGCCTCGGCCATCTGTTGGGCAGCCTCGGCCGCATCCCGCGCCTGGGCGGCCAGGTTTGGGAACCCGGCTTTCCTCGCCTCAGCCGCCAGCTTCGTCAGGGGCTCGATCCCTTGCCCCACGGCGGCGCCGGGGCGCAGCGCGGCCAGGCGGGCATGCAGTTTCTCGCGCTCCTCCGCCCGGGCCTCCTGCTCGGCGCGCTCCTGGGCCTGGCGGTAGTCCAGGTACGCCCGCCCCTCCGGGGTGGCCATCAGCCGCTCCACCTTAGCCTGGGCGGATTCGGCCTCGGCTTGTAGGCGAGACACCTCCGCCTGAGCCTCCCCCTGGGAGATGACCTCCTCCCCCACGAGCGCCCGCAGGGCGCGGGCCTTCCGCAGCGCTTCCTCGATGGGGGCCAGTTGCTGCTGCGCTTCGGCCTTGCGGGCGGCGGCCTCGTCGCGGGCCTTCTCGGCCTGCAGGAGCAGCGCCTTGGCGCGGCGAGCCTGGGCCTCGCCGGCAGCCAGACGCTGCTCGGCCGCCTCGACGGCGGTCACGAACGATTCGATGGATGATACGGTTATGGTAGACATTTGGAGATCTCCTTTAATTTGGATATGGGTCCAGCCGCCTGGTGATGGAGTAGATCCTCCCGATACCGGGCGGCTGAACAGAGTTTGAACGTATTGGATTGGGGTAGACTTCTGCGCTTCGTGTTGTGGGTTCCGGTCAGCGCTGGGCTGGTGAACGGGATGCCCCCGGCTTGTACGTTCCGTATGTGGAATACATAGGGTAGGAGCATTGACTGGCCCGATGGGGAGGGCGGCGATTACTTCTTCATCACGCAGTACCGCTCCCAGCGTTCGACCCGCGCCAGGTAGCGCGCCGCGAGAACCGTCAACAGCTTCGTGATGCCCAGCGCCACCGGGATGGCCACGACCAGGGCGACGATCAAGGGGACGATCGAGTCCATCAAACTCACCTCCTTCAAGTTGGTCTCTGCCAGGTGCACCTGGCAGGCTTACGTGGCTATGTGAGGGCTTGGTTGTGCCCTGTTGTCAGGTTTGTTTCTTGGGAATGTCCCTGTTGGAAACGGCAAAGACCCCGGCCTCTGCTCACCTCGACGAAGCGAGATGGGCAAAAGCCGGGGCCTTTAGTGTTCAAAAAGAGTTCTGCGCTAAGCGACCTGCTGATATGCGAAGAAGGCCCTGTGTTGGCTACTCATTCCATCCGCCTGGGTTTGACAGATGGAATCCTTTTTCGTCAAAGGACCTGGGTTCTTTTGGTGGTGCATTGGTGATTGGCAAATGTTATAGGTCAAATCAAGCCGATAACAGATGACTTCTTGTCACCAAATCATCGGAATGCAAGCTCAACTATGCCAGCAACAACTCGTTGCTGGCGTTTCGCTGTCATGGGAACAGCTTGGAAGGCACCAGTGTAGATTGGCGAGGCGGGTATAAGAGTGGTGCAGGCCATCCAGCACAGGCGTTGCTACGGCTGTCGTGAACTCACATGGATGAGTCAAGTAGCCAGCACAAGTTCCCCAGTATACTGAACCAATTCGTTCCTGAAATCGGACTTGACGGTGGAAACGTTCTGTAATATAATATGAACGAACGTTCGTTTTTATTTGCAAGGAGAGCCCATGTCTGACGAAGCAACCAAAGGAGAACGCACCCGTGACCGGATCATCGAGGCAGCGCACCGCCTGTTCATCGAGCGAGGGTATCACGGCACCTCGATGCGACAGATCGCGGAGCAAGCGGGGCTCGCACTCGGCGGTATCTACAATCACTTTACCGGCAAGGAGGATATCTTCGTAACAGTCATGGTGGAGCGCAATCCCTACCTGGATATCGTGCCCGCGCTAGAGGCGGCCCAGGGAGAGACGGCGGAGGAGTTGGTACGCGACGCCGCAGCCGGGATGCTGGCGGCCCTGGAAAATCGCTCCGACGACCTGCAACTGATGTTTATCGAGATCGTCGAGTTCAAAGGGCAACATTTCCCGCAATTGTTCGAGAGCTTGTTTCCACGGATGATCGGTTTTGCGCAAAAGCTCGCACAGGTGAACGGAGATCTCCGGCCAATTCCTCCCCCCGTACTGATTCGTGCTTTCGTGGGGTTCTTTTTTGCCTACTTTATGACCGAGTGGCTCATGGGCGATCAGTTCCTGTCCAAATCCCAACAGGGGGCCTTTGACAACTTTGTAGACATCTACCTGCACGGCATTCTACAACAATAGGAGAAAACCATGTCAAGCGCTATCGCGTTACACAGCGTCACTCGTCGTTTCGGCGACATGGTCGCCGTAAACGACCTGTCTTTCCAAGTCCAATCTGGCGAGATCTTTGGACTGCTCGGACCTAACGGTGCGGGCAAGACGACGACGATCAACATGGTCACCGGTCTGTTGCGGCGGCACGACGGTGAGGTGCACGTGCTGGGGTTCGATCCACAGGTCGAGCCTCGCCAGGTGCGCCAGCGCATCGGGTTGGTGCCCCAGGAGACGAACCTCTACGCCGACCTGAGCGCCGTGGACAATCTTTGGCACCACGCCGCACTTTACTGCGCCGATCTTTCCGTCGTGAAAGAGCGGATTCAAGAGCTTTTACAACTGATGAGACTCTGGGAGAGACGCAAGGACCGCGTGGGGACCTATTCTGGAGGGATGAAGCGCCGTCTGGCCCTGGCTCGCGCGTTGTTGCACGATCCCGACATTATTCTTTTCGACGAACCCACGCTCGGCGTGGACGTGCAGGGGTGGCACGCGCTGTGGGAGCACATCAAGATGCAGCAAACTCAGGGCAAGACCTTTATCGTCTCGACCAACGACATGATGGAAGCCGATGCCTTGTGCGACCGGTTGGTGATCGTTGACCACGGCCGGGCGGTGGCGCTGGATTCCCCCGAACACCTCAAATCCGACTTGCAGCGCGACATCGTCACTCTGCGTACCACTCCCGCCATCCAAGTCCCTGAGTCGGTGTTTACCGGCCTGGGAATCGAGGCGGTGACGCGCATCCCACCCGATCAATTGCGCCTGGAAGTGAGTGACGCCGAAAGCATCGCCGGCGAACTGGTCACCCGGGTGGTTGCCGCCGGCCGGTTGGAATCCATACGTATCGCGAGACCCACGCTGGACGATGTGTTCTTGCATCACACGGGCCGGGCGCTGAGGGAGTGAGCTATGCCCCGCTTTCTTCTTCTTTTGTTGAACGAGTTCAAACTTGCTCGCACCGCGTTGCCCATTCACCTGGTGGCAATCCTCCAACCCACTCTCATGTATCTACTCATGTCACCGTCGTTGGTACAGGCGACCTTTGATATGCACGTGATACAGCCGACGACCGACAAAGAGCGTGCATTGGTGGCGGCGATGCGGGAGGTGGGATCACCCATCGGCCTGCCGTATATCAACCCCATCGTCGTGAGCCCAGAGGAAGCGGCGCAGATGGAAAGCTCGACGTTCCGCCAGATCGTCGCGGTCGAATCCCGCGATGGAGTCCCAACAGCGGTGCAACGGTTCAGCTTGATCGATAGTAACCAGGTCAAGAACCTGCGTAACCGGCTGACGGCGGCCGCGTTACGCCTGTGGAACGAGGAGCTGGGCGATGCTGCAGTGACCATCGAGGAGCACCCGTGGCTGCCAGTAGACGTGCCTTATACGGTCTACTTTGGCATGGCGATGCTGCCGATGACGACTTTTCTGGCAGCGGTCTTTATCGGTGGGATTCTCACCGCCCAAGATTTCGAGTTCCGCACGATCGCAGAATTCCGCCTGGCACCCATTGCCCCGGTATGGGTGTTGGGGGCCCGCCTGACGCGGCTGGTGCTCTCGGCGTTTCTTTCGGCGGGCGTACTGCTGCTGGCTCAGGGCTGGCGGACCGGCTTTTGGCCAGGCTCGTTCTGGCGAGTAGGGCTGGTCTTGCTGCCGGTAGCAATCACGGCCAGCAGTTTAGGGATTATCATTGGGCTTTTGTTCCGTCGCAGCATTCCATCCTTGTTGACGGGGCTGATCGCCGGGATGGGAAGCTGGATTCTCGGTGGTGCATTTGGCCTGACGGCTGGCTTTGGGGGATTGTACGAAAAACTCAGTCGCCTGACGCCCAACGCCCACGCCGTCGAGATGCTTTTCTCCTGCTACTATGGCGCTCAAGTCGGCGATCCCCCATCCTCAATCCTCGCGCTGGCTCTATTCAGTGTTGGCTTGCTGACATTGGCATTCTTCACGTATCGTTGGAGAGTGCTGAGACAGGAGTGATATGAAACGCTTTTGGATATTACTTTCAACCGAGGTCAAAGCCCTGGTGCGGGATCCCATCTCCGTCCTGGGAGGATTCATCGCCCCTGGCATTCTGATGGTTGCCTTTGGGTTGTTGTTTGGCGGGCGGTTGACTTTCAAGATCGCCGTGTTCAATCACGACAGCGGGCCGTGGGGGGATGTCCTGCGACAGACGATTGGCGAGGTCATGTCCCCGTTTGGGACGCCCTATTATGATGTCCCAGACCTGCCCGAAGATGAAGCCTGGGATGCGTACTATGCCCACACCATTGATGGTGTGTGGGTCATTCCCCCGGATTTCTCGGCGCGGTTAGAGTCTGAGCAGAACCCCAACATTGAGATGCACTTTAGCAACTATAACGACGATCGGGCCAAGAACCACCGCATCTACTCGACAGAGATCGTGTGGCGCTTTTACGAAAAGATCGGCCGGCCCGGCCCGCCCTTAGCCCTGACCGAGGAGTACCCGCGCCCGGAGATGATTCACTGGTTTCCGCTGATTGCAGTAGGATTGGTGCTGCTCGGCGTGAGCCTTGGCGGCATGTTCAATATCTTTTTGCTCACCTACAAGGAACACCTGGCCAGGATCACGCTGGAATACGGGTTGGCCCCGTGCTCGCTGGCGTGGGTTTTGCTCCCCAAGGTGCTGCTTGCACTTTTTATGGGGCTGGTGACCGGGACAGCTCTACTGCTCGTCGTATATCTTTGGGTTGGTGCCTGGCCGGGCCGTTTCCTATGGGCTGTGTGGTTGCTCTCCGGTTTGATGGCGCTCTTTTGGGTCTCTGTCGGCCTCGTGCTCGGAGTGCGCACACGGCACTATATGGCCGGGGCAATCAGTGGCGTCTTTGGTGGAGTGATCGTATTTTTCATCGGTGGCGGGCTGGCCCCGGTGCGCCAAAATTGGGCCGAAGTGATTTGGCCCGCCCGGCTATTCCCCAACACCTACGCCGTGGATCCCATGCGCGATCTGGTTCTCTTCCAGGCCTGGCCAGTCGATTGGACTCCGACGTTTCTCACGCTGACAGGGTTTGCGCTCGTGAGCCTGGTGGGAGGAATGGTTTTGACCGCCCGTCAATTACGGCGGTTGGGCTAAACCTGGAGAAACGCCCAAAATTCACCTCCCTCCCGCGGGTCGGCGCATGCGGATGCCGTCCGGCCGCTGGGTGGCACACCGCTCCCAGGAGACGGCGAGCTTGCCGCCGCGTCTGCCCACGGGGTTATGATGGTCCCGTTTTGAGTTGTGTTCTCCCCCGAGGCGCACTGCTCCCCGGGGGATGATAACCATACATCGGGGCCTACATACATTGATGGGGAGACCGGGAGGGGATTAGAGGAAAGTGGAAGGCTGCCCAGGGGTGGGCTTCGCCCTCATTCCCTGACCCTGGGACCACGTGATGGCTGTTTCAGCCTTTGTGATGCCAGGGACAAAGAATGAGCAAGCAAAGCCGCCTGGGTAGAGGAAAATGAGGATAACTTGCAGAGCTTTTGGGAAAACGCGCTTGACACCAGCCGGAGACTGGTGTATATTGTGGGTGGAACGGAGAAAGTTCCACCATTGGCCCGCCGGGTGTTGCAGCACCGAGGCGGGCATTCCTTTTGTGCAGGTTCGCACAGTCATAGGACACCTTCTTCAAGTTCAAATTGGGCCAGGGTTTGGACATCCCCGACCGTATCCGACGACGTGGCTGCGAGCGCAGCCGGCCTGCTGTGTTTGGTCAGCAGGCGCAGAAAACCCCTGCCAGGGCGGTTGCGCGACACAGGCGGCGAGACCCTATCACGCGCAGCCGCTCAAAGGCTAGGGGCTTTCCAAAACCACTACCAGCCGACGCCGCATCTCGTTCTTGCGACCTCGGCCGACCGACCTATCCCGAACGAGCCGGAACCAAGCAAGCACCTTGCATCCGCAATATCCTTGCACAATGAACTATAGACCTTCAGGTAATGTTTTTGACAAAACGGCCCGCCAGCAGGCGTGAAAAGCGACTCAAGTGTCAAAAACCTTATCTGAACACCTATAGCATGTCATAGGATAGGCCCTATTCTCGTTTGCGATGCAGAGGGGAGCGTCGTTTCACTTATGGCTCAACCGTGCGCGTGCGGGTAGAAACAGAATCAAGACTCCCCTGAAAAAAGGGGGGTACTTTCGCGCCTCATGCGAGTGTGGTAA
>CAZKDJ010000202.1:0-7219 GCA_964551295.1 uncultured Anaerolineales bacterium | reverse complement strand
CTGGTAAGAGTCCTCGGGCCAGATTGGCTTTACGCCTTCTGGGAGGCTGATGGCCACGTGGCTGAGGCCTTGCCGGCGGTTGTTCGTGACCCGGAAGGTGAGCGTCACGCTGCTGCCGTTATCGGTGGCTCCCTGGAAGGAAAAGTCAGATCTTCTGCCGCTGACCGGGCCGCAGGTCGCCGTGCCGGCAAAGTCACACCCGGATAGGGTGGCCCTGTCTCGCGCCCGGCCGGCCTTGGCCTCGATCGTGACCTCGGTGAGGGCCGCGGCCTCTTCCTTGGAGAGGGTGAAGCTGAACTCGTCCCACGTGCCGTTCTTGATCTCGTCGCCGCTCTCGAACTCGTACTTGATGCTGTGGAAGGGGTTGTTGGTCGTGTTCTCCACGTTGTACTGGTTCCGGCGCACGTTGGTGCACGCGGGCGGTTCATCCTCCGGCGGGCTCTCGCCTCCGGGCGGTTCCTGCTCGCCGCAGGCGCTGGTAAAGTAGGCCCGCCGCATGGATTCCTTCAGGCTGTCGGTGTCCTCGGTGGTGTAGAACTCGCCGCCACGTACTTGAGGATGCCGTCGTTAAAGATGCCCTGGTGGGTCGCTTGTACGGCGATGGCGTGTACGGTGACGTCCGGTATCGCGCTGACCAGGGCGTTGACTTTTTCCATCGCGTTGGCGAGTGGCTCGCCCGCCCGCTGGCCGTATTGATCGTACCGTTTGCCGCTGTTGCGCACGTCGTCGATCGGCCGGAAGTTGTCTTCATCGTCGT
Organism: uncultured Anaerolineales bacterium; assembly: GCA_964551295.1. GTDB lineage: Bacteria > Chloroflexota > Anaerolineae > B4-G1 > B4-G1 > JAFGED01. The sequence goes on along the minus strand of CAZKDJ010000202.1, from coordinate 6,462 downwards.
ACAGGCTGATCACCTGCACGTCATAGTCCTGGAGGCCGTACGTCTCCAGGTCCACCGTCGGCACGCCGTCCGAGATCAGGATCACCACCGGCAGGTGGTTGGGATCCCACGCGCCGGGCAGCCAGTCGGCCAGCTTGCTCAGCGCTTCGGCCGTCGGCGTGCCGCCGGAGGCGTCAAGCCCTGCGACCTTGGCGTTGAACCTGTCGATGTCGGTGGTAAAGTCAGATACCAGCTTGATATCGGTGGGGTAGACGGGCGGCCGGCCCGAGCCCTTGCCGGCGCTGTGGAAGGTGCTCAACGCCACGCGGCTGCCGCTGCCGCCCTCGTTCTTGACCAGGTCGTTCAGGGCGTAGATGGCTTCCTGCGCCGCCTCCAGCTTCTTGCCGGAGCCGGGGTACAACCGGTCCATGCTGCCGGAGACATCCAGTATGTACACCAGGTCGATGGGCTTGGGGTCCGGGCAAACGGTCGGTTCCGGCGGGATGGGGGTCTCGGTGGGCTCTGGTGTGGGCTCGGGGGTGTCCGTGGGGTAGACCTCGCACTCCGGCGTCGGCAGGCATGCCTCGCAGATCGGACACTCGGGGCACTCTGACTCGCTGATGGTGTAGTTGATGCGGAACCACAAAGTTGTGCAAGTCAAGCCCTTCGATCTTGAGGGTGTAGAGTCCAGTGTCAAGCGAAAGCCCTGAAACGAACTTGACAACTGCTTGTGGCGGGGCTAAAATGTAGATAGTCGCAAGTGGAGTTGTGTGAACAAGATGCTGCGCTAGAGTTTATCTTAGGAGAGGGCAATGAAACAAGGCAGGCTGTTAGTTGCGCTATTGGGAACTCTGGTATTCGCGGTGTTTACCGGCCCCGACCTGTGGGCGGCGCCGGGGCAGAATCCTTACCGGCAGACGGTCCCAACGGAGACGCCTACGCTGACAGAGGAACCCCCCACAGAGACGCCAACGTCTATTCCCACATCTATTCCCACGTCTATCCCTACGGCTGTTCCTACCGGCGCACCTGTGCCGACCACGATACCGGGAACAATCATTTGTTATCACACCGTCAGGCCGGGCGAGACGTTGTTCTGCATTGGGCGTGCTTATGGGGTTGATCCCTATGCCATTGCCATAAGGAACAGCATCGTGAATCCCAATCTGATCTACTCAGGACAGGTTTTGGCGATTCCCGATGCACCGCGCCTGTTGCCACCCGGCCCGGTCTGCGCGCCCCAGTGCGGCGGTCCCACACCGGTGCCAAGCTGCCGCTGGTATCACACGGTCGTGTGGGGCGAGAACCTGTATCGTATCTCGTTGCGCTACGGCGTCAGTATGTGGGCGATTGCCGAGGCCAATTACATTTTCAATTTACACTACATCCGCGCCGGGCAAGTGCTCTGTATCCCCTAGGGGTGGCTGGTAGGTTGGTAAGCTGGTAGATTAGTAAAGGTACAAGTCTACCAATTTACCAATCTACCGACATGATTTTTCCGTCTTCAGCAACCTTCTTGCCTCTTGCTTCCTCCCGGCTCTGTGCTAAAATCTCGTCTATGCGGAAATCGTTGTGCACCTACGCGCTCACTCTGTGCCTCGTGCTGGTCTCTTTCCCAACCAGCGCCCAGGAACCGAACCTCGTCGCCCAATGGATGGCTCGGATAAACCAGGTGCGCCTTGATGCCGGGCTCGCTCCCTACAGGCTCTCCGACAACCTGACTGCTGCGGCTCAGCGTCATGCCGATGACGTGGCTGCTCGCGGCTTTGCAGATCCCGGCGACGTGCATCTGGGTTCCGACGGCACCCACGAGCAGGAGCGCGTCGCTGAGACCGGCTATGCCGCCTGGACGTGGAACGGCGGCGGGCCGATCGTCGACGAGAATATGGCCACCTATGGCACGATCGAAGCGGCGATGGAATTTTTCTTGAGCAGCGCTGTACATCGTAACAACATTCTGAGTTCCCAGTATCGCGAGATCGGCATCGGCGTCTCTACGAATGATGGCGGGGACGTCTATCACGTGCTCGTTTTTAGCGTGCGCCCCAATGTGCTGCCTATCTTTATCAACGATGGGGCTGCCACCACCGACGATCCTGACGTGGCCATCCGGCTGACCAATGAGGAGACGCGACCCGATGGAGAGGGGGCGGACAAGATGGGGCAGGCCATCGAGGTGCGCATCGGCGACGATCGAGAGTGGGATGACCGACCGTGGCAGTCTTGGGATACATACGTTCCCTGGACGTTGCCAGAGACGTCGGGCGAGCACGCGGTCTATGTCCAGTTTCGCGATGCGGCCGGCCGCACGGCCGAATCGGTGGATACGATTGTACTCGAGGGGGAGGGGCCGGTTGAGCCGACGCCGATTCCACCTTCCGCTACCCCTACTCCCGAGCCTACCGAGACGTCCGTCCCGCCTACCGTCACTCCCAAGCCGACAGTTACCCCTGAGCCCACGATCCCGCCCGAACCTACCACGACCTTCACGCCAGAGCCATCTCCCACTGTGGACTTGACGCCCACGCTTTTTGAGCCCAGCCCCGCCCCGCAGGTCGGCGGCCCTACGCCGTTCCCGACCTGGACGCCACTTCCAACCTCAGAACCTTCGCCGCCCAGCGAGTCCCGGCCGCCTTTTCATCTGCTTGCGGCGCTGCAAGGAGTAGTTCTCCTGTTTGGACTCTACATCGTTCTGCGGCGCGGGCAGGTGGGAGGGGCCGGGGATGCTTCGGACATCTCAGCATGAGCCATCGTGGGTTATTTGAAGGCTTTGTTGGCGTCTTTGACTCCGGGGTGGGGGGATTGAGTGTGTGGCGTGAGATTGCCCGCCAGCTTCCTTATGAAGACGTTCTCTACCTGGCCGATCAAGCGCACGTTCCCTATGGCCCTCGTTCATTGCAAGAGGTGCGTGGGTTTTCTGAGGGGATCCTGCGTTTTCTGCTGGAGCAGGGGGCCAAGGTCGTCGTCGTCGCGTGTAACGCTGCTTCCGCTGCTGCGCTACATCATTTGCGAGAACTTTTTCCAGATACTCCGATCGTGGGTATGGAGCCGGCGCTCAAGCCCGCCGTCGAAGGAACGAAAACCGGCGTCGTGGGGGTGCTCTCTACTCAAGCGACTTTCCAGGGGGAGTTGTTCGCCAGCCTGATGGATCGGTATTCGCACGACGTGTGCGTGGTGACGCAGGTAGGGATGGGGCTGGTGGAGGCGGTGGAGGCCGGCGCGTGGGATCTCCACGAGACCGAGTTGCTGTTAATGGAGTGTCTGGAGCCACTCGTTGCAACTGGGGCCGACCAATTGGTGCTCGGTTGTACCCATTATCCCTTCCTCCGACCGGCCATCGAGCGCATTGTAGAGGGCAGAATGGCCGTGATCGATCCTGCGGCCGCCGTCGCGCGCCAAACAGCCCACGTTCTGGCCAGATGGGAATTGGAGGCAGACCATAATCGGGTGGGGCGGCGCGTCTTTTGTACCACCGGCGATGTGGATAGATTCACTGTGATGGCCAAGCGCCTGATCCCCTCGTTGTGGAACAATGCGAGCGAGGTGTGGGCAGTCCGTTGGCGGGAGAGTCGGCTGGAACTCGGTGGTGGGAAAATCGGCGCAAACTGCATCTGATTTCAGTGAGGTGTAGGGTGTGCGCCGTCTGGGCGTATCGTTTGCGTACTTGATTTGTCTTTCTCTCGTCGCGTTCCCATCCAGCAGCGCGCGCGGTTGCGTGCTAGACTGGGACGCGATGCTGATAGGACATCTCGCTCCGGTTGGTCCCATCGCCGCAGCGGTCGAGCGGCGCTGGCGTCCCGAATGGCCTCGCTGGACGCGCAGGCTGCCGTGGGTAGCGGCCCTGGCCGGTTGTGTCTTTCCCGATCTGGACGTCATCGCCAACGTCTTGTTCAACGGTGTCTTGCACCACGTGTATTACTTTCCTCACTCCATTTTCACGTACCTACCGGTGCTGCTTGCGGGCATACTGCTCGTGCGTTGGCGTCGCACGCGGTTGGCTGGTTGGACGGGGTTGGCTTTTGGAATGGGCGTGCTCTCGCATCTCCTGCTCGATGTGGTCTCCCACGGCACCGTGTTGTTCTATCCGCTGTGGAACGGCCTGGTGGGTTGGACCTTCCCGCGGACCGATGAGCGCATTCTGATATCGTATCTGCACAGCCCCAATTTCTGGCTGGAGCCGCTCGTGCTCCTGGCCGCAGCGATCTGGTGGCTCAGGCGATACGCCCGCGTGTGGAAGCAGGTGTGGCTTGCTTGCAGGGGCGAGGTCATGCTGAGCCCGCTCTCGGCCCTGCCTCGTCACGAGGGCTCGCGCGTCATCTCACAATCGCGCGGCGGGCGGGCGCGGCTTGACAAGTTACGGTAGGTTGGGTGATAATGGGGCCTCTATGAGCCAAACCGACGAGCCCGAACAAGCTGTTCATTCCCAGGTCGCTCGATCCGCCGCCGTGGTCGCTCTGCTCCTGGCCGCCGACAAGCTGCTGGGTGTGGTGCGCGAGGCAGTTGTGAGCCGCGCCTTTGGCACGTCGGCGCTGATGGATGCCTACATCGCCGCTTTCGAGGTCCCCGAGGGATTGAACGTCATCGTCACCGGCGCGGCTCTGACCGCGGCCCTGATTCCGCTGCTGTCCGGCATCGTCGCTCGCGGCGACCGAGACAGTGTGTGGCGGCTCTTTTCCGTCGTGGTCAACTGGGTGCTGGCGATCGTGGCGGCCTTTAGCGTCGTCGCGGCCCTGTTTGCCCGCCCCATCATTCTGACCGTCGCCCCGGGCTTTGCCGATGACGCGGCCCAAGTGGCGCTGGCCACGCGTTTGATGCGGCTGGTGTTGGTCCAGACGCTGCTGTTCAGCGCCAGCACCACCGTCACCAGCGTGATCCAGGCCCACCGCTCTTTTCTTCTCCCGGCGCTGTCGCCGCTGTTTTACACGCTGGGGCGCATCATCGGGGTCGTGGTGCTGGCCCCGCGCATGGGCATCTTTGGCCTAGCCTGGGGCGGGCTGGCGGGGACCGTGCTTCATCTATTGATCAAGGTGCCGTGGCTGATATACCACCGGGCGCGCTGGACGCCCGTGTTGTTCCATCCTGGCCTGGTGAAACTGCTCAAGCTAATGGGGCCACGTATGCTGGGGATGGGCGCGACGTATATCAGTTTTGTGCTGCCTACGACGCTTGGGTCGCTGCTGCCCACCGGGGCCATCGCGTCCTACGAGTATGCGTGGAAGCTGATGCAATTGCCGGAGGTGGTCATCGGCACGGCCATCGGCGTCGTCGTCTTTCCCACACTGGCCTCCATCGCCGACGAGGGAGATCGAGAAGGGCTGCGGCGCACGTTTTCCTGGGCCCTGCGATTGATCCTGACGTTGTGCATACCGGCCGCGGTGGGGCTGTTGGTGTTGGGTCGCCCTTTGACGGCGCTCGTGCTCCAACGCGGCGCATTCGACGCCGCGGCTACCGAGCGGGTCTACTGGGCGCTCCAGTTCTTTGCGCTGGGCCTGATCACCCACAGTGTACTCGAGGTGGCGGCGCGGTTGTTCTATGCCCAGCAGGACATGTGGACGCCCCTTTGGGCTGCGCTGTCCGGGCTGGTGGTCAATGCTGGTTTGGGATGGCTGCTGCTGCCGGATCTGGCTCACGGGGCCATCGCGCTTTCGAACTCGCTGGGTGCTGGTGTGCAAGTCGTGATCCTGCTTACGGTCGCGCGGCGACGGCTGCGAGGGATCGACGGCCGCACGTTGGGGCGCACCTTGCTGCGTGCCGCCGTGGCCTCGGCGGTGATGGGAGCGGCGGTCGTAGGGTTCAGCACCGTGGTGTACGGGGTGGGGCAGGGGGTGATCCACTCCCTGGAGCGATTTGTCGTGACGGTTGGTCTTGGAGTGGTAGAGACCTATGTCGAGTTAGTCGCCCGTGGCATTGGCGGCGGGCTGGTGGGATGTGCGGTCTATGCAATAGTCGCCTTGCTCTTGGGAGGCGAGGAGTTGCGCGAGCTGCCGGGATTGTTGTTGAGAAAAGGGCCGGCAGCTTAGGTGGACTGCAGTGTGAGGACGTTCACCTCCGGCTGGCAGTTGCGGGAGACCGACTTTGACCCAGAACCGTTCGTCTTTGAAAAGCACGCAGACCTGCCCGTGGAAGAGTGTCCCGCCTATCGTTTGGCCGATATGGAGATGACGATCAACGTGTGGGAGAAGCAGAAGGTGGTGGACACCGTTACGCTACGGGCTATCGTCGTCCACGACCCACAGGGAGAGAAGCCAGCCGAACGTTGGCCGGTGGTCTTGTTCACCGATGACCGCCAGATCGACGCCATATTGTCTTTGACCCCTTCCCGGGTCAAGAAGAACTCCAGCCATTGCTGGACAAGCTGAATGCCAAACGAACACCGTTGCCCTGGCTCAACAACCTGATCGTGCAGTTCAGCATCGCAGGATGAGGTACTTTCCCAGCAAGATGCGGATAATTGACACGGGGGCAAAGATGTTGTACGGTCAT
>CAZKDJ010000201.1:0-7242 GCA_964551295.1 uncultured Anaerolineales bacterium | reverse complement strand
ACGGCGTCTGGCCCAGGGCAGTGGTGGTGCAGAGCGACCAGTTGTATTTCCTGGACCGCCACACAAGCGGGCAGTGCAGTATTGCCCAGGCGCGGGTGCGGCTGGAGGGATTGTACGCCTACCTGACGGAGGCGCAACGCAACGGTGTGGTCGTCATCGTCCGCATCACGCCCTCGCCGGGCAACTTCGACGACTGGCAGAACACGGCGCTCGAACACGTTTTGCGATCGGGCGCAACACCTGCAGGCGGCGACTACTGTAGCGGCAAGTTCGACGAGTTTCGCGCGATAAACGACGTGGCGACCGAGATGCACGAGATCTACAAGCTGAACGTCGACCAGCACGGCTGGAACCCGGCGCAGTTCTTCTTCGAGCCGGCCAACGAGCCGAACAACGAGTGGTACTCAGATTGGGAACACGACGATGAAGCCCAGAAACGGTTGCGAACTCCCAACGCTTGGACAGAGATGGACGCTTACTTCTCGGCGCTGTACGACCGCGTGAAATCCTTGGACTCCAATATCTGGCTATTGACCCCGCCGATGGCGCAAGGCAATTTTGCCGAAACCGAGAACCTAGCTTTTTGCACCCCAATGACAGTCACCGTCTCTGGTCAATGTGGATATGACTTGATGCCCAACACGTTTACCAATAAAAACGACGGTTACAGTTGGCACAATTATTGGCGGCAGGGGCACGAGACCTGGGTGCATGCTGGGGATGTTTGTCCGGCGAGTCACCACGTCTTTCAATATTTCCCGCCATGGCTTCAAACGTCCATCGCTTCCAGTAGCAAGCCAGCTTTCGTTGCTGAGGCTGATCTCTTTTCCCCATGTCAAGATGATCGTAACCCAGTCGCAAACAAAAACGCACAGTCCACAGACACGCGGGAATCGTTGTGGCGGTTCATAGATGAGGAGTACGGAGCAGATTACATCATCGCATGGTTGTTGACAGAATATCCTTACTCCCTGAAGCCAAATTGTCCCACTGGGCTTACGAATTACGAAGAGATCAGATGGCACCAGGCGTACGAAAACAACATTGAGTTGGGATGGTTTGGCCCGTGGTGGTCAGGAGCCGAGTAACGGATTATAATATCGAGCAGGAGGTCTGTTATGGACAAGAAATTCAGTTTAACTATCTTGGCGTGTATGATGGTGAGCGGTGTCGTATTGACCGGTTGCGCGCCAGCGAGATCGGCAGCTCAAGACGCTCACCTCATTCCAACGCCGGAAGGCGCAATTTCCGTACCCCCGTGCGACGAGCCGACGTGGGTCATTGGTGAGCAGGAAGTATGCAGGTTTCTAGTTACCCCTCAGCCTAACGAGAAAGTGTGTGTAGGGGCAGTCACTGAGTTCGTTCCGCCTGTGGAAAGTCAAAAGCAGTCCCGCTATACCGTTCGGGAAGATATTCCGCCTTGGGAACCTGCCACAGAGCCAGGGCAGATCACTTCGGTGAAAAAGCTCTTTGTTCATGACGCCGAAGCTGGGCAGGAGATTCGCCTGGGCGACGATGCCGGGGACGCCTCGTTTCAAACGATGACGAGTGAGTACGTGATCTGGCGATACCAGTGGGATGGACGTACTGAAACCACCAGGAAGACCGGGTTGTACGCGTATGTCTTGGAGTCTGGCGAGGAAGTCGTTATAGCAAAAGAACCTGACATTGCTCCCTGGGATCCGAAACTTGATAACCAGTGGGTACTCTATACCGATGCCAAGAACAACAGTGTCTATTTTGCTAAATTGCGTGTTCACAATATAACAACTGGGGAGGATTTCCTTTTGGCAGGGGAAATACCGTACAATCGGCCAGGTCGTAATTGCTATGCGATTAGCGATAACCACATTGCATGGATTGAGGTGCAGACAGGTGAAGATCCAAAATGGATGATACGAGTATATGACCTGGAAGCCCGCGCTACACACGCGCCGAACGTTTTAGACATCCGATCGTCTGCAGGAGACATAAGTATTTCTGGTGACATCGTCGTATGGTGGGATGGGTTTTGGCACGGCTACGATTTGCAGCAAGATGCTCTGTTCACGATCCCTACCGTCCCACCGGGATGGGAGAATATATCTGTACAGCCAGCCAGCCCGGTGACTGTTAAGGATGATCGGCTTTACTGGGCGCTATCGGTGAATGACGAGGTGTACCGCTTTACAGCGCCCATCATCCGCAACAGGTAGGGCCAACGCATCAGCCAGGTGGCTGCATAACCACTCATTGGAGCCGACCCGCGCCTTCGGCGCTCCGGCAAATCGCGGTTTTTCGCGTTTGCTGGTAAGCTTGTCGCGAGGTCGGTCTTGCAAGCGTCGGCACGGGCGGCTCAATTCGACCGTTGGGCGGCCTACTGTCCAGAAAGAAGAAGCAAGTATGAAAGCACAACTTGGCTCATTCAGAAAAGGGTGGCAAAGTGAAAACTTGGCCAGATTCATCCTGTATAAATTCTCATTTGTCGCTCATCCTTCCACTGTTGCTGATGACGTCGGCTCAGATTTCTTCTGCACACTCTTTCAAATTTACCGAGATGGTGGACGAGAATACTTACTGCCTAGAAACTCGTTTGCAATACAAATAAAGAGCACCACTGATAACTTTGATGTATCAAACAAACTGGAGTACCTTGACGGTCTCGAAATCCCTTTTCTTGTTGGCGTAGTTGACCGAGAATCCCTCAAAATGACTATCTACTCTGGAGAGTATATACCTGCATTCTTCTCATACAAAGGAATTCCTGAGAAGGTTGAGATTGAACTATGCGAACGATCCCTTATAGAGCAGTCCGACTACTTCAGTGAACCCGAACCAGGCAGTTATGTCCTCAGATTCCCCAAGATCATGGACATTGGGGCAGATACCGAAGGCGAGGAGCTAGAAGCAAAAGTCCGGAGCCTTGCCGAGCTTTGTGCTTTAGTATACGGAAACATCACCTCGAAAAGAAATGGCGAATACATATTCAAATACCAAAGAGAAGGCAATCTATACGTGAGCATATTCGCTGGACGAGGATCCATCCAAGTCTATCGCCAAAATCTCCTAGAGAGGCTGGCTGAGGCATTTGTTAATCTTGGGTGGCTATACAGAGATAATCGAGATTTGTTTGTTGAGGAAGAGTTTCAAGCTTATGAAGATCTCCTTCACCGACTGGAAGCTCTTGAACACATCTACGGCCCAGTGCCAAACTTTGTAAAGGAATATTACCAACAGGTCAAACAACTAGTAACCAACAGTTAGGCTGCTTCCTTACTCATGGCCGCCCAACACACGCTGCAGCCGACGCCGCTTCGCGGCCTTGTATCGCGGCTTGATTTGGTTATGCGAGGCACTTTGAATTGAAGCGTACTTTGGAAAAGCCGCGGCGCGGCTGAGCTCCCGCCGTTGGGCGGACAACGCCCTGTGACAGGAGGCGTTATGAAAGAGAATCCAACGGTTTGGCACGATAGGCGCATGCTCTCGGTCTGTGTCGTCTTGCCCATCGCAGTAGCCCTGGCGGTCATTCCCATCTGGCAATCCTCCGGCTCGACGGCCACCATACCCCCTGAATTCACCTTGTCCATCCCCGAGACAGAGGTAGAAGACTGGAATACCCTCATCGGCGTGGGCTCGAGGTTACGATACCCACCTGACTGGCAAGGTCGACCCTATCGAGCGCAAGGCAGCGTCCGCGACGGCGCAACCTACGAATTCGTCCGGTCAGACGAGCACGGCGTCGTGGCGCGGATCGATGTGTTGGAGATCGTGAACCCGGACACCGGCGCAGAGGCCATGGCGTCAGAGCTTGCCTATTGGCGGCAGCACGGCCCCAGACGTGGATACCGTCTGGAACAGGTCACAGTGCAAGATCACCCCGCCTGGCGGGTGAGTGGCGGCGACAGGGACAGCATCGCAAGCGCCAATGTGACCGGTATGGTGTGGGTAGAGCAGGATGAGCGGGTGTATCGTTTCCGACTGCGTTGTCAGGCCGAGGCGAGCGAAGAAAGCGAGCACGTCTTGCGGCAGATGCTTTCCACACTGGAAGCGACGACGGTGGACTGGAGCCGGGCCGCAGAACCGCCGCCGACCTTGTCCGGCGTGGAGGCGCTGAGTGGAATGAATACGATCTCAGCGTTTGCCAGCGTCGCCTACGACCGCGATGCGGCTTACGACTACGCAGAGACCTACTGGGACGGGAGCAGCCCGACCAATGACGACGGCTGCTATCTATGGTACAATGGGAGTACGCTGGATTGTACGTACCACGCTGGGGACTGGGGCGTGGATGGTGCACACTTTGTGAACCGGGCCGTGCACGCCGGAGGGCGGTCCATTCCAGGGCTGTGGGAGGGCGCGGCCCTGCGCGTGGCTGACCTGCGGGACTGGCTGCAGAGCGACGGATGGACGGGCGTTGTGGCATCCCAGGCAGAGATAGGGGACGTAGCGATCATAGGGCCGTTTGACAATCCCTGCTGGGTGGGGTTGGTGGTGAGCACAGGAAGCGATCCGACGCTGGCGACGCATTCGGATGAATACTGGTTGCAGGCGAGTCAACTGTATTGCGACTCTGGTGGGCAGCCGAGTTACGAGAAGACTTACCTGCACGCGGAGATCGAATTCACGGTGTATCTGCCGCTGGCGTTGCGAAATTGGCCACCGCCGACGCCCAAGGTCTACAGTGGCGTTCATCTGGGAAATCACGAGAGCGGCGACTGGACAGACGACGAGCTGGTTCTGATCGACGGGGACGCTGGTGGGGCTTGGCCGCGCGTCATAGTCGTGCAGAGCAAGCAGGTGTGGAACGTGTGGCGTCCGTCAGAGTCGCCTTGTCAAGTGGTGGGTGCAGATGTGTGGAGTGATCCGGGGGTGGATCGAGGGAACGTCTACGATTACCTCACACGGGCAGCGCAGAACGGCGTGACGATCATCATCCGCATTACGCCCTCGCCGGGGAATTTTGAGGAAGCGATCTTACCTGGGTGGCCCGATCCAGTTCAAGTTCCAGCACGTACATTGATCACGCAACCCGACATAACACCTGGAGGGGCAGATTACTGTGGCGCTAATTGGGAAAAGTTCCGCGCTGTCGACGACGTCGTGGAAGAGATGGACGCCATCCATACCCGCAACCAGATCAACGGCTGGCCGGTGGACTGCTGCTACTTTGAGCCAGCCAACGAGCCGAACCTGGAATGGTACAAGGCTGATACTGATCCAGGTGTCAGCGAGGCAGATGCCTGGCGGGCAATGGACGACTACTTTGCCGCCCTGATCGCCTACGCCAGGGCAAGCTATCCCACGTTGCGTATTCTCACTCCTCCGATGAGCCAGGGCCAATACGCTGAAGGGATCGAATGGGGTAGATACGAGGACAATTACTGTCCAGAACAGCTGATTGAGGGCGAGAAGGGATACGAACTGATGCCGAAAACGTACGATTGGCGCACAGACGGCTACCACGGTTACAGTTGGCACAACTATTACATCCAGGGATGGGAGAGCTACAGCATATGTGAATACGGCGGGTTTCACGTGTCTTTCTACTTTCCAGAGTTCATGAGCCGTGCGATTGTCATCAATGACCGTCCTGCCTTCGTTACCGAAACAGATCTGTGCTCTCCTACACAATGTCATAGCCGAAACCAGTTACAGGACAAAGAATCTGACCCAGAAGCCACGAGCGCATCACTGAGGCACTTTTTCGCATCCGAATCCAACACAGGAGGCGCCGATGGAGTCGCATTATGGCTGCTGAGGAACGATGAGGTGGGAAAGACAGAGTACGATTGGCACGAAGGGTACGACGACACTATGTATGCTTACTACAATTGGTTCACTCGATGGTGGAGGGAAACTCCCTAAAGGAGGTGCGATGTGTATACAAACATACGAGAGAAAGCTTTTTGGCTCGTGTTTCTGGCGCTGGTTGGGCTGTTGTTGACGAACTGCGTACCAGCAAGCCAGGCGGGGGAACCGCCGACGATGACGCCGCGTCCCACTCAGGCGTTGAGCGGCAGCGCGCAGGCAGGTGAGATGGAGGAGCTAGTCGACGTAGATGAGCAGCTTAGAGACATTCCCGTTTCAGAGTTCCAGGTGAATGGGGACGTCGCACTGGCTATCACAAAGAAGGATGGACGAACGAATCTCACAGCAATCAACCTGCGCAGCGGGGAAATCGCAGGGTTGGATAATAGTCCATTGATTACCAGCAGCGGGTGGCCAACTGTGGAACAGTATTTTGTCTGGGTCGCTTCTGACGTCCCTGATGATACGGGTGTGGAAAGAGTACACGTGTATGACATAAGCACCGGTGAGATATTCGTGGTGGGGGAGAGTGAAAGCCAACGATGGCCAGATATTTCTGCTAACATGGTGATCTGGTCAGAGATACGCGGGAATCAGAGTTGGGATATCTATACTTACAACATAGCATCTGGGCAAACGGCCCCTGCAGTGACAAAGTCTGGCGGTCAGATTATGCCCAAGATCGAAGGGGACTGGATAGTCTACATGCAGCGAAGAAGCAATGACATCCGCGATGAGATGCGGGATTTGTATCTTCACAACCTGGTCACCGGGGAGGATATGTTCATTGGCCCGTCGCCCTTTGCATCTAGTCTTGATGGAGACACGTATGGCATTGCCAATGGACGGGTACTATGGATCGGGTGGACATCTGAAGAAGAGCCTGATCTGTTATCAGGAGATCGTCCTTCACTGCATCTCTACGATCTTGGGACTCGTGCAAAGAGCATCGTGGACCTTTCTCCTGTCTGCGCGCGTGTACCAGCTTGCTTCGAGATAGCAGGAGATTTGATCCTGTTCGATTGCAAGGGTGGCTTCTATGGTTACGACCTGGCCCAAGATGTTTTCTTCGACGTGCCTTATCCCAGACACAGTGTAGGGAGTGTTTACTTTTCAGAAACATACGCCGTATTTCGAACCCAGGTGCAAGGAGAGAGCTTTTGGGACTATATGACGCCTGGAGCGTCGCCGATGCCGCCGGAGGAAAACTGGCTCACGCCGCAATCTCGACAATATCGGCTGTTTGTCGTGCCCATCACGCGGTAGCCTCTTCACCAACCCGCCCAACAACTGCATGAACCCGACCGCCCTATCGGGCGCGCGCATCGACGGCCACACGCGCTTTCAGTTAGCTTTCCGGCGAAGGTGCTGTCCCGCATCCGGGCGGCGGGTTATGCGAACCGTTAGGCGGGTTGTTCGAGGAACACTATGAAGGAAACTGAAAGCCCTGAGATT
>CAZKDJ010000200.1:0-7255 GCA_964551295.1 uncultured Anaerolineales bacterium | reverse complement strand
ACTTACTCTTGCCCTACTTTTTGAGAAGATACCGCTAATGTCCCTTGTGCTCCCTGGCCAACATCTCCGCTTTTGTGCGCTCGACCTCGTCAGGGGAAAGATCCTGCACGATCAACAGAGGTGTGGTACCATAGCCAATAAAGTTCACGACGAGGCCGCCATAGGGCCACTTTGTACCGCCAGAGTGGCCATGGGCACTCAAGATAACCAAATCCGCATTCGCCTGCTCCACCAGATCGTGCAGCGTCTCTGCGGCATGATCGCTGAGCAACACGCTGGTTCGTACGTGCACATCCAACCGGGATTGCAGCTGCTTCAGGTAGCGAGTCGCCTCCAACCGGTTGCGCTCCACCAGTCGGTTCGCCAACTCGACGTCTTCCTGCGTAGGAGGCGACCAGCGAGGCATCTGCGGCCTAGCCACGACGTGCACGCCCAGCAGTTCTGATTCGTGATGGCGAGCCAAGCTCGTAGCCAGCGATAAAACACATTCAGCCCGGCGAGAGCAGTCCAGCGGAACCAACAACCGCCGGTAGCGCAACCCTCCCAATTCACTAACAACAGGCTGATAGGCACGCACGATCATAAGCGGCAGGTAGGCGCGCAAGATGATCTTTAGCACGATACTGCTGACATTCCAACCACTCAGGCCACTTTGCCCATGGCTACTAAGAATGATCAAATCAACCCCGTTCTCGTGCGCAAACTCGATGATGCGCTCAGCCGCCTGCCCCTCCAAAAGAACACGCTGTGCCCGCAGGCCAACTTCCTGCAAGCGCACGCGCACCCCTTCCAAAGAAGCCTCAGCCTCGGCCTTACGAATGTGCCAGCCCAACGGATCGACGGATTGCGCCCGCTCGGCGGTACCATCGCGCTCCAAAACACGTAGCAACGTGACTCGAGCCCTGAAAGCTTGAGCTACCGCCACCACATGAGGCAACACACACTCAGCCAGAGACGATCCATCCAGAGGGACGAGAATGTGCTCAAGCATAATGCCTCCTTCCCCTCCACATAAAGGCTATCCGTACTTCTCCAAACACAGTCATGGTTCGAGGTTCTGGCAGATCCAAGGTTAACCTTGCGAGGGTTTCGAAACGCTTTGAAATCGACCCTGTTTCACGCAAAGATACCCTTGACCCGAACAGGCTCCGAAAATAGTTCAACGGATGAAACGGATAGGCACGCCGTTTTCGTCACTGAGGGCGCCCCACCGAGTCATGGGCACTGCCCCGAAAATAGCAGCTTCCCACCTAACCTCCCTCACCATGGGAGGAGAGGTTGGGAAAAGGGGCAGTCTCCGCTTCCCCATTGGACACAGGCAAAGTCACGATAAAAGCGCTACCCTCGTCCACCTGGCTCTCCACCCTCACCTGCCCACTGTGGAGTTCCACCAGCTCCTTGACCAGTGCCAACCCTAACCCCACACCGCCGTACCTCCGTCGAATGGAACCATCCACTTGGTAAAACCGCTCAAAGATACACTCCAACTGATCGGCAGGAATCCCAATCCCTGTATCTCTCACTTCCAGCTTGACGTGCTCGTCCTCTTGCCATATACGAACAGTGATCGTCCCCCCCTCAGGTGTGAACTTGATGGCATTGTTCAGCAGGTTATCTAGCACTCGCCGGAGATACATGAGAGAGCCGTTCACAGGGGGCACATCCTTTATATCTGACCGCAACGTCAACCCCGCCCCTTTGGCCTTTATGGCAAATTCGCCGACAGCCATCCGAGCCACTCCATCCAAAGCCACCGGCCGCCACTCCGCCGGACGCGTCTCCGCTCCCAGAATCAATGTGATATCCTCCACCAGATCGCCCAGCATTCGAGAGCGTCGCGTGATCACCGAAACTGGATGCCGGTGTTCTTCTTCCAGCTCGCCCAACTCTCCAGAATCCAGCATCTCGGCATATCCACGGACAAGGGCCAGCGGCAAGCGCAACTCGTGGGACACGTTCTGCATGAACTCGCGCTTCAGACGATCAAGCTCTTCCTGTTGAGCGAGGGCGGCTGCCAGATCGTCCGCATGCTCGAGCACACGCTGGTGCATGTGCACGTTGTGAATCGCAATGGCGGCCTGATCGGCCAGCAACTCGAGGACATTCAACTCGCTTGCGGTGAAAACGTGCGGTTGCTCGAAAGCGATGTTCATCACACCGCATACGTCACCGCCGAAGCGCAGCGGAAAGCCCGCCACCGCCCCACCCCACCGCCGATCACTGAACATCGGATGCACATCGACATCGGGGATCACGACCTGCTCGCCACTGTGGGCGACGGTCTGTGTCAGGCCTTGTGGACGCGGCATGGCATAGGGCTCTCCCTGTAACCCACCCGCCCACATCGCGGCACCAAAAACCAGGTTCTCACCATCGTACAGAAAAATGTGCGTGTTGTCGGCAGAAACCAAACGTAGCGCGTGCTCTATGATCGCCTCCAAAACCGGATGCAACTCCAAGCTAGATGTCACATGCAGACTCGCCTGCCGCAGTGCCTCTAGCTCTGCACCACGCCTGCGCTCAGTCTCCAACAGGCGGACGTTCTCGATGGCGATGGCCACTTGATCGACCATCGTCTGCAGAACAGCGACGTCTTCCTCAAAAAAAGCATTCGGTTCCTTGCTCTGCACCGACAGAGCGCCGATGCACCGCCCCCGGCTGATCAGCGGCAGAGCCATCTCGGAACACGTCTTGGGCAGAAATGGATTGTCAAAGCGAATCGCCTCCTCCTCAACGTCCAGTGCGACCCGGGCCTCCCCATGGCTGGTGCACCAACCGATCATCGAGTTCCCATCCACCCTAAGTTTGTGCCCCTCCTCAAGCATCTTGTCAAAGGCCTCACCCGTGCCCGCCCACAACACGGCATATTCATTAGACTCGTCCAACAGGAACAGCCCGACGTAATAAAAATCGAAATGCTCCTGAATCAAGCGCACCGTCTGATCGATCAGGGCCTTGGGATCAAGAATCATGCTCGCCGATTTAGAGACCTCGGCAGCGGTCTGAAGCTGAGTGCTGCGGTGCTGAAGCGTACACAGTAACTCTGCGCGCTCGGCCTCCACCCGTTTGCGCTCGGCGATTTCCTGCTGCAGCTCGATAATGCGCTCGTCAACCCATCCCTCCACCTCCGTATAGGCTTTCTTGACCTCCCTGTACGCCTCATCCAACTCCCAAGCTCGATCCTCTAACCTGTGCTCCAACTCGGCGATCCGGTCACGCAATGGATTAAGTGCCTGCTGTTTGAGCAACCCATAAACCATAACACCCATACCAAGCGCAATCGCCACAGACATCACCGGCAAACGGACGTTCAGCGCTCCGCCCACAGAAAGCCCAATCGGCAAAATTAGCGCGCTTATAGCCAGATACAGTCCCCCGACCCGATGACGGCTCTGCCAGAGCAGAATCAGCGACCAGACCCAGTAGAGAACGGACAGCAGAGCCGCCACCCATCCCCAAATACCGTAGTTGACTACGGGAGCATCATTGGCATCCAGGTTGCTGTCGAGGATCGCTTGGTGGCGAAAGAGAAAGATAACGGCCATAGCAGCCAATCCCAGACCCACAGTCCACGCAATCCATTTTGTGAAGCGATCGAGGTAACGAGCGACGAACATGACAAAGAAAGGCCCTGCCAGAGCAGAGGCCAAAGTAGCTGTTTCTATCAAGGGGAGAGGATCGCCCCTATCAAGCCACAGAGACAAGCGTGCGAGGATCGAGAAAGCGGCCCAAGTCACCACTGCCAAAGCGAAAAGGGCAAAATAACGATTGAGAGAGCGCTCTAATCCAGACCCTATCGCCAGCAACATCAGCGAGGTCGTGATTGTAATCGATATGATCAGAGCAGTGACGTCCAGCCAGAACAACGGCGTCACAGACTATCCTCCCTCCCTCCCTCGCCCCCTCGGCAAACAGGCTCCCACAAATGTTTGACATGATTATAGCACAATGGACAACCACTGACAAAACACTCGCTGCCCCACCGAGGAAGAGAAAGAGCCACTGCGCAGCCAATTTCGCATCATTGGTGCCACACCCAGGATGCTGTATAATGACCGCCAAGTACCCATGCGATACATCACCCGGAAACTGACGCCCAAAAAGGAGTGGATCTACACACTTGCCCTGATCGTCTTGGCGGCTATCCCCCGTTTTTGCTGCCTGGATCTGGTCGAGTTCAAGCGCGATGAGGCCAACCACTACCGGATGGCTTATTTCTTGACCCGCGGCCACTGGCGCTGGACCGGCTCTACTGCTTCAATCGGCCTGCCCAAGCCGCCGCTCTTTGTCTACACCCTGTCCCTGCCGCTGATGGTGAGCGACGACCCGCGCGTGGTCACTGGGTTCCTGGGGCTACTCGCTGCATTGGCGACCGGCGTGTTCTACCTCGTCCTGCGCCGCTTCTTGAACAGAAAAGCGGCTTTCGCCGCGGCGCTGCTCTTTGCGTTCAACTCCCAGGCCGTGATGTACGGGCGCAAGCTGTTTACAGCCGATCTTCTCCCTCCGCTGTGCACCCTTTTCCTGGCCTCAGGCGTGGCGTTCCTCGCCAGCCCACGCCGGCACGCCGGGCGGCTGGCGATCCTCACCACATTCACGTTCGCGCTGGTGATTCTAACGACGTTCTCTCCCCTGATGCTCCTGCCCACACTAGCGGTGCTGTTCCTAGAACGCCGCCGCGACCTGAGAGCCGTGTACTGGGCCGGTGCATGTGTCGCCTTGATCCTGCCCTCCGTCCCTTACCTCATCGCTGTGATGGACCGCCTCCCTGCGATTGTGAGTGCCGGAACCGCATCCGGATCATCCGAAAGCATCCGATCCATCCTGGCCGGGATATGGACACTGCTACAGGGTGCTGCGTGGCCCGAAAATCTATTCAGCATCGACGGGCTCGTGGCGCTCGCATTGGCGGCTCTTTCACTGGTCGGTCTGCTGTTCCTGTTGAACCAAGCGCGGAGAAGACACGGGCGCTGGGCGCGATTCTTTCTGGCGTGGCTGCTCCTGTCGCCCCTCGTCGCCCTGCTGATGCCGTTCGAGATCCACCCGCACTACTTTGTCGCCCTGTACCCGCTGCTCTTTGTGTTGCCTGCCGCGGGCGTAGAACTCGCCGCCCGCAAAGCTAACGTCGCAGGCTGGATCGCTTTCTCCCTAGTCGTTGGCATCGCTATCTGGAACGTACAGGGGCTGAACGGCATTCTGCACGCCGCCACCACGGGATCGACCTGGTTTGGGACCCCGATGGGCTACTGGTGGCGCGCCGCCGAACGGGCCCGCTCGCTCGCTGCAGAGAGAGAGGCAACCGAGGTCTTGCTGGTCCTGCCGGATGATCGAGACGGCAGGCTGGATGCCCTGCTCGGCGACACACCCCACCGCGTCGTGGACGGGCAGACGACCGTGGTCTACCCGTCGCACTCGGCCATCATGGTCATCGGCCCGGGGATCGAGACGACGCACGCCCTGACCGCCCCTTGCACCCAAGATCTGGCGTCGGACCTGGTCGCCTCTCCCTTTGGCGAGACCTATCGTTATCGCCTGTGGGATCCAGTGCACGCCGACGCAGCCGTGTGCACGGATGCACTTATTCCCGCTGACGCGCAATGGGCCTCGGGGGTGCGGTTGCTGGGATACAGTGCCAGCGGAGCGCCCGAGTCCGGCGAGGCACTCCACGTCGTCCTACACTGGGAGACCACGCAAGGCCCACTTGAGGCGGACGTGCACTGGTTCAACCATCTTGAAGATCAGGAGGGCCAGCGTTGGGGGCAATTCGACCTCGTGGGCTGGCCGGCGGAGCGCTGGCAGCCGGGGGACTACATTCTGATGCACTTCAACCTGCCGATCGCCGCCGACGCAGCGCCCGGTCCCTACGTCCTCCGCGTGGGGCAGTATATCTACCGCGCGCCCGAAAACATCGGAAACATCCCCGTCATCGACGCCGCGGGGAATCCGGTGGACTATGCGGTGGCGCTTTCCGTTCCCGAGAATTGAACGATCACCTCCGGCGGGCGGACGAGTGTGTTGACCAACGTCGCGCGACGGGCCACGCCGACCAGCCGCCGTTTGACATCCTCCGGCGGCTCCGGCTCCATGTGCAGCCGCGCCTCCAACGCGCCCAGGCGGCGCGGGCGCGCCACCTCCTCGACCTCCATCTCTACGCTCAACCGTTCGTAGGGGATCTCCCGCAGGCGGCAGGAGTTGGCCACGAACTCTAATATACAAGCACCCACCGCCGCTGCAAACATCTGCGGCGCGCTCAGAGCGGTGCCCGCGCCGCCATCCTCCTGCGCGGCATCCATCACCACGGCGTGCGCGCCCACCGTCGCCAGAAATCGCAGCCCATCCACGTGTTGCACCGTGATCTTCACTCGGTCCCTCCTACAACGAACACCTGTCCAACTCCAGACAGCGTACAATCTTCACCATAGGCCTCGGCGAACATCTGCCGCGCCCGGTCGCCGGTGCAGTGGCTCGGCGCGACCTGCTGCACCCCCAGCTCGCGCAAGTCGGCGATGATGGCCTCGATCCGGGCGCGGCCGGCGTCTCCCAGATGAAAGCCGCCCATCACCAGTCTCACCTCGCCCGCGACCGCCTCCTTCGCCTGGCGCACCATCTCGACGACGCCCGGATGGGCACAGCCGGTGACGACGACCAGACCCGCCCCAGTCTCGACCACCAGCGCCTGCTCGACGATGCCCGATCCCACCTCGCCGGTGGTGTGGACGCCGGGCAGAATTCCCACCGGCCCGGTCACTTCGACCATGTCGGTGACGGCGCGCACGCCGTCCTTGAACGAAGTCGAAAACGAGGCGGGCACGTACACCACGGGCCTAGCGCCCGCGTCCAGCAATCCCCTCAGCCCACCGGTGTGGTCGCCGTGAATGTGAGAGAGCACGACGACGTCGATCACCTGAGGATCAAAGCCCAGTTCCCCCATATTGTCCAGCAGGATCGTCCCGTCGCCGCCGGTATCGAAGAGCACCGTCGCCTCGCCGGTCTCCACCACGCAGGCAAAGCCCCAATCGGTGCGCAGAGCCATATCATAAGCGTTGTTATCGTAGACAATCGTAAACGTCACCGGTTCGATCATCACCACCGGAGCAGTGACCTGAGCAGTCTGCGTGGGCTCGACCGCCGGGGCAGGCACCTTGGTGAATACAGGCAGCGGTGTAACTGCCACGGCCTTCTCGGAGCTGGTCGGCGCCACGCTTGACACGCATCCCAGAATCAACAAACCCGCACCCGCCGCCAATCCTGCCGCTCT
>CAZKDJ010000199.1:1783-7274 GCA_964551295.1 uncultured Anaerolineales bacterium | reverse complement strand
GAGGGCGGCTACGCCGCCCTCACACCCCCCGCCCCCCAGATTATTGAGATGATACACGGAGGTCATAGATGTGTTCTATTGGGGGCAAACCTTCCCGAAACCTAGATGTATAAGGTTCGAATCGAACAGGGCACACCAGGGGCGCGAAAACCGTTATATGACCCCAATCGCGCAAGCTTTCGGGAAGGCGAATTTGGCAACTCGCCCCAAAACTGAAAGACACCCGAGATCCTCGCCTGGCGATAAATCACCAGGCTCAAAGGCCCAAGCCCGCTTCAGCGGGCTATTCGACTCCGCTGCCCCACTTCTAACCTCCCCCACCACGGGGGGAGGGACGGCCGTGGCGACTATTCAGAATGTAATCGACCGCTGCACCGAGGTCGGCGACCACGGGCCAGGGTGAAGCGTCCGCGAGACTCGCCTCTCCCACCTGCTCCCGGCCCCGCCCGGTCAACACCATGATGCCTCGCACGCCGGCAGCATCGGCGGCCTGCATGTCGGTGGTCGCGTCACCGACGAGGTAGGACCGACCCAGGTCCAGATCGAGCTCGTCGGCGGCCTGGAGCAATAATCCGGGTCGCGGCTTGCGGCAGGCGCAGTTTGCGTCGGGGTGGTGCGGGCAGAGGTAGGCGCCGTCAATCCGGCCGCCTCGAGCGTGGATGGTCTCTACCACCCGCCGGTTGATGTGCGCGGCCTCTGCGCGGGAGATGATGCCCCGCCCGACGGCGGATTGGTTGGTGACCAGGACAATCGCATAATCGGCCCCAGCCAGGCGGCGCAGGGCGTCAAAGGCGCCGGGCAGGAACGCCACCTCTGCCCAGCTCTTGACGTAATCGGAGCGGTTCTCGTTGACGACGCCGTCTCGGTCGAGAAAGATGGCAGGGCGGCTCAAGATACCCCCGGGTCTGCTCATTGCATCTTCCCCCGCACAAACGTGAGGAACTCTCGCAGTGCTTCTTGGGGATCTTGACTGATGGTGTTCTCCGAGACGTCGAACTCGCTGCCGTTGTGAAAGTGTTGGGGAAAAGTCGCCACCGATCGCCAACGACGATGAGGGGCGTTAGCGTGACGATAGATTGTCCCGTCTACCGCTCGCCGTTCCCAATGATAGCTATAGCGGCGCGAGAGTTTCAGCGAGAACCAGACATCAACAAAGCTGCGTATCTTCTCAAAAAGTAGGGGCAAGAGTAAGTCGGATTGCCAATCCGACCTACATTCCCCCAAGATATTGAGATGATACAAAGCTGCCATCTTTCAACACAATGCGACGTTCGTTGATATCGGTGGCGAACGCTTCCACCACGGAATCAGCAAACTCTACCTCAGCAATCTCGCACAGTTGCTCTACGTCTACCAGGCTCACGCGACAGCCTCGATGAGCTGCAATAGACGATCCCGCTTATACTCCAGGTGATCCAGGCGCTGCAAATCCCGCCAAGAGTCCGCCTCTTCCAGCGCACCCTCTCGATAGCGCGCTTCCATCTCCTCTGCCGAGGAGACGCCATAAGGCCAATGATTTCAAAGATCTGCGTCTTGATCTCACGCGATCGGTGCTCCAGCAAGGTGTGCACCCCCTGTAGGAGCAAGTCGTCTTCCGAGATGCACAGCTCTTCGGCCACCATCTCGAGGACAGCACTTGGTTCTGCATCTGAGCAACCAGCGTGCTCATATCGACCTCCTTGCGTTCCTGATCCCCGCAATTCCTTGTATCCCATCTGCAATTGTACAGCTTCTGTCCTGGCCTGTCAATGACATCGCCTGGCTTATTCGCCGGCCAGCACGGGCGGGATGTCCACCGGCTCTGGCTTGTCGCCGCACGTAGGTCGGAATGCCATTCCGACTTACCCTTTACGGCAGGGGGGGATGTCCACCAGCTCCACCTTAGCGCCGCACGCCGCCCCAACGGGTCGCTTTTGCTAATCGAGGACGATCACGGGGTATCGGGCAACTTTGGCATGCCGCTACACATACGCCAGGTTGGGATCGTCGCGAATGCTGGCCACCTGACGGCCCAGATAAGGCAAGGGCGGTAGATGATGCCAGGCTCGCAGCAGGTGGTACGCGGGCGAAGTCAGCAGCCGGCAGGCCTCGACTGCTTCCCGCCACTCGCGACGCCGGATCTCGGCCACCGTTTGGGAGGAAGGCAACAGGCCAAAATCCCACGCGGCGCACAAGCGCACCAGGAAATCCACGCGATCGGCCAGGCCGTCCAGCTCGGAGGGAGGCTCGACGTCGGGATAAAGGGCGCCATCCAACCAACCGTCATCCTGCGATGGCATCGAGAAACTCCTGTGCAAACCAATTCCGCACCCGCTCTGCCTCTGCTCGCTTTGCGGGGTCGGCAATCTCTCTCAGCGGACGGTGCTGGGCAATGCGCATCAGGTGGGTCTCCACGGCCAGTCGCGCCCGGGTGGCGTCGGTATCGCTGCCAGCCAGCTCCTGGCGGCGTCGCCAGAGCTCCCAACACGCTTCCGGCGTCGCCAAACCGGCCTGGCACAGCGCAAAAATGTCGCGAAAGTCGCGCGGCGCGCCGCGTTCGACCAAGGCGACCATCTTGCTCGCCAACAGATCCGGGAAGCTATCCAGGAGCACGTCGACCCAGGGAGCCAGCGCAGAAGGCTCCAACTGCGCAGACCGGCGTGCAATCTGGAAACTAAAGACGACGCGCTCCTCTTGCACGAGTTCCACGCTGACCACATCGCCCCAGGAGCGAATGCTCACTGCACCAAAAGTCTCCAGCGTCGCCTGGATTACGTCAATCACCCGCTGCTGTTCCTCCATCGTGGCTGAAACGTCCCACCAGGCATCTACATCGTGGGTGGGGCGATAGTCCAGATAGTGCAACAAGCCAAAGCCCCCCCCCACGGAAATCCTATCTCCCAACCTGGCAGATGCCAAAGCCTGTAAGCACGCTTCGGCATAATCTGCCGTATGTTCTGGACGACGAGGTTGCTTTACCATTCCGCCCCCAGATTATTGAGATGATACATTCAACCCAACCTACACATATGATCTGCCATAGAGTGGACTCTTTCTACGTTGTTGTAGGATCGGTGACGCGATGGCTGTACGAGTGCTGCCTTCTTTCGTGCAGGAAACGCGCAAAGTCCAGCACCTCCCGTCCCGCGTGTTCCGGCAATGCCTCCATCAAGGCCGTCACTTGTTCCGCGACCGGGACAGGAGCGCCGGTGCTTGCTCGCCAAACCACGATGAATTGATGTGGATGCAACGCAAGTAAAGCCAGTGTCTCACCAGATTCGTCCGTAAACTCGACTTCGTACGCATCGGCTGCATGGCGTTCCACAATTGTACCTTGCATACCGGCGTGTAGTTCATGTCCCGGAATATCCATCGTAAGCTCAATGACGTCAAAAAGGTCAGGCATCATTCACCCCCTCACGTACAACGTGATCAGACGGGCTTTGTCCACACCTGGGGGAACCAGCCAGCCAGTGCGCACCACGCCTTGCCGGCCTTCCGTGCCCTCCACGGTCAAATCTACCGTATAGCGTCGCCCAAACGCATCCTCGCTGTGAAAGGTAGCTTCGGCCTCCAAAGCCCGATGTTCAATTTGAATCAGCAGATCGGCATAGTTCTCTCGCGTAAACCCCAACGCTCGTTCAAAGGCAATGGCCTTGTGCTGTCCCCACGGAGACTCGGGATTGAGAGCGTACTCGGTCAGCTTGCGTGGATCTATGCTCACCTGCCCGACGATATCTCCCAATCTCATGGGCTATCCCTCCTTGCTATGATCGGTCACATCTTTGTCCGGAGACGTCCAGCCGCCGAACGGCAAAACTTGGCGCGCCGAATGGTTGCGCGCCCAGCAGCTGGCCGACGTCGCTCCCCCTTCATTCCAATGCCTCAAGAGTGGCCAGGTCGGCTTCCAGTTCCTCCAGGTCATGGTGACGCACGATGCCCTCGGCTGCCAACAGCTCGTGAAAATCCCACTTTGACAGATCAGCCAGCTCACGCGCCTTGCCGAAAAAGAGCAGCCCCTTCTCATACAACCGGATAGCCAGCTCACGGCGTAAGCGGCTCTCTTGCTCGGCGGGAGGTACACGCAGGGCATCGCGCAGCTCAATTGTCATTGCACACATCCTACACCTCCAACCCAAGTGTACCACAACTGCCAGCGCAGCGCAACGGAAATCAGGGAGGTATATCACCCTTGCAGGCCGTTCGCCCCCGGCGGGGAAAGACCAGGAGGCAGCGTATCTTCTCAAAAAGTAGGGGCAAGAGTAAGTCGGATTGCCAATCCGACCTACATTCCCCCAAGATATTGAGATGATACGAGGCAGCCGCGATTTAGCAACGGGAATCGCGGGGCCAGGTTCAGCCGTCCGGCGGCACGGGTAGAATGTCCACCGGCTCCGCCTTGTCGCCGCAGACGACGGATACCCAGGTCTGGCCTTCGATATCAAAGGCGTTCAGCAGGCACACGGAGAGGCCACCCTCCCGCGTGTAGATGCCGCCCCAACTGGTCTCGTCGCCGGCCTCGATCTCGGTCTCCCATCCGGCCTCAGCCAGGGCGTCCGTGTAGAAACCCGCCACATCGGTGATGGGGTTGCGTGGTGGTGAACGTGGCAATCTCCAGCACGCCGACCCAGCCGGCGTCGGCGGGAGGATCCTCGGTGCGTACCTCCACACCCTGGGCGGCAGGGTAGAGGGGCAGGCGGACGCCAGAACGAGCGGATGGAGCTTCGGGAAGCACGCCCCGGGCCAGGTAGACGCTGGCGACGAGAAGCGCGAGCGAGAGGAGTATCACAGCGGCGACGAGCCAGGGGTGAGCGCGGACGTAATGCGTAATGCGTGATGCGTGATCCGTGATGCGTGAGGCATGGTTTGGGAGCGCCTTCACGCGCCTCCTGCCGGGCGACGTTGGGCAGGGCGGCGATCAGGCCCAGGGCGAACCAGAAGGCCACGCCGGGCTTGGAGCCCAGGGCCACGGCATCCGCCAGGCCGTAGACGTGCAGGCCAACCAACCCCGCCGCTAGGCCCAAGGCCGTGGCGCGCACCAGCGGACCACCTCGACGCGCGCAGCGCCAGCAGGTGGCCAAGGCGATGCCCAGGAGCGCCAGGTAGGCGATCAGCCCGGGTAAGCCCAAGTCCAAGGCCGTCTGCAAAAAGATGTTGTGGGCATGGGCAATGTCCGTATCGGGAGGGATGAGGAACAGGGGATAGAGAATGTGCACTACGCGGCGAAACGTGCCCAGCCCGCAGCCGGTGAAGGGGAAATCCTGCACGGCGTAGAGCGCCCGATTCCAGATCTCGATCCGGCCGGCGACGGACATCTCGCCAACGACTTGTTCGACCGTTGCACCGCTATTGGCCTCATACAGAATTTCCCCGACTTGATATGGGCCCAAGTAAAGCAGGAATGCTGTAATAGCCAGCAGAGCCAGCAATGGTAACGCGGCACCTACAATGCGCATCCGACCATCACTGCTGCTCAATCCCCAAAGAGCCAAGAGCGTCAACAGGCTTACCA
>CAZKDJ010000199.1:0-1773 GCA_964551295.1 uncultured Anaerolineales bacterium | reverse complement strand
CTGGGTGAGCAATAGCACTGCAGCAGTGAGCAGTAAAAAACCAACAGTCCCTGTAGACACAAGCCAGCGCCGAAATGTAGATCCTAAATGGATGCGCGATCCCGCCAATATAGCCAGCAGTGGTAAATAAAGGATCAGGGTACCAGCAAGCTGGTTAGTGCTGATACCAGTATCAGGCATACCGGGTAGAGAGGAAACGAGACGCGGGAAAGTGCGTGCCAGCGAATCCAATAGATCCACCTTGGCAGGCCACTTGGCGCCAAGCACCCCCACCGCAAGGATGGCCAGTCCCAGCAGACAAAAGGCGACCAATGCAAGACTGAGTGCACGCCGGTTGCGCACCGCCAGCGTTGTGGCACGAAAGACGGCCAGGCCCAATACGAGTCCAGCGGCCTTGGGCAGCGTCAGCTCCGGCAGTGCGGAAGCCCATATTGCTACCGGGATCATTAACGCAAAGAGGAGCAGCGCGCCGTTGAAGGGTGTAACGGACCAAGGCTCGCGGCGGACGAGCCAGCGTAGGAACCACAGCATCGTCAGCACGATCAACGTCATCGCTGTCCAAAGAGGACGAACGGTGGGAAACAGCAAGAGTGGTGCAGCCACTGCAACAGCCAACCACTCTAGCTTGATCAGCCAGTAAAAGCCAATTGAAAGCCAAACAAGAAAACGTGGCCGTTGTTGCCCAGTCCTCTTCTGAATCATTTGCATTCCCGGCAAATACCCTTCTCTCATCGCAAAGCAAACGCGAGCCCCCCGGTGCCCGCGCTCACCTTTTTTTCGAAGAGACCTCATTCACCTATTGCCATCTTTGCCTCTGTATCAACCATCAATCCTGGACCAACCACCATAGTGGCCCCCTGCTCCAGAGCCTGAAGGCGCAGGACGTTGGCAATCACGTGATCGAGAATCATGTGACAATCCTCTTGCATACCTATGTGATCGCTGGGCACACTCACACAAATATCGACCAAGCCTTTGAGCCGGCCGCCATCCTGGCCGGTGAAACCAATAGCCGTCGCCCCTACCCCACGCGCCAACTGCACCGCCTTGAGCACGTTCGCAGAGTTGCCGCTGGCAGAAATAGCGATAACTATGTCACCTGGATCCAAAAAGTTGAGCAGTTGCTCGGCAAAGATATCCGCATAAGCACAATCATTGGCCCAAGCAGTCATACAAGGCACGTTGTCCGAGAGCGCAACCGCTCGGAAGCGTGGCTGCCCTGGCACGATGGTCAGCTTGTTCAGGTCATTGGCCATATGCGATGCTGTCGCCGCGCTGCCGCCGTTGCCGAGTATGAATATATGCGCCCGCCTCTCTCGAGCAGACCGCAACTCATCCACCACGTCTCGAATGGCATCACGTGGCAAACGAGCCACCACCCCGGCAAGTTCCAAGAGATAATTATCGATCAATTTTTTGGTCACTGGTATTTTCTCCTCCGCGCAGGTATTCGGCCATAGGTTCTCTCCCTTCTGCATCCAGGTAAGGCAACCCATCTAGCCCTAGACCCTGGACTGGAAAAAGCGCCGCGCGCCTGCGTTGCATACGCAGAACACGAAGCAATGTATGAAATAGGATCTGTAGATCCAACCAGATCGTCCAGTTGCGGATGTAATACATCTTGGCCCGTACTTGATCTTCAATGGAAGAATAGTCACTGATCGCCCAGACCCCCGTGACGCCCGGCTTGACCGTAAGCAGATTGGGCAGCCAGGGTTGGAAGCGCGAGGCTTCTGCCTCTGAAATAGTTCGCGGTCCCACCAGGCTCATCTT
>CAZKDJ010000198.1:0-7423 GCA_964551295.1 uncultured Anaerolineales bacterium | reverse complement strand
GGACGGGAACTATGACGGGATCGGGATCGCGGACGTGACGGTGAACATCACGGACGATGATACCGCCGGGGTGAGCGTCAGCCCGACGACGGTGAGCGTGACGGAGGGAGGAGCGGGGGACAGCTACACGGTGGTGCTGACCAGCGAGCCGGCGGGTGTGGTGACGATCGCGTTCGACACGGGGACGCAGGTGACGGGGATCGCTCCGATCACGTTCGACGACACGAACTGGGACGTGGCGCAGACGATCAACGTCAGCGCGGTGGACGACGCGGCGGTGGAGGGTCCGCACGTGGGGACGATCACGCACAGTGCGACGAGCGGGGACGGGAACTATGACGGGATCGGGATCGCGGACGTGACGGTGAACATCACGGACAACGATGTAGTGGGAGGCTTGGTTATTGCTAAAACGGCAGTCGATCTGAATGGCGCTCCGCTACGCCTGGGGGATGAGATCGAATACCATGTCTTGGTGACGAATGGCGATACCTCTGCGCACGCCGATGTGATCATCAGCGATTGGATGCCGCAAAACACGTCGTTGGTAGCCGGGAGCGAGTCCTGTTCGCCGGGGGCGACCTGTACTGCATATTTTGATACGCCTCCGGACGACGCGCCGGCGTTTGTCGCTGATTATCAGCCTGCCGATTCCGGGGGCGTGGTCATAGCCAGCATGGGCAGCTTGGCCCCTGGACAGACGTTTACATTGACCTTCCGGGTGAGGGTACATCCGAATGTCCTCTCCATCGACGGCAACGTGGCCGTGGTGGAGAGTGACACCCAGGAGCCGCTGGCGACCAGTCCGACCTGCCCGCCGGGGGGGTGTACGATCGGAGGAGGTTTGATCGCGACCAAGGAGGCCGTGGATCTGAACGGCGCTCCTCTCGTGGCTGGCGAGGTGGTCGAGTATCGCATCATCGTCACCAATGGCGGCGACGGTGAGACCAATGTGACTATCACCGATACAGTCCCGACGAATATGGCGTTGGTGGCCGGGAGTGTGACCTGTTCTGCCGGGGCGTTCTGTGGTGAAGCCGGTGGTGAGATCGCAGCCTCTGTCGGCAGCCTGGGGTCCGGCGATGCGATCACGCTCGCGTTCCAGGCCCGGGTAGACGCCTGTGTCACCTCTGTGGGTGGAAACGTGGCCGTCTTTTGGAGTGATGACCAGGGTAGGCAAAAGACCTTGCCGGCGTACCCGCCTGGGAGGGGCGTCGTGCTGGCCTGTTCGCCAGATTTGTACGAGGATGACGATACCCCTGCACAGGCCAAGTACCTGCGAGTTGGCCAGGCTCATAGCCAAGCCCATACCTTTTGCGATGACGCGGCTGATTGGAACGCGTTCACTGCCCTGGCCAACGAGGTTTATACGATCACCACGTCCTCCTTGGGCCTGAACGCGGACACGTTTTTGACCGTGGTTGGCACCAACGGCGTCACGGTGTTGGCCGTCAACGATGACTGTCCCGGCGCGACGGATGGCTCCTCGTGCATCGTGTGGACGGCGCCGTCCGGCGGCGTGTATTACGTGCGTACCTCCAATCGGGATAGTCTCAGCGGTTGCAATACCGAGTACGAGGTGTGGATAGAGCCCCGGACCCCTCCCCTGATGATATATTTGCCCTTCGTCGCCCGGGACGATGCGTCGGCCGATCTCTCGATGGGCATTCCTCCCGATGTGGAGGAGGCCAGGCACGATGGGCGTGGGACGCGCGTCCACGCCGGGATGATGTGGATTGGGAACGCCTGCATCTTGCAGGCAGGCATGCATGCCGCCAAGATGCAGGCGCACTATCGGCTATTTTCGATGTAGTGGCCTTGAGCTGCGTTCATCTTCAACAACGAAAATGTAGGTCACGTTATTAACGTGACGGCATCCGCAAGCGTCACGCTGGTAGCGTGACCTACAGGGGTTGTTTTCGGAGTGGTTATCTGCCCGGCGTCCGGAATGTGCGAAACGTTCGTAGAATAAAAGACCTGGCAGGTTTTGCAAAACCAGCCAGGTCTTTTCCGGGAACGTCGAGCCTTACGGCGCCGGGTTCGTCGTTGGCTGGGTAAAGATCGCCAGATCGACTTCGCTGCCCCCATCGTCCCAGGTTGCCCAGAACGAGCCGTTGTTTCGGGGATAGGAGCTGTGGATGTCCAGGTCCACCGTCCACGTGGCGCCATCCTCCCCCGCGCCTACCGAGTAAGCCGAACTGACCGGGCCACCTACCTCAGATATGTCACTGGGCGGCACAAGAATGTCTCGAAGCGGCGTGTGCAGCGTCATGCTGCCGGTGCCGTCGTCGTCAAAGTCCAGGTTGTACTGCACAAAGTTAAAGGTTGCCATGCCCGTAGGCAGGTGAGGGTAAAACGGCGGCTGCGGCGGGGTCGTGGTAAAGCTGAACGTCCAGCAGTAGGCAAAGACACGGCTGTCTGTCGGCGCGGTGTTGTCACCGGGATTGATGCTCACGGTGGCCTGATAAGCGTTGCCATTGTCGCCGCTGATCCCCTCCACGACTAGCTTGAACACCCAGCTGGTGGGTCTGGCTTCGCCCTGGTCGGCGGTGGAGCCAAAGACGAGGTTCCAGTTGTCGTGATAGGCATTGTCTGCACCTATCACGACAGGTGGTGCCAATGGGGTGCCGGAGGTGATCTGACCTGGGGTGGGGTGAGATGCTTGTGCTCCAGTGTACGCGCCCGAGCCGCCGTACAGGGTGTAGCGCATCGACGTGTTCCATGGGGATGACCATCCTTGATCCAGCCCCAGTGTGGCTTCACCTCCTCCTCCCCCACCGGTGTCAGCGTCGTAGATGCGGAAGTATACGGGGTTACCGCCGCCGTAGCCGGTGGGTATCTCGAAAAAGACCACCTGGACGTGATCGTCGTCGCCATGTTCTGTGCCCACGCTGCTACCCGACGTCATCAACTGGGCGTTCTCCAGCGTCGTGTTGGGGTCGGAGGGCGCGAGCACCGTGTAGGCCGCCGGGAGGGTGTCGGATTGGGAATCCGGGTTGGTCACGGTCAGCGCGTAGACGCCGGGAGGCAGCCCTGCCGGCACCGTGGCGTCGATCGTGGTGTCGCTGACCCACGTGACGTTGGTGAGCGCATAGGCTCCCAGGTACGCAGTGGGCGGGTCCATAAAGTCGGTGCCGCCAATGACCACGTTCACATCCGCGTCGTTGTAGCCAGAATTGGGCGTGATGCTCAAGACGGTGGGCGGGGGGATGGGGGTGTTGGTCGGTGTTGGCGTGTCGGTTGGCGTGGGAGTGGGTGTTGGCGTGTCGGTTGGCGTGGGCGTGTCGGTCGGTGTGGGCGTGGGAGTGGGTGTGTCGGTGGGTGTCGACGTGGGCGTGTCGGTGGGTCCAGGAGTTGAGGTATCCTCAGGCGGTTCGGACGTGGGTGGCACGGAGGTGGAGGGCACAGAGGTGGAGGGCACAGAGGTGGGCGGCACGGAGGTGGGCGGTATGGGCGTGAAAGTGAGGGCGGGAAGCGGCGTGAAGGTCGGCGTGGGCAGGCTGGTCGGCGTGGACGTGCTCGACGGCATAGGCGTGGATGTCGGAGGTGATACGGGAGCGGGTGTATCGGTGGCGGTTGACGTCGGCACCACGGCCACTGCCCGGGTCGGCGTGCTGGTCGGGAGCTTGCCGACGACCATCGGAGGTGCGGGGCTCGGCGTCCCCACAGGCGTCAGAATCTCTTCTATGGGGAGTGGCGTCAGCCCTTTTTCACCGACGGGCGCGAGTCGGATGGCTTCGCCATCTACGTCTATGTTCAGCCTGGAGAGCATGTCGGCCGAGACCTGCCAGGTTTTATCCGGTCTGACCGCCAGATTCGCCACGGCACACAGACAGAGTAGCCCCAGCAGTAGCAGCAGAAGGGCGAGCAACAGGTCGCGCCGCCCTCGTTTTCTGTCTTGATCGTCTTGGTCGCTTTGCGCGTCCTGCGCTTGTCCGCTCCCCCGCCCGTCCGACGTTTGAGCCATGGTCCTTACTCCTGCAGCGCCGGCAGGATCACGGTGAACGTGCTACCCACGTCCGGCTCGCTGGAGACACGAATCTCTCCACCGTGTCCCTCGATAATGGCCTTGGATACGTACAACCCCAGGCCGATTCCCCTGATCGTCGTCGCTCTCTCGACCCGGTAGAAGCGGGTGAAGAGTTGTTGCAAGTGCTCTTCCGAAATGCCGGCCCCCGTGTCTGTGACGTCGAGAACGACGTGGCCGTTTTGCTCGTGCAGTTGCACGGTCACGCTGTCGCCTTCCGATGTGTACTGCCAGGCATTGCGTATCAGATTGGTGACCACCCACCGCATGCGCTTGGTGTCCACATTGACCTGTGGCAAGCCGTCAGGAATTTCCACATTGAATTCGAGTTGCTTTTCGTCCATTTGTAGCCGCCACGGCTCTACAATCTCCTCTAGGAGCGTGGATAGATCCGCCGGGCTGGGGGTCAGGGTCAGCTCGCCCCACGCTTCCATCTCGGAGAAATCCAGGAGGGTGTTGATCATGCCCACCAGGTCGTCGGTGTGGTGGTGGATCGTCTTTACGAAGCGTTGTTGTTCGTCCTTGAGCGGGCCGGTTGCCCCGACGAGCATGAGTTCGCTATAGCCTTTGATCGCCGTCAAGGGAGTGCGCAGCTCGTGCGAGACGTGGGCCACAAAAGCGTCCTTGAGCCGGTCCGCCTCGGTCTCGGCGGTCACGTCTCGCAGCACGATCACCGTGCCCAGATATTCGCCCTCATCCGAGCGAACGGCAGCGGAGTGGACGCTGATCACTTTTTTGCCCACATCGAAACGCCCGCGCTCTATCAGCCAGGGATCCAGGTCTGATTCCTCTTCGGATGGGATTTCGGCAGCCAGTTCTTGTAGCTTACTCACCAGAGAGTGTTCGACCATCTCTCGCAGCGTGATCTCGGCTGCTTCGTTCAGCGGGACGAGGTTGCCCTTTAGGTCCTGTAACAGCACGCCATCGCCGATGCTGGAGAGGATGGCCCGCAGGCGGCCGAGGGTTTCCTCCAGCGCTCGCGTGCGCTCCGCCAGGCGTCCGGTCATCATGTCAAAGGTCGTGGCCAGGATGCCGATCTCGTCTGACTGCTTGATACCGGTGCGCTGCTCGAGATCTCCATCGGCCACGGCTTGGGACGTGCGCACCAACCGCCCGAGAGGGTTGGTAATAAGCCGGGAGATTACATAGCCCACGACGACGACGCCGACGGTCACAGTGGCAAAGATGGCCAGATAGACGTTGCGGCTGGTCGCGCGCTGCTCGATGATAAAGTTGGTCGGCAGCGCGACGGAGAACACGCCCAGCGTGTCGTTGCCCACCCGGAGAGGGCTGCGGGCGATGCCGTACGACCGGCCGCGGACGGTGGCATTCTCTCCCATGACGATGCCCTCGCTTTCCAGAATGCTCTTGTACAGCGCTGGCGTGATCGAGAGCCCTTTGAGCACCGCTGCCTCTTCGGAGGGCTGGTCGACGAAGGTCGACGCAATCG
Source organism: uncultured Anaerolineales bacterium (assembly GCA_964551295.1). Lineage (GTDB taxonomy): Bacteria > Chloroflexota > Anaerolineae > B4-G1 > B4-G1 > JAFGED01. Next base: position 1,946 of record CAZKDJ010000198.1, on the reverse strand, counting down.
CCTGTCCGTTGTTGAGATAGATGGTCACGTTGGCCAGGGACGTGAGTTCAAAGGTCGGCAGCAGCGTATCGAGGGAGGTGCCCACGACGACGACGCCGATGACGCCGACCTGGTCGTCATCCTCCAACCCGACCGGAATGGCTGTGAAATAGTAATAGCGTTGATTCAGCAGGTGCAGCCCCAGGCTGCGCTTGGGTAGCGCGTCTGGATCGCCGGCATCGAGCAGGGTGCTTACGATCCACAACTCTGCGGGGTCAAAGCCCGCGACGATCTCGAACGTGCCGTCATCCCGACGCAGCCCGTGCAGTACCTCCTTGCCCTGCGCGTCGGCGATGATGAGGCATCCCACGTTTCGGACGGCGGCCTGCGGTTGAGCCAGCGCGATCACGCGCTCCCGGTTGCCGGCCTGCAATGCCTCATCCAGTCCCACGGTAAAGGCGATGGCCCGCGCAGATTCCAGGTGATCTATTTCCTGGCGCGCCATGCTGTCCGAAACCGTCCCCCCGGTGTCGATCAATTGGTTTTTGAACCGCTCTTCCAGGGAGGTGACGACCAGGCTGGTCACCACGTAGACGCCGATGACGGCGACGACCAACGTGAGGAGCAGGTAGGGTAGGACGATCTTGCCACCGATGTTGAGGGAGGTAAAATGACGTAGCAGTTGGCGTGTTCTGGCCTGTTCTTTCGATTCCTCCATCACATCCTCCATGTGTCTAGGCAAAGTAAGCCAATGCTTGGCGCACCCTTTCTTCGACGGGCAACGCCTCATCCCGGGGCAGGCTCTGGAGCGCCGTCTGCGCCTCGACCAGGCTAAAGCCCAGTGTCGTCAGCGCGGCGATCACCTCGGCGTCGGCGTCGTTCAGCAGGGAAGCCGCTGCCGCCTCGGTGGGGATGATCTTGTCCTTCAGGTGAAAGATGATGGCCTTGGCGGTCTTGGACCCGATGCCGGGCACGCGAGATAGCAGCGCGGGCTCTTCCTGCGCCACGGCCTGGCGCAGCGCCTCTGGCGAGACGGTGCCCAGTGTCGCCAGCGCCACCTTGGGACCGACGCCGGAGACGCTCAACAGGAGCCTGAAGAGCGCCCGCTCATCCTCGGTGAGAAAGCCGTAGAGCGTCAGGTCGTTCTCGCGCACGTGCAGGTGGGTAAAAAAGTCCACCGGTTGGCCCGTGCCGTCCAGTTGCGCCAGCACGTTAGCGGGTGCATACACCTGCAGGCCGATCCCGCCCACGCGGATGGTTACCTGATCTTCTCCGATGCTCCACACTGTTCCGCTCAGCCGGGCGATCATCTCAAACTCCCGTGTGCGTCGACTCTAGTGCGGCAAGACTGCAAATCGTATTACGACGAGGTCATCTCGTCAAACCGCGCCGAATGCAGGTGACAGATGGCGACAGCCAGTGCGTCGGCGGCGTCGTCGGGTTTGGGTGGTTCGGCCAACCCCAGAAGCAGCCGCACCATCTCCTGAATCTGGGCTTTGTCCGCGCTCCCGTAGCCGGTCACCGCCTGTTTGACTGTCAACGGCGTGTATTCGGCGATGGGGAGGCCGGCATCGATCAGAGCCAGGAGCGTCACCCCGCGTGCCTGCCCCACGCTCATCGCCGTGCGCACGTTGCTGCTGAAAAAGAGCTCCTCCACAGCGGCGGAGGCAGGTTTCCACTCCTCCACCAGATTCCTCACGCCCCGGTAAATGGTTTGCAGGCGCGTGGGAAGCGGCTGCTTGGCCGGCGTCCTGATCGCCCCGAATGCCACCACTTTCAACTCTCCTGTATTCTCCTCCACCACACCGTAGCCGGTGATGGCGGTTCCAGGGTCGATACCGAGCACTCGCATCATGCGTCTGGATAATGCCTTCGGGCCCGGCTCACGACGATGCCTCGTACTTGGCCAGTATCTCGTCGCTGATGTCCAGGTTGGAATAGACCTGCTGGACGTCGTCCAGGTCCTC
>CAZKDJ010000197.1:0-7439 GCA_964551295.1 uncultured Anaerolineales bacterium | reverse complement strand
CAGCTGACCATAATGCCAGTCGTCCAGTTTTTCGGCCGTTACGTTATAGCCGAGGTAAAGCACCTGAAGCTGCGGATCAAACAGGAACCCAAAATCCATCTCCCGGACATAAGCCTCTGCCTGCTCACCCATATCTTGGAGACCTATGGACAAGCTCTCTGCAGCCATTTGGGCCGAATACAGATCCCCCCCTAGACTCATGCACCAATCCCGAGCCTCCTCCAACTGCTCGTCGGACCTCGGCAAGGAAGCGGAAGACGGTTGGTCGGCAGCGGCGCGTTTATCGGCTAGCAAAGTCTGCAACTTGCCCAACCTCTCCCGCGCCGCCCTGCAAGTATCAGGCACCTCGCCCAATTGCGGAGTAGAAGACAGGACATCAATCAGCGACTGCCAAGCATCGGCGATGTCCGCGTCCCCTATGTACCGACGGGCAAACAGGGCTGGCGGCTCGCTCATCGGCAGTAGCCAAGGCAGCAGCATATCCATCTCGCCCTGCATGTCGAGCAGTTGTGCACTCACCCGCTCCGACCAGATGCGCAGACTGCGCAAAGTGTCAGCCTCTAGAGCACTGGCGCCTATCTCGACCAGCGAAATCAGCAGACGCTCCAATTCCTGCCAGCCCTCGTCCCCTAGCTCAACCAGCAGCGGTGCCCAGGCACCAGGTTTATCCCGCACCGCCAATATCCGCTGGCAGATGTCCATCAGATAATCCTGTAGAGCCACAACCGCCTTTTCCACAGCGGGCTCACCCTCCACACCTTCAACGGTCTCATACAACACATGCAACGTGTCGAGCAATCCCTGCCAGCGCTGCCAGCGCAAGATGGACATTTGAGGTATAGCCAGACATCCCTGCCTAAGAGCCAACAGACAAGCTGCCAGGTTGCCACTATCCACGGTGGATACGTAACGCGGGAGCAAAGGCCTCAAGCTATGCGTGTCGTACCAGTTCAACAAGTGACCTCGATGCCGCTCCAGCGCTTCCAGCGTCTCAAAAGTAGGACGCAGCCGCAGGACCAAAGCCAGAGAGCCGATATAGCCCAGATCGTAAGCGGCCAGGGTAGAGAGCAACATAAGCCCAATGTTAGTAGGGGAGGTACGGTGGGCGACAAGCCCTGACGGATCCTCCTGAAAGTGATCGGGGGGCAACCACTGATCGTCTGGGCCGACGAACTGTTCAAAATAGAGCCACATACGACGCGCCAAGCCACGCAACCTGCGGCACTGCTCCTCGGAAAGCACGGCCCGCTCACGCACCCTGGAGCGACTGAGCCAATGGGCCAGATAGGGAGAAATAACCCAGGCGAACAAGAAAGGCGCGGCAACAGGAAATGCCGCCGGATTGAACAAAAAGATCAGCCAGGCCAACCCGAGTGTAAGTAGCGACACACCGCCCATCTGCTTCCAGAGAATCCTTACTTTGGCCCGTCTGCCAAACAGGCGAAGGGTATGAGCTGCAGTGGTCCATTGCAACAACCGCTTGTGGCTAAAGAGCATGCGATATAGAGTGGAGGTGATGGCATCTGCCGCAATCATGCTTTCGTAGGGCAAAAAGACCAGCGCCAGTAGCCAACGCAGTGTGGCCAGCCACACCGATCTGAGCGCGCTACGCAAGGTCGCTCCCTGGAACGTCTGCCTAAACACGGAGAGCAGGCTAGAGAAAACGATCACGGCTACAGCCAGAAATCCAGCCAGCGTCCATACCAGCGTCGAGCCGGGAAGCCACAACCAGCCAGCGACTAACAGTGCCAACAGCGCCAGTCCAAGCAAGCTGCGGCGCATATTGTCGATAATCTTCCACCGGTCGATCGTCGAGAGCGGGTTGGGAATCATTCCCTGCCCTGCGTGAGGCGCCTGGGGAAATAACCAGGGGAGCAACTGCCAGTCGCCGCGCACCCAGCGGTGCAATCGGCGCGTGTGAGCGAGATAGTGAGCAGGATACTCTTCGTACAGCGCCACGTCCGTCACCAGCCCGGCGCGCCCGTGTATCCCCTCGAAAAGGTCGTGGCTGAGCAAGGCGTTATTGGGTATACGTCCCTTCAAGCTGCGCTCAAAGGCAGCGACGTCGTAAATTCCCTTACCTGCGTAAATCCCCTCGCCAAACAAATCCTGGTAGACATCGGACACCGCGTGCGTATACAGATCCAGCCCGATGTCGCCGGAGAAAATCTGGGCAAATCGTGACTGGGCTGCACTGGTAGGCGTGATCTCAACCCGTGGTTGGAGCACCGTGTACCCAGCGACCACATCGCCAGTCTGTGGGTCGAACTCGGCCTGGTTCAGCGGGTGCGCAAAGGTGGCCACGAGACGGCGTGCACTATCGCGCGGTAGAAGCGTGTCGGCGTCCAGCGTGATGACATACTTGACCTGTGGCAAGATATCAAGGTCGCCGACACGTTCGCTGAAGGAGGCCTCCGCGCCATTAATCAAGCGATTAAAGTCAGCCAACTTGCCTCGCTTGCGCTCCCACCCCATCCAGCAATCCTCGGACGGATTCCATTCCCGTTCGCGATAAAACAGATAAAAGGGGCCAATGCCATCTCGGCCATATTTTCTATTGAGCGCTCGCACGCCCTCTATGGCCTGCTCAAGCAATGCGTCGTCACCCGGCATGTGCTTCCGCGGCGCGTCGCCAAAATCAGTGAGCAGAGCAAAATGCAGATACGGATCCGCATTACCTAAAAAGTGTAGTTCCAACTGGTGCAATAGAGACTTGACTTCCCCCTGGTCGGTCAAAAGCGTAGGGATAACAACCATCGTGCGATATTCAGACGGGATACCCTTACAAAAGTCCAATCGAGGCAGCAGGCGAGGGGGCACGGTGCGAGTGATCAGCCAGTTGAGCACGTTGATAGTCACCGCCATAGCAGGCAGAACGACCAATAACCCCGCGCCGATCAACTGCCCAATCGACCCGCCTCTGCTCCACGCATAGGCCAGAAGGCCCAGCAAGATAGCCAATGTGAGCAAGATGATGCCACCCAGATACACCAACGTAGGATAACCCAGCAGCCAACGGGTCAGACGCTTGCGCCAGGAAGGGCGGTAATCCAGCCGCTGCTCAAGCTGTGCGCGGCCAGCGTCTATAAGATAGTAGCCAATGTGAGCCCTGCGAGGCGATTCTTTCCCCAGGCGTGACGCCTCGGCCTCTTTGGCCAAGCGCACCACTTCCTGGGCAACATCTCTTTCGTCAAGCCCGGTCGCCAAGGCCAGTTCCTCAACCTCACCCCGGTAACGGTCACGCGTATCGAAATCCATGCGCGCATAAATATCCGCTGGGTCATCGCCCAACACCTGTTCCACCAGGCTGGCGTTTTCAAAAAAGGTCTTCCAATCCTGTGTCGCCAGCAAACGCAGGCTTTGAATACAACTGGCGACGATAGCCTCATCCTCCAAGTCCTCGGTCACAGATCGGGTTGCGGCATCTACAGGTTCAGCTTCTCCCAAATGCCCGACGGCGATAACTGCCTGCGTCAGGTTCTCCAAAGTTCCTATGCGCAACATGGTCGGGAGCGCCCACAATTCACCCATTGTTAGGGGGGTGACCTGCTGATAGAATCGTACTGAGCGCGTTATCCGGTCGAGATCCAATTGGTCTTCGTGGTACTCGATGATCTTGCGTGCCAGCGCATAGACCCTGGGGTATCCCTCCCAAGGCACAGATTCAAGCTTGGGCAACTGGCGATAATAGCCAACCGGCATATGCTCGCGGATCTGACGCAGGGTCTGGTCGACGAGATAAAAGTTATCCAGCAACCACTCGGCCGCGTAGGGAACGGCCCATTGCACCTCAGATGCCTGCGCAAAGTGTTGGTAGGCAGCACGCAAAAGCTTTTCCTGCTCCTGGAGCTGATCCAGAAGAGAAGGCTGCCCCCTGGCAAGGCGCGAGGTAGCGCGAACTTGGACAGTTTGGCGCGCCAGATCTTCTAATTGGTCTCGCAAAGACACTTCGTCGAATTGAGTTTGGGGCATACGCTAATATCCCTTGCCCTCATCACAACCGGGGCCAGGTCCGTAAAATACAACCTCCCTGTTCGTAGTGCGGGCTTCAGTGGGCTGAAGCCCGCACTACGAACGAATTGCTCTTTTACGCGTCCCTCCTTTTAGGAAAATTCGCGTTTTTCTTAATCCTCTCTAATGCCTCTCTACTTTTTCGTATTCTCAAATCCGGATGACCCACTTGCTCGGAGATTCTCACAACCTTCTTCAATAGTTCAACGGCCTCGTCGTATTGCTCCATATCCTCGTAAAGAGACGCGAGATTATACATCGTCGTGGCCGCGTTCATCTCGTCACCAACTTTTTCTACGATCTCCAAACCGCGCCCAAAGTACTTGGCAGCTTCTCCCCGCTCCCCTTTATCCTTGTATAAAAGACCCAAGTTATTGAAAACGGTGGCCGCTCCACGCTCATCCCCCATCTTTTCCAAAATCTTCAGGCCGCGCCGAAAGTGCCTGTCGGCCTTCTCCCATTCGCCTTTGCGCCTGTACAGAGAACCCAGATGGTTGAATATATCAACCCTCCCCCGCTCATCCCCCATCTTTTCCAAAATCTCCAGGCTGCGCTGAAAGTACCCGTCGGCTTTCTCCCATTCCTTCTTGTCCGCGGACAAAAAACCCAGATCAGTGAACGCATCCGCCATTTCACGCTCATCGCCCACCTGCTTCAAAATCTCCAGGCTCTTTTGAAAGTACCCATCGGCCCTTTCCCACTCCCCCTTGTCCTTGTATAGGAAACCCAGGTTCTTCAAAATGGCGGCCCTGCCATGCTCCAAGACATCAAGGCCACGATGGAAGTATTCGGCAGCTTTTTCCCTCTCACCCTTGTCCTTGTACAAGAGACCTAAATAATTGAAGGCGTCGATCTTGCCCTGCCCATCACCCATCTCCTTCAGGATCTCTAAACTACGCTGCAAGTGCTTAACGGCTTCGTCCCACTCCTCCCTATCCTTGTACAAGAAGGACAAGCTGTTCAAAATGTCCGCCCTCCCCCGCTTGTCCCCCATCTGCTTCAGGATTTCCTGACTGCGCTGCAGACGCTCAACAGCCTTGTCCCAGTTCCCCTTATCCTTGTACAGGACCGACTGATGGACTGCCAGCGTTTTCTCCAGATCCGCGGACATCTGCCCTTCCTGCAACGACTCCCATATCTTCAGTGCCTCCTCCCAGTCACCAGACAGGAGGGCCAGTTTCCCTTCGTAGAACTGGAGCCAGGGCTGATTGTAGGCTTCCAAGTCGGCCTCCAGCTCGCGGGCCAGATTGAGCAACAGTTCAAACGTACTCAATCGGCAAGACTGGCCTGCCTTATCAATCAGGCTTATGAAACGCTCGATCCCACGCTCCTCATCGGCCACCAAGAGGTGGTACACCTCCTCGCGTTTCCACTCTGCACCCCGCTCTCCGGATGATTCCCCCGCCTGCAACTTGTCGGCATAGTAGGCTGCTGCCACTCCACTCAGTTCTTGGAGGCTCTCGGCGTCCTCCCGCCAGCGATCCAGCAGCAGGTCACGCACGTTCTTGTGGAGAACATAGCCCCGGTCGTGGTATGGGCTAACGAAAGTCATTTTTGTCAGCTCAGCCATGATTACCCCCGTCCGCTTCGAAGGCTCACGCCCCTCACCTCGCAGCCAAGCCAGAATTTCCTCGTTAAACCAATGCGGGATGGCGCAAAGGCGGATAGCTTCGGCCACATCGGAATCGGCGCGGTCTACCAGTTCGTCCAAGATTAGACCCAATGCTTCCTCTTCACTCATCTCTGGAGTGATACGCTCCAACCGTTCACTCATGATCCCACCTCTCCTACAGCTTGTAGATTCTTGACCACCATGCCCATGAAGAGTGGATTCCCGCCTCTGCTGGCCCGCCAGCAAAATTTGGCCTGCTCATCGGTAATCTCAACCCCTACCTTTCGAGCATAGACCTTGATATGCTTGACGCTCATAGATGGCAGGTTGTCAATCAGATGCGCGCGCTTTTCCCACCCCCACCTGTCAATCTCTGGCCAACGGCGCCCCGCAGTCACAACCATCACGCCTTTGAGCGCGCCCTCTGCAATTGGACACAGCAGGGCATCCAACAGCCAATCTTCCTCCTCCGCACTGATGTCCTCGAAGCTGTCGAAGAAACAAGCCACTCCCCTGCTCTCGACCGCAAAGTCGCCCAGGTCGGTGATAAAGGCTCGCTTCAGACGCTCCTTCATATAGCGCTGGCGCAAGTCATCGCGGGTCACGCTAACTCCCGTCAAAACCTGAGTGACGACGTACGAGTCGATAACATCTCCCTTGACCTCTGTACTGGCTTCCGCGTGCGCGGCAACCTCCGCATCAACAGACTGGCCGGTGTTGAACGGCTGCAAGGCTTGGTACATGTGGCGCGGCGATAGGCCTAATTGGTCGCACATGTCACGGGCCAGAGTGAAGTGGGGATTGTCATACGATTGCCCACGAAAGTCTATCCAGCACCTGGGAATGCCCTTCTGTTCACAGTGAAAGCGCAATATGCGCAAAAGGCTCGTCTTGCCGCACATGCCCGGGGCTTGGACGAGCATCAGGCGCTTACTGGCCGAATGGTCCAGCATCTCCTCGAACCGACGTTGTTGATCCTCAAAATCAACAAGCTCATCGAGGAAAACAGATTGCATTGACTGAAAGACCATGGTTCCTCCCACATGACAACTAGGCATCTATAAGAACTCGCAAAAGAATGGTTCGTTCGTAGTGCGAGCTTCAGCTCGCTGAAGCTGGCACTACAAACTGGAAAGTTGTATGCGTACAGATTCCAACTCGCACAACGCGCAGGTTTGAAACGTCGCTTTGCCAGTACTACAACGAGATTTCGATGCCGCGTCATTTCGAGCGAGCGGAGCGAGTCGAGAACTCTCTTGCTCAGAGCACCGTTCTTAACAGCGTCGAGATTCCTCGACTCCCCTTGGTCGCTCGGAATGACACTCTGGGACAAAGTCTCGTTGTAATACTAGGCTTCGGTCAGAATGTCCGACTCTTCCACATCCTCTTCCACGTTTGTCTCAGCTTTCCCTCCCCCACCGGCGCTGGTGACCATTGTGGATTTCTTAACCGCGCCGCCGACCTTGGTCTTTGCAGAGGAAGGAGGTTTCACCTGCTGCGCTGGCTGCGGCTGTTCAGTGTCCTCCTCACCCTCCAGATCTACCCTCACCCCAGGCCCCTGAATAGACACCTTGCTCTTTCGGTAGCGCAGAATGACCACCAACGCCAAGCTTGCAAAAACCAGAACGACGATCAAGTAGATATATTGAGCATCCATACTACACCTCCATAGTCAAAACCTGTCACATGCAAACGAGAACACACCTTCACTCGTCATTCTACTGCTTTACACTTGATCTCGCAACACGAGGGCATACGCTAATGGTATCATCTCAATATCTTGGGAATGTAGGTCGGATTGGCAATCCGACTTACT
>CAZKDJ010000196.1:0-7520 GCA_964551295.1 uncultured Anaerolineales bacterium | reverse complement strand
CCGCTGATGGCCACCGAGGTGCCAAAGTAGTCATCGTCCGCGGCGTCGGAGGCGGCCAGCTTGGCTGTCTGGCGGTGGAGGAGGGGGTCGACGGTGAGCGGGTAGGCGGCGTCGGCGGCGTCAATGACCAACTGCAGAATGCAGTCGGCGGGTTGCCGGTCCGGGGTGCACCCGGCTAGGCGCATGTGGGCCGGCAGGGTCTTGCCGGTGGCATCATAGACGGCCAGTTGGTCGTAGAGCAGCACGGTACTGCCGCCGTCTTTCAGGCGCAGTGCCTGTCCGTTGCCGTCCAGTTCCGGGGTCAGCGACCCGCGCAGGGCAAAGGTCAGTTCTACCGTGGAGCCATCAGCCCCTGCCGGCGGCGCGGCCAGCGCCAGGCCGTGCTTGACGCCCTCCGCGCTGTTCGCGTACCACTCGACCACGTCCCGGCTCCAATGGTACTCGACGCGCTCCCGGCTGGCCCTCAGGCCGGTCCGGGCTATGGCAGCGGGGCAGGTCTGTTCCCCGTAGGCCGTCAGGGAGAGACCAAAGTTCCACAGCGGCTCCCCTTCGTCTCCATAGCGGGTGGCTGTAAAGCCGTCGGCGGCGAAGGCCAGCGAGAGGTCGTGGGCACGGTTGGGCGCGCGATAGGCCCACTCCCCGCTCTGCACCTGCCAGGTGACCTGGTACTGCGCCGCCTGCATCTGCTCCTGCATACTCGCCCAGTCGCCGGCGGAGAGGCCGGTGGGCGGCGCCGCCTGTTGCGGCGCGGCGGGTGCGCTGGCGCCGGCAGCCCGGTCCGGACCCAAGAGGGTCACCAGCAGAAGGATAGCCAGAATCACACCACCACCTCGCAGTGGATGCGCGGCGGTTGGCCCATCACGTCTTGTCTTCATTTTCACGCCTCCTTTTGTGTTGCTCTCTGCTCTTTTGGTTATCTGGAAATGCGCTCGAATCTCATCTCAGGGCAGGCTCCTTCGGCAGAGCTTGTCCCGATCTTGTCGAGGGACTCAGGGCAGGCCCTTCGATTATTTCAGGATAGGCTCAGGGAGAGTTCTTCAGAACGAGCGGCAGGTGGATCTTGGTAATGGCTGTGGCGCGTTTGAAAGTCGATGGCGCCGCTTTGGACCCATGTGATGAGCTCGGTGTCTGTGCTGAAGAGGTTGTGGGTGACGATATCAACGTAGGGAAGTTGGTTGTCGTCAGCGTCCACGCCGGCTGCACGTCCGGTTAAGGCCAGCCCATTATGGGCTTGCCCTATGCTTCCGCGTGATCAATGGTGTCCAGGGCTTGTTCGAGCACTTGCCGGAGCGAAAGGTGGCGAGCGTCTTGGTGATGCTAGTGTAGTGTCCTCTTTTCGCTGACCGCTCCCTCGCTCTCAGGGTAGTGTAGTCCAGATTTGTAGCGCTGTCAAGCAAGAGTTCATCCCGGCGACTGGGTGGGTAGGCGCGTGGGCACGGCTGGACTGGCGGGCCTGTCGCTGTGCCGGTGGTTTACCCGCCACCCCGTACAAGTGCATAGTGTGTAGATTGGGTTGAGCCGTAGGCTGGGTCGAGGCACGAGACCCAGTACAAATGCAGGATGTGGGCACGGCATTGCCGTGTCCTTACGACTCTGAGGCGCTCAAGCCCAGGAAGGGCCAGGGGAGAGAATGCGAGGCCGGTTGACGATGGGCCGCGCGATCAACAACCGCTGCCGTTGCCCGCCGGAGAGTGTGCTCCCTCCCTCGCTCACCTGCGTGTGCATGCCCTGGGGCATCTCTGCGATATCTTCATCCAGGCCAACCAGGCGCGCTGCCTCCCATGCCTCGTCAACACTGAGGGGCAGCGAACCGACTATTGGATAGAATGGTGCCCGTGATCAACTGGCTGTTCTGCAGCACCACGCCGATCTGCCGTCGCACTTGCTCCACGTCCAGCCCGAGCAGGTACTGGCCATCGTAATAGATGGCCCCGGCGAGCGGCCGCTCGAAGCCGAGAAGCAAGCGCACCAGGGTAGATTTGCCGCAGCCTGATGGCCCCACCAGCGCCACGAACTCGCCCGGCCGCACGTGCAACGAGACGTCCTTCAGTACCAGTGGCTCCTCATTCTGATAGCGAAAGGCCACGTGGCTGATCTCGATCTCGCCGTTCAACTCACCCGGGTCGGACCGGAGGGGGTCGACTTCGGGCCAGGCCTGCAGGATCGGTCGTACCCGCTCATACAGGGGAATGACGCGCAGCGTCGACAGCAAGGTCCCGCTGACGGTCAGGCTGGCCAACAAAAACTGGCCGAAGGCCGCGTTAAAGGCCAGAAAATCGCCGGTGGACAGGCGATCCGCCTGACCGTCGCCCAAGGCGACCATGGCAAAAATCACCAGCGTGGTCGCCAGCGGAAAGGCCGCGTTAAAGACCACCAGCCCGTTTGCCACGTTACGGGCTTTGAAAGCCGCATCCCGCTGCACGCTGAAAGCGCGTCCAGCGGGCGAAAGCGCGCTTCTCGGCCCCGGCTACCCGCAGCTTGGCGATGGCGGTGGTAAACTCCAGCACCATGCTCGCAATGCGACCCTGGTGATCGGCCATTTGCCTCTGGTGGCGCACCGCCAGGCGCCAGGCCATCAGCGTGGCGGCGACGGAAAGGAGCGCCAACCCGACGGCTACCCACGCCAATCCCGAATCATAGTAGAAGAGCAAGCCCAGACTAAAGAGCGAGGAGAGGCCGGCCAGAATAGAAGAGATCGCCGCCCATGAAAGCGTGCGCCGGATAATGTCGAGCCCCATTGCCCGTTCCACCAGGTCGCCCGACGAGTAGCGGCGGAAGAAGGAGGCCGGCAAACGCAGGAGACGGTCCCAGATGGCAGGCAGGACCGAGCCGTCCCACTTGCCCTCCAGACGGAGCACGGTCACGTTCTGGACGAGCAGAAACAACGCCGCGGCCAGCGCGCAGCCCAGCAGAACCAGTCCCAGTTGCCCCAATTGCCCCCGCTCCGCGCCGGGGATGACCGTATCGAACAGCACACCGGTCACCAGCGGAACAAGCAGGCCCAGAACACCCAAGGCAATCCCCGCCAGGACCACGGTCAGGAGATCGGCCCGCACGCCCCGGAAGCCAAGCTTGAACAGGTCCATCACTGTGAGTGCCCGGGTGCGAAGAGGACGGTAGAGGGCGTGGGCCAGCGGAACGAGCGCAGCGGCTACCTCCTGCGTCACCCGTATGCGCTCGCCGGCGAGCGGATCCACCAACTCGTACCTACCGGACCAGGGCCACGGCCCGGTCCGCCGCGGCAGCAGGCCCACCGGCCGGCCATCCTGCCGGTGGGCGAGCAGCGGGCCGCTGTCGGCGCGCCACCACTCATCCCGCAGCGCTACCTGACGCACGCGGATTCTGGAGGCGCGGGCGATGTCGCCGAGGGGGTCGGCGCTCCGGCGTCCGCCGGGCGGCGTCTGGATCGTCAAGCCCTGGGCCCGACCCACCAGACGGCATGCGCTCAGCAGTGCATGCTCCTCGTCCATCTCCACATCCAAGAACGCTACGGGGGCCGCCGGCTCCATCACAGTCGCCAGGCGGGCGAGGGCAGATTGCATCTGCGAACGGTCTGCCTCCGCTCGCTCCCGCCAGTGCTCCTCCTCGGTCTGCTCGGCCCGTGCCACGCGCAGCGCCACCGCCTCCTGCACCAGGCGGTGGAAGCGATCCAGGCCGCTCCAGACGGGGTCCTGCTCCAAGAAGGCGTGGGTCCCGACCACCTGCAGCTGCGCCTCGTCCTCCGGCTGCAGCCAGACCGGGCCAGCGAGCGGGTAGAAATCCTGCGGCAGGGCCAACGCCGGTACACCCAACAGGTGAGAGTGACCCGCGACGTGCTTGACCCAGACGACACCGCGCCGGGCACGAGCGGGGCGCCCCCCTTCTAGAGCTACCTCGCCGGGCTCCAGTTGCACGCTCTCCTTGGGGGGCAGATCGGAGGACAGCGCAGCAGAGAGGGCAAATGCCCAGCGCTCGATCATCGCGGCGACGAATGCAGCGTCATCTTCCTGGGCCAGGCGTTCCAGGTACGAGCGCTGTACTCGCACCAACCGGGTGCCCGGCCCGCCCACGGCGATCAGGGCGATCTGCCGCCCCCTGCCTCCGCCATCCATACCAAAGACGACGTGGCCGGCCTGTGCGCGCAGGAGATGACGGCGGATGCCCGCTACCCAACCATTTTCGACCGGCACCGCAAAGACGTCCAAACGTCCTGCGTAAACAACCCACACGATCTGGGCATCATCGAGCGGGATAGGTCGATAGCCCGGGGCGCGGACGAGGCGGCCCAGTTTATAGCGCAGTTTGAGCAGGAAGAGCTCGACATCCTCGCTGACCAAGCTTCCACCAGACACGACGGCGGGCGTCTCCTCGTCCGGGAATCGGTCGGGGCCTCGTCGCTCAGTCATAGCGCAGCCGCTCCAGGGGACTCTTTTTCCCCTCCGGCACCTGTGCTTCGATCAACCGGGCATAGGCGCCGTCCCTTTCCCTGAGCAAATCCTCGTGGCGCCCACGCTGCACCACGCGGACGCGCTCGAGCATAATGATCTCGTCGCAGTCCCGGATCGTGCTCAGGCGATGGGCCACGATCAGGCAGGTACAACCGCGCCGCCGTAGGTTATCGTCGATCAGGTGCTCCGTCCTGGCGTCCAGCGCGCTGGTGGCCTCGTCCAGCACCAGGATGGTCGGAGCGCCTACCAGGGCGCGGGCGATCTCTAGGCGCTGGCGTTCCCCACCGCTGAAATTGCGCCCCCCCTCCTGCGCCAGGTAATCGTAGCCGCCGGGCTTGGCTGAGATCTCCTCGTGGATCAAGGCGTCCTTGGCCGCCCGGACGATGGCTGTCTCGGGGACGGTAGCGTCCCACAGCGTCAGATTCTCCCGGATGGAACCCTCGAAAAGAAAGATTTCCTGATCCACCAGGGCCGGCGAGGCATTGATCACGCCGCGGGGAATAGAGCGGCGGGGTCGGCCATCGAGGAGAATCTCACCGCTCCAGGGCTTGTACAACCCGGCCACCAGCCTGGCGAGGGTGGATTTGCCGCTACCGGTCTTGCCCACCAGGGCCACGCGCGCGCCGGGCTCCAGAGTTAGGTTAAAGTGCTCGATCAGGGGCGAATCCAGCGGGCTGTAGCCGAAGGTCAGGTCCCTCAGCTCGACGTAACCCGAGAGCTTGTGCCCCACGATCGAGGGGCGCGGCAGCGGTTCGGCCAGGGGATCGGGCGCGTGACGCAACACATCGTCCAGACGTTTCAGGTCCCCCTGCACCTCCTGCACAGCGCCCCCCAGCGTCACCGACTGGTTGATGGGTGCCATGAAGCTGATCATCAGCGTCTGAAAGGCGACCAACTCACCCATGCTCAAGCGCCCGTTCCTGATGCGCAGCCCGCCGATAACGAGGATGGCCAGTGTGTTCAGGACGTTCAAGAAGAACGGCAGCACCGCCAGCACCTGCGAGAAGAGACCCAGGCGCTGTTCCACGTTCACCAGCTTGGCCTGATGGCCGGCCCAGCGGGCGAAAAAGTCCGACTCTCGCGCAGTCGCCTTCAGCATCTCGATGATCTGCAATCCGCCCATGGCCGTCCCCATCAGTTTGCCCCCCTCGTGCAAGAGTTGCTGGTGGGCATCCGTCCGCCTGCGGGAAACGTAGCGCAGCCCGATCAAGTTCAGAGCGGCGATTGCCAGGCCGATCAGCGTCACGTCGTACTGGAACATCAGCAGGACGTAGACAAAGACCAGCACGACATTAACCGCGGCGGCGGCCAGCTGACCCGAAAGCAGGTGAGCGACGCGGTCGTTGATGGCCACCCGGGCGCCGACCTCGCCGCCGTAGCGCTGGGTGAAGAAAGAGATGGGCAGATGCAACACGTGCCACAGGAAGCGGCTCGACGTGGACAGGGCCAGTTTGGTCTCCAGGCGCAGCAGGTAGCGCGTCTGCAGCCAGGTCAGCCCGGCCCGCAGGAGAGCGGTCAGCGCCAGGCCCAGGAGCAGCGGGGCAATCCAGTATTGCAGCTCGCGCACCAGGTAGTAGTCGACAAAGACGCGCCCGAAGGTGGGGATGACCAGGCCCGACACCACCAGCGCCAGGCCGCCCAGCGCCACGTAGGCCAGCGCGCCCTCCGAGCCGACCAGCCGTTTCCGCAGCGCGCGAAGTGCACTCGGCTTCTCGCCGCCGCGCTCGAAATCAGGCCCCGGCTCGAACGTCAGCACGACGCCGGTGAAGGAGCGGTCAAAGTCGGCCGCGGAGACCACTCTCGGGCCGGTGGCGGGGTCGTTGAGATAGACGCGCTCTTTGCCAAACCCCTCCACGACCACAAAGTGGTTGAAATTCCAAAAGACGATCAGGGGCAGCGCGCGCAGCGCGGCGGGCTCCTGACGAAATCCCCGGGCCTGCAGCCCGTACCGGCGGGCCACCTTGACCATGTTGCTGGCCCGGCTGCCGTCGCTGGAAACGCCGCACGCCAGGCGCAGTTCCTCCAGGGGCACGTAGAAGCCGTGGGCGCCCAGCACGATGGCCAGCGCCGCCGCGCCACATTCCGCCGCCTCCATCTGCAAAACCGTCGGCGTCCTGACGCGTCGCGCCGGGCGCAGGGAAAAGAACCTTTTTAGCACAGAGACCATCGGCGTTTACTTAAACAGGGGCAAGACTAGGCCCAGTGGCCTCTGCGTGCTGATCTCGATCCAGGCCGTGCATAACGTGCCGCTGTCGATCTGCATAGGCGGTCCCTGCACCGACGACCAGGCGTATCCGCTGGTCGTCGGCGGATCGCGGATCAGGTTTACACGCACCTCGATGGACGCATCGTCCGACGAGAGCGCATCCACCAGTTCCTCGCTGCCCAGCAGGCGTAGCATGCCCCGTTGTCATCTTACTTACCCCTTTCTGTTATCTGGCGTGGAATGCCTCAATGATTTGCACACTTACTGCGCGCGATTGTATTCTGAACGCTACTCTTCCTCGAACGCTCGCGTGACGAGCGGCAAGTAGAAGGTGTACGTCGGCGGCACCAGCGGCGATTCGGGCAGCGCATCTGCATCCGCCAGACCGTAGGGCGTGCTCAGGGTGAGCGGATGGGCCGGACGTTCCTTCTCCGCCAACGCGAGCTGTGTCCCCTGTGGCAGTGAATCGTGGACGCCCTCCACGGCCTCATCCTGGGCTTGCCAGCGCCGCTCGCTGCTCGGGCGTGAGAGACGCGCGCGTCTCTGCCAGCAGGCCAGCACCGGGCAGGTCCCCCGCCGTCGCCAGCCGGTAGGTGGTGCCGTCGGCGGTGGCTTCTACCTCCACCACGTGCACCCGCTCCTCCTCGCCGTAAAAGCCTACTGTATCCAGGTGAAAGCCCGTCTGTGCGGCGTTGCTGTAAAAGTGAGGCCGGAAGGCAAAGCGCGGCTTCCAGACGTTAGCAGAGCAACTGCATCCTGCAGCTATCCTCTCTCATGCCACCGCCGTTTGTCGAGCACGTTTTGCCTGGGCGATGAGTTGTAGTACAATCTATCGTATCATCTCAATAATCTGGGGGGCGGGGGGTGTGTGGGGGGGGGCGCCCCCC
>CAZKDJ010000195.1:1551-7544 GCA_964551295.1 uncultured Anaerolineales bacterium | reverse complement strand
GGACATCGAGGTCGTGGGCGAGGCCCGCGACGGCCCGCAGGCGCGGCAGATGGCAACTGATCTCCGACCTGACATCCTCCTGCTCGACCTGCGTATGCCCGGCCTGCCGCCGTACCAGATCGAGGCCTGGGTGCGCGCCAACTGTCCCGAGATCACCACGCTGATCCTGACCGCCCACGACCGGGACGGCTACCTGGCGCAGGCGGTCGCTGCTGGCGTGAGTGGATACCTCACCAAAGACGAAGCAGGCGAGCGGCTGGTAGAGGCGGTGCGCCGTGCTGCACGAGGAGAGGCGCTCGTCACCAAGGATCAGATGGCGCGGGCGGGCCGCTGGCGCGAGGAGGTGGGGCAGAAGTGGGAAAGCCTGACCATGCGTGAGCGGGAGGTGTTAAAGCTCGTGGCGGAGGGCAAGACCAACGCCGAGATTGCCCAGGTGTTGCACATCAGCGTCAAGACGGTGGGGAACCACGTCACCTCCATCCTGGATAAGCTGGACGTCGGCTCCCGCACGCGGGCCGCGCTGTGGGCGCTGCGGGAGGGGTTCGTGGAACAAGGTAACGAGTAGGGAAAAATCCCTACGGCGAAATAGGGAAAATTCCTCAAGACAAACCTCCGAAAGTGTGCTAGGATAGAACTGCCGCTGGGGGAATCCCGGCGAGCATTAGTGATAGGAGGTTTGAAAATGCACAGGGTCAAGTCTCTTTCAGTATTCGTGTTGTTGGTGCTGGTAGGTGCCATGGTGGTGCCCAGTGGAGCAGCCCGGGCCAATGCAGGGATCAGGGAAATCCGTTGGTCGATCTACACGGATCCTCGCTTCGGTTTCTCGGTCGAGTATCCGGCAGACTGGGAGGTAATTCCTCGAGAAGACCCCCCTGGCCATGTGGGTGGCTCAGTCATCCTTAACGAGACCGGCGATTGCCCTGTGAAATGTGGGGAGCCGGCTTGCTGCCTTAAGGTTGAGATCGGCCTGTACTTGACGGAACGTGATCCGTCTCAGCCATTGGATGAGTGGTCTGAAGTGTACGACAAAGCCGGGAGTGGTTTTGCCCCGGATGAGGTTCGCATCGAGAGCACCCGCCAGGAAAGGCAAGGCGGGCCAACAGGCCGAAGTTTTCCGCAAGGCCGGCGTCTCTCCACTGACTGAGTTTACGTATGTGAACATTCCATACGGGAGAACGGTGTGGTTTGTCTGGATGAACAGCACCGACGCGGAAAGCACAACCATCTTTGATCACATCGCCGGCTCCATAAAGTTTGGCAAGAATACTCCCACAACACTCCAGGAAGCTTACGGGCAAGACTTTCAGCCCATCCCTCTCCATCAGGAATCCTCGCAGCCACAAACTGGGGCACACCTTGCACGGGTTGGCCGTGCACCGGGTTTGAACGCTTATCGGGAGGCTCGATTTCTAGCGCCTTCCGGCTACAGCGTTCCTGTGGGCGGGCCCACCACCAGGTACATCAAGTGTGGAAACATAAATGCTCCGGTGTGTGGAGGAACCCACAGCGGCTCTGCCGCCAAAGCCATAGATATCAGTATGCCGGTAGGTGTTGGCGTTTTGAACTCGGCTGATTCTCGCATATATGGAATATATTATGGCACCTCAGGATATGGCTGGTACGTGACGATGAGAGATACCAACCTCAGCCAGGGCTATATTGCCTACTATGCTCATTTGTCCTCAATCGACCAATCGGGCATGCAGCAGATCCAGGACATCATTGGGTACGTGCCGCGCGGTTTCCCTGTTGGGCAATCGGGCCAAACAGGCGGAGTGGCTCCACATCTTCATTTCCATGTACGGACGACGGGCTGGGCGGCAGTGAACCTCGCGGGAATGCCCAACCTGACTCTTTACAGCAGCTATCCGAACTGCGGATACACCACTTGCCCTGGCGGTACGTGGGAATGTACTTGTGGCAGAGTGTATTGATTGGGAATCCCTAACCGCTGTCCTACGAACAGGGGCAGTACCCACCCAGTAGGAGGAGGACATCATGTCAAGACCTGCGTTCTCATCCCTTGCTCGCTTGGTGACGCTCCTTGCCTTGCTCTGCGTTGCTGCACCTGCGTGTGCGTCTCAAACGCCCGCGCCAACCGCCTTGTCGTCGCCAGAGGCCACACTCACCCCCCTCGCGTCGCCTGCAACCCAGACCATGACCACCCCTCCGTTCACCGCCACGTCCATACCTCTCCATCTACCGACCCGGACCGCCGTTCCTCTACCGACTGCCACGGCCACCTCTGCCCCTTCACAGGCCTCGCCAGATTGCCCGGTGGTCCTCTTCGCCCGCAATCGGGACCTGTGGCGAACGAACCTGGGTGGAGGCGCGGTCGAACGACTGACCGAGGGGGAACCGCTGGATTGGCAGCCGGGAAGAGACGATTGGTGGGTAACGGCCCTCTCCACGCCGATTCAGGTCTCGCCGGACGGACGGTGGCTGACCTTCTTCAGAGAGCGTACCCGCGTTCTGATTGACGTGACGGCGCATACCCAGATCGGTCTGCCGATGTCTCATGCCACCGTCAGCGACTGGTCGCCCGACTCGCGTTACTTTGCCTATGGTACCGACGAGGGCCTGTATCGCTACGACGTTCGAGAGGGCAAGACAACCCAACTGGTCAACCCACCGCTGCTCGGTAGAGAGGGAGGGGTAAACGTCGGGGAAGTCGTGTGGTCGCCTGACGGCCGGTTCGTCGGTTTTGCCTGCTGCTTCGCATCTCCCTCCGAAGAAGCGGGCGCTTCGGTAGGCCAGGTGTGGGAACTGGAAGTCGCCACCGGGCAGGTGGAGATGGTGGGCGAGATCGAGGCCTATGTGTCCAGGAGCAACCCTCTGTGTTGGACGGCCGAGGGACAGTTGGCGGCGGAGGGGACTCAGGGGGTCCGCTGTTCACAATGGGGTCTTCCCGCTCATGACACCAGCTTTTCCACATCGCCTGATGGCGCCAAGCAAGCCGTCCTCGGCCCGTCCTCCCCTGACGATCCCTTTTGGAGCGGGCCCACGCGATTGACGGTCAGCGAGGCGGCGACGGGAGAGGTGTTGTGGCAGCGGGAAATCTCGGGGACGATCAGACACGTCACCTGGTCGCCGGACGGTCAATACCTGCTTCTCGACGACGATCTGGACCGTTCCCCCATCTGGCGCACCCGCTCAGATGGCAGCGGGGGTCTTGAGCCGATCATCGAGGATGGCTTCTTGGTGGGGGTGATCTCGCAGTGGTGTCAGCCCCCGGCCGGCTCTGCCGGGCCGTGATCCCAGTTTGATCCCCGCCTGTTTCACAGGACAGGAACAAGCGCCGGGGGTGTGAGCGGATATCTCACCAAAGACGAGGCGGGCGAACGGCTCGTGGAGGCGATACGCCGCGCTACGCGGGGAGAGGTGCTCGTCACCAGGGAGCAGATGGCGCGGGCGGACCGCTGGCGCGAGGAGGTGGGGCAGCGGTGGGCAAGCCTGAGCGGGCGAGAGCGGAAGGTGCTCAAGCTCGCAGCACAGGGCAAGACCGACGCAGAGATCGCCCAGACACTGCACGTCAGCGCCAAGACGATCGGGAACGGGTGCGTTTCACTTTTAGGGCGAACAGAGCCTCGCAGGCATAGGTATCCCGATTCACACTTGAGCACACGCGCTCAGGTAGTGAAACGCACCTTGGCAGTTTTGGCGCAGCCAAAACTGCAACTCACGAAAACGCTTATTGACCTAGAAGAGCAAACTCGCCCTCAAACTGAAAGGCACCCATCGGGAACCACCTCGGCAGTATCTTGGACAAGCTAGGCGTCAGCTCGCGCATGCGGGCCGCGCTGTGGGCGCTTCGTGAGGGGTTCGTGGAACAAGAGAACGAGTAGGGAAAAATCCCTATGGCGAAACAGGGAAAATTCCTCAAGACGGGCCACAGGAATTATGGTAGTATAAACTCGCCGCCAGGAGATCGGCGAGTATTTCTTTGCGAGGAGGCGTCAGGTGAACAATAAGCTGAAACTGGTCTTGATTCTCGGAGGTATTTTCGCACTTGGGCTGAGCATCGTAGCGTTTACCTCTAACTCCATCGATGCACTCGTTCGCCGGGTTAGAAGCGCCACGGAGGCCGAATTAGCCAAGCCCGGGTCTACGGCAGAGGATCCCTTGACCGGGGAGGAGGTATTCGTCGGCGACTCTGCCACAAAGGTCGCAGAAGTTCACGAACAAGCTGCCCGCGAATACGATGCCCTACGTGCCCGCAGCCCAGAGGAACGTGAGAAGGCTATTGCAGCCATTCGGAGATTTGCACGAGATCCAGACCTGACCGTCGAATATGGAGCAACCCTTCCCAACCCCAACACGAGCGGGCAGATGGTGGAGATTTATACCGCCTCCGGCGTCCAGTATTGGGTCGATCCCCGGGCGGACATCGTCAGGCAAGCGTTTATCATGAGCCCTTTTGGAGCGATGGAGAGCGGCTTTCTGGAGATTTCAACCGAGGGATTGGAGGCCCAGGTTAGGGAATTCCTGGCACAGAATTGTACCTGCTTCAAGGACATGGAGGGCCAACTAGAACTCCAGATCGCTGAGAAGCACATCGAGGACGGGCCTGCCGTTCAGTTTTTCCGCTGGGAAGTTGTGGACGGGGAAATGAAAGCAGACGAAATTGCCCCGTTCATCCAGGTCGGTGTCAGTTCAAAGGGCGTCGTCGTTAGCTATGCCGATTTTGTCTGCTCAGCCCAGTAGATAGGAGGGGAGAAATGCTCAAAAAGATATTGCTCACTACAGTCGTCGTTCTGGCAGTCAGTCTCTCACTTAGTTCCAGCGTCCGGGGCGCTTCTGGTATTGAGATCTATGCCAACGGCGGTTCCTACTGGACGCAAACCGGTTCTAGTTGGAACTACCACTCCAACGCAGGGTGGTGTTACCTGTACGGTGGCAGTTGGTGCCAGCCCAAGCACTTCCAGTGGGTATACAACGTAAACTACTCGCCTCCCCCAAACACCGGCAAGTGGGATAACATCGACTACGATTACACCTATGGCACGGTGTCCATATTCGTTCCCTCTAGCGACGCCACGGCATACGCCACATATTTGGTGACTTATAACGTCGCCGGTCAGTATTGGTGTGACGTCAATCAGGCTATTCACTATAACCAGTGGACACTATGTTATAACGGTGGAGCTGGGCCAGAATTGTTGGGCATAAGAAATGTCTACCTGAACAACTATTCGCCCTATGGATATCCCGGCACGACGAAGGTTGCCTTTGACGAAATCAAGATCGAGTACTAGGACCTGTACCCCGGAAAATCACGACGAGCCCTTGTCGCAAGACGCAAGGGCTCGTTTACGTCTATCCCAGCACCGCCAGCCGCTCCTCGAGCTTGGCCCGCTCGGCTTGCAGATCGGCCAGCTTGTCACGCTCGCGCTGGACGATGTGCTTGGGGGCCTTTTCAGCGAACTCCCCTGCCAGCAGATCCTGGCTGCTGGCGATGCGGCCCTCGATCTCGTTCAGTTCTTTGGACAGCCGCTCCCGCTCGGCATCGAGATCCACTAGCGCGGCCAGCGGCAGGTAGCCCACCACATCGCCCACGACGACGGTGGCCGATTGGTCGGGCGGTTGGATAGTTGGTTGGATGGTCAGTTGGTTGAGATCAAGTTTCGCTAGAGAACAAAGCACCGCCTGCTGGCCTTGCAGGGTTTCGGCGGCTTCGCCGGCGGCGATAAGGGCCGGGATGCGCTTGCCGGGCGTCACTTCGTACTCGGCGCGCAGGTTGCGGAAGCCGCGTACCAAATCCATCATCAACCCCATCTGCGACTCGGCCTCGTCATCCAGCAGCGCCCCGTCCACCGCCGGCCAGCGGGTCAGCATCAATGACCTCGCCCCGCCTGTAGGCGGGGTTCCCCCTTTCGTCCCCCCCGCCCGCGGGGGGGATAGAGGGGGGGCAGGCAGCGCCTGCCACAGCGCCTCAGTCACAAAAGGCATAAAGGGATGCAGCAGCCGCAGCGCCGTCTCCAGCACGTGGAGCA
>CAZKDJ010000195.1:0-1451 GCA_964551295.1 uncultured Anaerolineales bacterium | reverse complement strand
ACAAAAGGCATAAAGGGATGCAGCAGCCGCAGCGCCGTCTCCAGCACGTGGAGCAGCACAGCGCGCGGCGTCTCCTTATCGGCCACGCCAGATGATTGGTCATCTGGCGCATCGTCATAGAGCCGCACCTTGCAGGCCTCGATGTGCCAATCGCAGTACTCACTCCACAAAAAGTCGTTGATCTGCCGCCCGGCCTCGCCGTATTGGTAGGTGTCAAAGAGGTGGGTCACATCCTCAATAAGGCGATTGAGTCGTGACAGAATCCAGCGATCAGGCAATTGGAGATTGGCAGATTGGAGATTGGAGATTGGAGATTGATCCAGGTTGGAGAGCACGAAACGCGCCGCCTGCCAAATCTTGTTGGTGAAGTTGCGCGCGCCCTCCAGCCGGCGCGGATCGAGGTTCATATCCAAACCCGGTGTGGAGCTGGTCATCAGCGTGTAGCGCAGTGCGTCGGCGCCGTACTTGTCGATGATGTTCAGCGGGTCGTACTCGTCGATGTTCTCCATCGACTTGCTGATCTTTTTGCCCTCCTCGTTGCGCACCAGGCCGTGCAGGTAGACGGTGGCGTAGGGCGACTTTTCCGTCATCCCCATCCCCAGCATCATCTCCCGCGCCACCCAGAAGAACAGGATGTCATAGCCGGTCTCGCGCATGCTGGTGGGATAAAAGCGCTGCAAGTCGGGCGTATCCTCCGGCCAGCCCAGCGTGGAGAACGGCCACAGGCCGGAGGAGAACCAGGTATCCAGCACGTCTTCCTCCTGTTGGATGCTCTCGCTGCCGCAGTGCGCGCACGCGGTCGGGTCGGTCATCTCGCACGTCTGCCCGCCGCAGTCGTCGCAGGTCCACACCGGGATGCGGTGGCCCCACCACAGTTGGCGCGAGACGCACCACGGGCGGATGGCCTCCATCCAGTGGAAAAATCGCCGCTCCTCCCGCTCCGGGACGATGGTCGTCTCCCCATCGCGCACGGCCTGCATGGCCTGTTCGGCCAACGGCTTGACGTCGACGAACCACTGGGTAGAGATACGCGGCTCGATATCGGTGTGGCAGCGCTGGCAGGTGCCCACGGCGTGGTGATAGTCCTCGACCTTGACCAGCAGCCCTTCCTTCTCGAAATCGGCGACGATGTTCTTACGGCACTCGAAGCGATCCTGCCCCTCGTAGGGGCCGCCCAGCTCGTTGATGTGGGCCGTGTCCGTCATCACGTTGGGCGCCTCCAGCCCGTGCCGGATGCCGATCTCGTTATCGGTGGGGTCGTGCGCGGGGGTGACCTTGACCGCACCGGTGCCGAACTCGGGGTCGACCGCCTCGTCGGCGATGATGGGGATGCGGCGCTCCAGCGCTGGCAGCACGGCGGTCTTGCCCACCAGGCGCTGCCAGCGTGCGTCGTCTGGATTGACCGCCACGGCGGTATCGCCCAGGATCGTCTCCGGGCGGGTGGTGGCCAT
>CAZKDJ010000194.1:0-7628 GCA_964551295.1 uncultured Anaerolineales bacterium | reverse complement strand
CGGGCGGGCAGCAGCAGGCGTCGGGCGTCGAGCAGATCGCGCTGGCCATGCAGAATATCAACCAGGCCACACAGCAGAGCCTGGCCAGCACGCGCCAGGCGGAAAAGGCCGCACAAGATTTGAACGAACTGGCCCAGAGCATGTCCCAGATCGTGGAGCAGTATCAACTCTAGCTAAATAGGAGCAGAGCCATGTGGAAAAAAATTCGTAAACTGACCGCCCCACCGTTCTTTGAGCAAGACGAAGACAAAACACGCAAAGCAAAACTGCTCAACTCCATCTTATGGCCGACGCTGGTGATAGTGACCGCCGTAACGCCCTTTATGATCGCCGTCGACCAAGACCCTGAGAGCCGCAGATTTACTTTGATCACGATGGCGGTGATGATTCCGGCAATCGTAGGGGCCATCCTGTTGATGCATCGTGGTCACGTCCAACCGGCCGGCGCTGTGTTATCGTTTTCACTCTTGGTGGCCCTCACTCTTGCGCTTTACTACTACGGCGGCATACGCAATACGGCCAGCACGGGCTATCTCCTGGTTATTCTACTGGCCGGCTTATTGATGGGCAGAGTCGGAGCGCTGGTCTTTGGCTCACTGAGCATGGCGGCCGTTCTGCTGATCTATGCATTCGAAACCGGGCTAATCGGCGAGTTGCCCTCCTATGATTTACCCATGGGCCTCGCGGATTTGTTTATCCTATTCGGCATTTTCGCTTTGATGGCCGTGCTGCTGTTCGCCGCACTGCGCAGCCTCAACAACGCTCTGGAGCTGGCCCGGAACAACGAGCGCTCTCTGGCCGAGACCAACCATCAGCTCAGTGCCCGCACTCGGGACCTAGAGCGCCGGTCCGTCCAACTGCAAGCCGCCGCCGAGGTGAGCCGCACGGCTATCTCTGTCAGAGACCTGGATGCCCTCCTGGCGCAGGTAACCCACCTGATCAGCGAGCAATTCGGGTTCTATCACACCGGCATCTTTCTCCTGGACGAAGCTGAAGAATACGCCGTACTTCAGGCGGCCAACAGCGAGGGCGGACAACGGATGCTGGAAAAGGGCCACCGGTTGAAGGTGGGGGAGCAAGGGATCGTGGGTTACGTCACCGGCACCGGCGAACCGCGCATCGTCCTCGACGTGGGAACCGACGCCGTACACTTTAACAACCCCTTGCTCCCTGAGACCCATTCGGAGATGGCCCTGCCGCTCAAACTGGGCGCCCAGGTCATCGGCGCTCTGGACGTGCAGAGCAAACAGGAAGGCGCCTTTGACGAAAAAGATGCGACGGTGTTGCAGACGATGGCCGATCAGTTGGCCACCGCCATCGAGAACGCCCGCCTGCTGCAGGAGACACAGCAGACGGTACACGAACTGAGCGCCGCCGCGGCCGAGATGCTGGCAGTGGCAACGCAACAGATGTCAGGCGCCAACGAGCAATCCGCCGCCATCTCCCAGACCACCACCACCGTCGAAGAGGTTAGGACGATCTCCGAGCAGGCCGTCACGCGCGCCCAGGAGGTCGTGGATGGCTCCCAACGCACCGTCGAGACCTCCCGCGCGGGGCAAAAGGCAGTGCGGGAGAACATCGCAGAGATGGCGCACATCAAAGAGCGCGTCGAATCCATCGCCGAGAATATCCTGGCCCTCTCCGAGCAGACTCAGCAGATCGGCGAGATCATCGCCACTGTAAGCAACATCGCCGTCCAGTCCAACATGCTGGCCCTCAACGCCTCCGTCGAGGCCGCCCGCGCCGGAGAGCACGGCAAGGGGTTCGCCGTCGTCGCCGCCGAGGTGCGCAACCTGGCCCAACAATCGAGGCACGCCACCGCGCAGGTCAAGGCCATCCTGTCGGATATCCAAAGCGGCATCAATATGACGGTGACAGCTACAGAGGAGGGGACAAAAGTCGTCGACAACGGCGTGCACCTGGTAGCCGAAACACAAGCGGTCATCGAGCAGTTGACGAACGTGATCGACGAGTCGGCGCAGGCGGCGATGCAGTTGGTAGCAGGCGGGCAGCAGCAGGCATCGGGCGTCGGGCAAATCGCCATGGCGATGCAGAACATCAATCAGGCCACACAGCAAAGCCTGGCCAGCACAAACCAGGTGGAAATAACAGCCCAAGACCTGAACAAGCTGTCGCTCAGACTGACCGAGACCGTGGAGCAGTACCAGGGATGAGGAATGGACCCTTGCGAAGGTTACACAGCAGGCCTCAAGCCAAGAGCACGCACGCTGGCGGGACGCCGCACCGTTGCCAAGACCACGCGCAACCTTCGCAAGGGTAGACGCAGGAGAACGATATCATGTCCATCAGTGCCAAAATCCGCCAAGAGTTGATCGGTTCGTTCCGCGCCGAACTGAACGAGCACGTCCAGACCATGACCGACGGCCTGCTGGCCCTGGAGCAGGGCAGCGTCAGCGGCGAAAAACGCCAGGCCATGCTGGAGAACACCTTCCGTGCCGCCCACAGCCTCAAGGGGGCCGCGCGTGCCGTGGGGGTCACCGTGATCGAGCAGTTGGCCCACGCGCTCGAAAGCATATTGGACGGCATCCAGCGCGACGCCATCGAACTGACGGCGGACCTTTTCACTACCTGCTACCAAGCCCTCGACGCGATCCAGGCGGTGCAGGTGGCTTATGAAGCCGGCGAGACCACGCCGCCGGTGCAGGCGTTGCAGGCCCTCACCACTCTCGATCCCTTCCGTCCTTCACCGAAGGAGACGGTGCAAGAAAGAGCGCAGGAGGAGGCAGCACCTACAGAATCGTCCGTGAAGGAAGCAGCGCCGATTACCCCAACCACCACCTCCTCTGCCGTCGACGAGACCATCCGCGTCGGTGTGAGTAAGCTCGACGCACTCATGGCCCAACTCACGGAACTGCTCGTCACCAAGATCCGCGCCGAGCAACACCTGACCCAGATACAGCAACTCCAGGAATTTGCCGCTCGCTGGCAGAGAGAATGGCTGGCCGTCCGCAGCGTCTATGGCAAGGCGGCGCGCCAGGGCGCCGGCCAAAACGGATCCGGAAAAGATGTCGAGCGGCTGCTAGAGTATCTCGAAACAAGCCAGGAGCGGCTGCGCGAAGTGAACGTGTCGATCGGCAACATGGCGCGCGATTATGCCAACGATTCGATGCACATGTCGCTGGTGATCGACGGGCTGGAGGATGATATCAAGCGCGTCCGCATGCAGCCCCTCAGCACCATCACCGGACCGTTTGGCCGCATGGTGCGCGACATGGCCCGTGAGGCAGGCAAAGAAGCCCGGCTGCGAATCGTCGGTGGGAACACCGAGATGGACAAGCAGGTGCTGGAACAGATCAAGGACCCGCTGATTCACCTGCTGCGCAACGCCGTCGACCACGGCATCGAGCCACCGGAGGAGCGCGAGGCGGCCGGCAAGCCGCGACGGGGCACCGTCACCCTCACTGCCGAACAATTGGGGCAGGACGTGGTCATCTGCATCAGCGACGACGGCACCGGCCTCGACCTGGAGGCAATCCAGCAGGCCATCGCCAAGCACGACAAGATCGAGGCCGAGTCACTGACGGAGGCAGAGATCATCGACGCCATCTTTCGGCCCGGGATCACGACCAGCCGGATCATCACCGATATCTCGGGGCGCGGCGTCGGGCTGGACGTGGTGCGCCGCAACGTGGAGGCGCTGCAAGGACGCGTCTACGTCGAGTGGACGCCAGAGGGCGGCGCATCCTTCACGCTGACCCTGCCGCTCAGGCTGACCAGTTCGCGCGGCCTGCTGGTGCACGCTTCCGACGAACTGTTCGCCATCCCGCTCAACAACGTCGAGCGCATCATACACGTCAGCCCGGAGGAGATCACGCCCCTCGAGGGGCACGACACGGTGCACTACAACGGACAGCCGATCCCGCTGGTCTGGCTCAGCGACGTACTGAACCTGCCTCGCACGGATACCGAACACGGCGAGTCCAGCACGTCGGTCATCATTCTATCGGCCATCGAGCGACGCATGGCCTTCGCCGTGGACGGATTGGCCGGAGAACAAGAGGTCGTGGTCAAGGGACTGGGCAAGCAATTGGCACGCGTGGCCGGCATCGCCGGCGCCACGATCATAGGCACCGGCGACGTGATCCTGATTCTCAACGTGGCCGACCTGATCAGGCTCGGGCTACACGGCGAGCGCGGCTCCGTTCTCAGAGCGCTGGAACAGACGAAATCGCCGATGCAGATGCGCGCCAAACACCGCATCCTGATCGTGGACGACTCGATCACCACACGCACGCTGGAAAAGAACATCCTGGAGGCCATCGGGTACAACATCCAGGTGGCGACCGACGGCCAGGAAGCGCTGAACACCATCGCCGAAAGCGGCGTACCCGATCTGATCATCTCAGACATCATAATGCCCCGCGTGGATGGGTTCGAACTGACCGAGCACGTCAAGAAGGACCCCAAGACAGCCCAGGTGCCCGTGATCCTGGTGACCTCGCTGGATTCGGCGGAGGACAAAACGCGCGGCATCGAAGCCGGTGCCGATGCCTACATCGTCAAGAGCGCCTTTGATCAGAGCAACCTCCTGGAGACGATCGAACAGTTAATCTAGTATGACCTACTACGTACAGCTTGTAGACGACCTATACGCACTGGAAGAACCCTGGCGCACGCGGTTCCTGCTGCTCATCGCCAAGCTCGCGACCGGGCAGCAGTGGAACGACCATATGCCGAGCCGCAGCACAACGGAGGCCTGGCTGGCAGAACGCGCTTGGCTGCAGAGACAGGTGGCACAAATGCTCGACGCTTGGGTCAAAGAAAGGTGCTAAGGAGAAGCGATATGGCAGAAAAACAAAAAACCATCTTGATCGTAGAAGACAGCCCGGCACAGGCACTGGCCCTCGGACACTCGCTGGAGCAAGCCGGGCTGCGCGTGCTGTGGGCACGCGACGGTCAGATAGGTGTGAACATGGCGCAGGAACACGTGCCAGACGTGATCCTGCTCGACGTCGAGATGCCCAAGATGAACGGCTTTGAGGCCTGTCAGATGCTCAAGGAAGACGCCCAGACGGCCGACATCCCGGTCATCATGCTCACCGTTCACACTGAGCCCATCACGGTGAACGCACTGCTGGAGCAGGGAGCCGTCGAGTTCATCCCCAAGGGCGCGTTTTCCGAGGCGGTACTTCTGGAGACGCTGCGCCAACTGGACATCCTGACGGCGCCTGCGCCATAGACTAGGAGATGAACGTGCTAAAGGCCAAAGGATCTCCTATCCGGGCCATCGTCGTGGACGATTCGCCCACGGCCCAAAAACTGCTGGTGACGATCCTGCAGAAGGCCGAGGGCATCCAGGTGGTCGGCGTTGGGGCCGACGGTGAGGAAGCCGTACGGCTGACCAAGCGGCTGCGCCCCGACGTGGTGACCATGGACGTCCGTATGCCCAAGATGGACGGACTGGAGGCGACGCGGCGCATCATGCGGGGTACGCCCACGCCCATCGTGGTCGTCACCGCCGACCTGATGCAGGCCGATATGAATCTCACCTTCGAGGCGCTGCGGGCCGGCGCGTTGACGGCGGTCGGCAAACCGGGTCTCGCCGACACAGAGACCTGCGAAAAAATCATCCGGACCGTCAAACTGATGGCCGAGGTGCCCGTCGTCCACCACTGGGACCGGCGTGAGTGGCGCCCGCCGGAGGCGCTGGAGGCCTCGCCCCCGCCCGCTTTCCCCACACAGGCGACCCCATTGGCGGAAAAGCGCGCCGAGGAAAACGTGCACATGGTCGGCATCGCGTCCTCAACCGGAGGCCCGGCAACGCTGGCCAAGATTTTGGGACGCTTGCCCGCCGACCTTGCCGTGCCCATTCTCATCGTACAGCACGTCACCAACGGCTTTGTCGCCGGGCTGGCCGAGTGGCTCGACGGCGTGACGCCGCTGCACGTGGGTCTGGCCAGTCACGGCGAGACGCCTCGGGCGGGCAGCATCCTGCTGGCACCCGACGACTATCACGTGCGGGTGAACGCCAAAGGGATAATAGAATTATACAAGGGGACGCCCTATAAAGGGCTGCGTCCCTCGGCCAACGATCTATTCCACTCCCTGGCGCGCACCTATGGCCCCCAGGCGGTCGGCGTCGTGCTCACCGGCATGGGCGACGACGGCGTCGAAGGGCTGTTGGCGCTGCGCCAGGCGGGCGGGCTGACGCTGGCACAGGACGAGCAGAGCTGCGTCGTCTACGGCATGCCACGGGAGGCCGTGGCCCGCGACGCGGTAGATCAGGTGCTCTCGCTGGATCAGATCGCGCCAGCACTAGAACGCGCGACCAATTCCAAGAAAGCGTGACGTCCTATGAGTGAAAGTCTTGCCATACCCATTCACAGCGTATGCGACGCCATCACCGCGCGGGCCAAGGTACGCGAGCTTGCCCGGGAGACGGGCCTGGACGTCACGGGACAGGCGCGCATCTCTCTCGCCGCGTATTCACTAGCCAATACGACAAATCTGAGGAGTACGAGCCAGAGTCAACTCGTCGTCAAGACCTTGAAGAAAGGCAAACGCACAGGCATAGAGGTGATCTGCGTCATTACTAACGTTGCGAACGATCACTTGGCGTCAGACGCCTTTGGCAACGTAAAATGGCTCGTCGACGAATTCACCGTCGAGACCTTGCCATCTGATGAGGTAAAAGTGGCCTTGGTTCAATGGTCACTTCCTCCGAAAGGACGGTTCCAATGAACGAAATGTGTACCATAACGACCACAGGTGTCCAAGATATCATGACAGCCCGGGCCAAGGTACGGGACCTAGCGCGCAAGAAAGGCTTGGCCATCACCGACCAGGCCCGCATCTCGCTGGCCACCTCCTCCATAGCCGACGTCATGGGCCTGGGCACGCATCGCCACGGCAAAATCGTCGTCGATAGCGTGGAGGAGACGGAACGCATCGGCATCCGGGTGATCTGCACGACGGAGAGAGAAGCGCGGAGCGCCCTCGACTCGTCGCAGGTCGATGTCCACAGGCTATTGGTCGACGACCTGATCGTCGAGACCTTGCCCTCGGGCGACGTAGAAGCCATCCTGATCCAATGGTCCACAAGGAGAGACGCATGACGGACAAAAAACACTCACAGGCAAATGACGTAACAGTTCTCGTCGTCGAGGACAGCCACACGCAGGCACTGCATCTACAGGCGCTACTGGAGCGAGAGGGGCTTTCTGTCGCGCTGGCCTTTGACGGCAAGTCGGGGGTAGAGATGGCCGGCCAGGTGCGCCCCACCGTGGCCATCCTCGACGTGCAGATGCCGGAGATGAACGGTTTCGAGGTGTGCAAGCAACTGAAAGAGATGCCTGAGACCGCCGACACGCCGATCATCATGCTCACCTGCCGCGACGAGAACGACGCCGTCCTGGAGGGCTTGCAGGTGGGGGCCATCGATTACATCCCCAAGGACGCCTTCTCCGACGCCGTGCTGATCGAGACGCTGCGGCAGATGGGGTTCATCGCGGCGGACGGCGCACAGTAGGTCGTGCTTGTAGCACGACAGGCGGCGTCACGCTGTAAGCGTGACCTACGCCTACCCGGTGCACCAACCCTTGACAGACCCCATCTCCTATGTATAATAACCCCACTTGGCGACGTAGCTCAATGGCAGAGCAGGGGAC
>CAZKDJ010000193.1:0-7666 GCA_964551295.1 uncultured Anaerolineales bacterium | reverse complement strand
TCCAGACCATCCTGCACGTGGCGCGCAATTTCCCCATCATCCGCTTCGACGCGGCCATGACGCTGGCCAAGAAACACTACCAGCGGCTGTGGTTCCCCCGACCCGGCAGCGGCGGCGACATCCCCTCGCGGGCGGAGCACGGCATGACGCAGGAGGAACTCGACGCGGCGATGCCGCACGAGTTCTGGCGCGAGGTCGTCGACCGCGTAGCGGCAGAGGTGCCGGACACGCTCCTGCTGGCCGAGGCCTTCTGGCTGATGGAGGGATACTTTGTGCGCACTCTCGGTATGCACCGCGTCTACAACAGCGCGTTCATGAACATGCTGCGGGACGAGGACAACGCCAACTACCGCAGCGTGATCAAGAACACAATCGAGTTTGACCCCGAGATCCTCAAACGGTACGTGAACTTTATGAACAACCCCGACGAGCGCACGGCGGTCGATCAGTTCGGCAAGGGGGACAAGTACTTTGGCATCTGCACCATGATGGCGACGATGCCCGGCCTGCCGATGTTCGGCCACGGCCAGGTCGAGGGGTTCGCCGAAAAGTACGGCATGGAGTACCGCAGGGCCTACTGGGACGAGCACCCTGACGACTTGCTGGTTGAACGGCACGAGCGCGAGATTTTCCCGCTGCTGCGCAAGCGGTACCTGTTTGCCGAGGTGGAGAACTTTGCACTGTACGATCTCTTCACGCCTGAAGGCTACGGCTCTCCGAGCCGCGTCAACGAGGACGTTTTCGCATACTCAAACCGTGCCGGTGACGAGCATGGACTCGTCGTATACCACAACAAGTACGCCGAGGCGCGGGGATGGATCCGCACTTCTGTCGCGTATGCGGTCAAGACCGGCGACGGCGAGAAAACACTGGTGCAAAAGTCGCTGGGAGAAGGACTGGAGTTACACAACCATGCGGACACCTTCACCATCTTTCGCGATCACATCACCGGGCTGGAGTACATCCGCAACAACCGCGAACTGCACGAGAAGGGCCTGTACGTCGAGTTGGGCGCTTACAAGCACCAGGTGTTCCTCGATTTTCGCCAGGTGCAAGGCGACCAATACGCCCAACTGGCCGCACGTCTGAACGGGCGCGGCGTGCCCAGCATCGACGAGACGCTGGTCGAGATCGTCTTGGAGCCGGTGCGCGGGCCGTTCAGAGAGCTGGTCAACGCAGATTTGTTCGGGCGATTGATAGATGTGAGTGAGCGATTGGCAGCCGCAGGTTGCACCAAATCAGTGAATCAGCGAGTCAGCGAGTCAGCGATAGAAGAGGTCAAGCAGAAGGTGACTTGCGTGCTCCAAGCAGCAACCGAAATCTCCAATCTCCAATCTCCAATCTCCCCCCTCGCCCAGGAAATTCGGCGCAAGCTGGAGGCACTCTTACAGCTCACCACGCTGCGAGAGCGTTTCACTCTCCCCCGCTCGCGCAAGTACAGGTGGGCCAACGAGTATTTGAACGCCGGTTTGGACGAGCCAGCGGCCTGGCCCACGCTGCTGGGGTGGCTCTTTGTCCATCCACTGGGCAAGGTGGCAAGCGAGACGGACTTTGAGGAGACCAGCCGCGCGTGGATCGACGAGTGGCTGCTGGGCAAGATCATCGCGCGCACGCTGCGCGACATGGGGCTGGGCGAAGGTGCAGCCGATCGCGCGGTCGGGGCGATCAAGCTGCTCACCAGCCACCAACGCTGGTTCGAGATGGAGACATCCAAGACGAAGCGGGCATCGGAAGTACTGCACTCCTGGCTGAGCGACGACGACGTGCGACGCTTCCTGCAGGTGAATCGCCACGACGACGTGCTGTGGTTCAACAAAGAGGCGTTCGACCGGCTGCTGTGGTCGATGTTCGCCATCGCGGCCATCACGATCAGCGCCGATCCAGGTCGCCCAGCGGACGGGGTCGCACAAGAGATCGTCGCCTGTTACGACGTCGTGAGGAAGCTGCAACGCGCCGAGGAGAAATCCGAGTATCAGGTGGAAAAACTACTGGAAACTGTCTAGTTTGCTCCCTTCACGGATGTTGCCACCGAGCGCGTCCGGTGGTACAATGCGCTGCTGGAGGCGCTCCCAAACGAGCAACTAGTCAACTAACCCATGTCAAGCTGCTACCTTTGTATCCACTGCCATTTCTATCAACCCTCACGCGTCAATCCCTTCACCGGCCAAACGCCACCGGAGCCGGACGCTGCGCCCTACACCAACTGGAACGAGCGCGTCACCGCCGAGTGCTACACGCCCAACGCTGAGCCTAGGCCCGACGGGTCAGGGAGTAATTTCGAGCACGTCAGCTTCAACCTGGGCGGCACCCTGGCCCGCTGGCTGGATGAGCACGCCCACGAAACCTACGTGCGTATCGTCGCCGCCGAGCGCGGCAACTGGAAAGCCCACAGCGTCGGAAACGGACTGGCACAGCCCGTTCACCACACCATCCTGCCACTGGCGCGTCGCCGCGACAAGATCTGCCAGGTCCGCTGGGGTATCGCCAGCTTCGAACATCGCTTCGGTCACCCCCCGGAAGGCATGTGGCTGCCAGAGATGGCAGTGGACTATGAGACGCTGGAAGTACTGGCCAACGAGGGCATCCAGTTCACCATCCTCTCCGGCGAGCAAGTGCGCGGCGACCAGGGAGCGGGGTCGGGCCCCTACCGGGTGCCGCTGCCCAACGGCAAGGAAATCACCGTCTTTCTGCGAGATGCCGATCTGTCGAACGCCCTATCCTTTCACATGCCGAATCCAGCCCATGTGGAGGATTGGCTTGGGGAGCATATGGGTTGGCGATGCCGCATAGGCGGATTGCAGCTCATCGCCACCGACGGGGAGACTTTTGGGCATCACTATCGCCAGGGCGTGGAGGTTCTGACACACATCCTGCAAGCAGGGCAGAAACACGGCTACGAACTGACCACCCTGGGAAAATACCTGCAAAAACGCCCTCCACGGATAGACATCGAGATCGTAGAAAACACCGCCTGGAGTTGTTCGCACGGACTGAGTCGCTGGGTTGTCGGCTGCGATTGCACCCCGGGTGATAGCCGCTGGAAAGCCGCTCTGCGGCGCGCACTGGACAACCTGGCCTGCGAACTGGACGGGATCTATGTGCAAGAGGCTCAACGGATAAGCGCCGATCCCTGGTCACTGCGGGACGACTATATCGCCATAGAGCTGGGGCAAACGGATGCACCGACGTTCTTCACCGAGCACGACCTGGGCCATCTCAGCAGCGAGGACGCCCAGCGGCTGCTTTGGCTGTTGGAAGCCCAGTTCTACCGGCAGCGGATGTACGCCAGTTGCACGTTCTTCTTCGACAGCCTGGATCGCCGCGAACCTCGCTACGCCATCGCCAACAGCGTCCAGGCTATGGCCCTCACCCATTACGCCACCGGCAACGATCTGACGCACGCGTTTCGACGTGACTTGAAGATCGCGGCCTGCGAAAACACGGACCAAACCGGTGCCGATATCCTCGACCAAATCCTAGAGCAGGCAGAGATATGAGCCGGCACAGGCAATGCCTACCCAACACAAGAAACTCGTGCGTGTGGTCACGCTTGTAGACACGATTCTCGTGATCGACATCCGCCCGGAAGCGTTTGAACTTGATCTGCGTGAAACTGACGTCTGCAGAACTCCTCAAACAAGCCCAACAGACTATCCTTTTCAAGCGACCCTTCGTCATTGTACGACAGCAGCAGGTGGTTCGACTTCACACGCTCGAATAGCTGCCGGAACGCCGCCTCAACAGCGCTCCTGGGGCAAAAGTCCGACTGTTGCTCCTCGCAGGACCTCCAACAGTAACGACCACTTCCGCAAATCATCAATCTGTGCGATAATAGCGCCGTGATGGCAAAAAACAAGAAACCAAAGACACCCCCTTATTCCGACATCGACCTCGACCATTGGAAAGAATACGACCACGTCTGGACAGATTCCTTGTGGCAGATTGATTCCCGCGACCGCAGTGGGGGGCATACGCTGGACTATCACGGCAACTTTGTCCCCCAGATCGCCACACAGGCCTACCTTCGCTACACTAAGGAGAATGACATTGTGCTGGACCCCTTCCTCGGCTCCGGCACCAGTGCCATCGAGGCTGCACGGCTCAACCGGCGATTGATCGGCGTCGAGCTGAAACCCGACCTGGTGGAATACGTGAGGGCCAAAGTCCCCGAGCTGCTGGGCGACCGTATACATATCCTGAAGGGCGATTCCACTCTGGAGCAGACAGCGGCCCGCGTCAGGGAAACGCTGGCGGCGATGGATGCCGATCACGCGCAACTGCTGGTGCTCCACCCGCCCTACCACGACATCATCCAGTTTAGCGATCAGCCAGAAGATCTCTCCAACGCCCCCACCTTGGCGGGCTTTCTCGATCTGTTCGAGACCGTCGCCCGGCGAGGATTCGATCTGCTGGAGCCGGGCAGGTTCGCCGTGCTCGTCATCGGCGACAAGTACACCAAGGGCGAACTGATCCCACTGGGTTTCTACTGTATGGAGCGCATGCAGCGGGCCGGGTTTCGCACCAAGGGCATCGTGGTCAAGAATATCACCGGCAACGAGGTGGGAAAAGGCCGCGACAGCAACCTGTGGCGCTACCGGGCGCTGGCGGGCGGCTACTACATCTTTCGCCACGAGTATGTCATCGTGTTCCAAAAACCGACCTCCCCCACCGATATCCGCCAGGAACTGCTCAAGGTCAAATCAATGCCCCCTTGGGGCCGGGTGCAGGGGGACGCATGGGACCGTGCCAGCCGCTTTATCTACAGCATCACCGGCCTCAACGCGCTGCGCCGCGAGACCAAGCGGGTGGCTGCCGAGCTGGGCCTGCCGGTAAACGATTTTGGCCGCTATGTCATCCGTCGCTGGTACAACTTTCACACCCACCAAGCCGCGCTCGATATCGTCCTGGCTCACCCCCGCACCCGCCCCGAGCCCGATCCCTTCCACCACACCGTCGACTTTTACCTGGACGAAGCAGACCGTCGATCCCGAGGCTTTGACCTCAAGCTGACACCACTGCCAAAAGGCTTCGATCACGACATTGCCTATGCCCAGGCCCACCCGGAGGAACTGGCCCGCTGGCTGTACGCCCACCAATCGACGCAGGGCCGCTTCCACGCTGCTAACCGGCTCTTTGTCGTGCTGTACGACGCGATTGACCCCAAGGCTACGTGGGAACTGCGGCGAGATTTTCCACGGCTGGAGCAGGCCATCGGCGACTTTCTCGACCAGCCGCACCTGATGCAGGTCGCGTTCGAGGATCGAGAGGGAACCCAGCACCAACCGACCGCCGGCATCATCTTTTGCGTGCGGACGCCCATTTGACAAAATCCCCAAATCATGGACAATACGCCCCAGTAAGAGACATTACCAATCAGGTTCTCATCCAGAGAGGCGGAGGGACCGGCCCTGTGAAGCCTCGGCAACCGGGTGGATTGAACTCCCAACCCACGGTGCCAATTCCGGCAGAAGCAACTTCTGGAAGATGAGAGGGATGACGACGACAATCGCCCACCTCCTTTCAGAAGGAGGTGTTTTTGTGTATCATCTCAATATCTTGGGGGAATGTAGGTCGGATTGGCAATCCGACTTACTCTTGCCCCTACTTTTTGAGAAGATACTGTTTTTGTTTATCCTCCTGCCCTCCTCGGATGATGCAAACCCCAGGTTCTCAGGAACCCTTGGTTCGCCGAACCCCCAGTTCGATGAGCCGCCTCAAACAAAGGAGTGAACACAGTGAATGACAATATCTCTACCCAGGCAGTCCACGCCGGCGAGGACAAGGTCAAGCCCTACCACGCGCTGACCATGCCCATCGTCCAGACCTCCACCTACGCGTTCGAGGACACGGCCGCGTTGATCGAGCACATGCAGCACAAGGAAGACAAGCTGCCGCCGGAGCGGGTCGAGTACGGCAGATACGGCAATCCCACCCAGCGCGTGGTGGAGCGCAAGGTGGCCGCGTTGGATGGCGGCGAGGATGCCCTATTGTACGCCAGCGGCATGTGCGCCATCACGTCAACCATGCTGGCGCTGCTCTCGGCGGGCGATCACGTCGTTTTTACCGACGATTGCTACCGCCGCACGCGCGAGTTCTGTCTGGTATACCTCCAGCGGTTCGGCATCGAGGCCACCATGGTGCCCATGGGCGATTACGCCGCCCTGGAGGCTGCCATCCAGGATAACACACGCCTGATCTTTTCCGAGACCCCCACCAATCCCTACATGCGCATCCTCGACATGGAGCGGGTGGTGGACATCGCCCGCCGCCACGGCGTAAAGGTGTTCCTCGACAGCACCTTTGCCACACCCTGCAACCTGCGCCCGCTAGAGTTCGGCGTTGACCTGGTGACCCACAGCGTCACCAAGTATCTGGGCGGGCACAACGACCTGCTGGGCGGCGTGGTCACCGGCCCGGCGGAGACCATCGCCAGGCTCAAGGAAGTGCAGGGCGTGTTGGGTGGCGTCCCCGACGCGCACAATGCCTACCTGCTCCTGCGTGGCCTCAAGACGCTGGCCATCCGCGTGGCCAAGCAGAACGAGAACGGGATGAAGGTGGCCCAGTTCCTGGAATCTCATCCCAAGATTCGACGCGTCTACTACCCCGGCCTGCCCAGCCATCCCGACCACGAGCTGGCCACCCGGCAGATGGCGGGTTTCGGCGGCGTGGTCAGCTTCGAGCCGGAGGCCAACATGGACAAGACCAGCGCCTTTATCGACGCCGTGCGCATCCCCTACATCGGCCCCAGCCTGGGCGGCGTAGAGAGCATCATCGAGCAGCCGGCCCTGATGTCCCACTTTACGCTGAACAAAGAGGAACGACTAGCGATCGGCATCAAGGACGAGTTGGTGCGCTACGCGCTGGGGATCGAGGACGCCGATGACTTGATCGCGGATTTGGAACAGGCCCTGGAAAAGATCTAGCGAAACGAAAACTTGATACGTGATCCGTGATACGTAATCTGACTTTTCACGGATCACGCCTCACTTTCCCCCATTTGACCTCGCCCCGTTTCTGTGCTAAAACAAGCAAAACGCGACAGGTTACAGGCTCTTCAGTCACAGGAGGTGAGCTATGCACATCGTCGTATGCACCAAGTACACGCCCGACAGCGAAGCCAAGATGTCGGTGGACGCGTCGGGCGACGTCTCCTGGGGAACGTCTCCCCTGATCATCAATCCCTGGGATGAGTACGCCGTCGAAGAGGCGCTCAAGCTGCGCGACCAGCACGGCGGCACCGTCACCGTCCTCTCGATGGGGCCGGAGGAAGCGCTGGAGGCCCTCAAGCACGCCATCGCCATGGGCTGCGATGAGGCCGTGCGCGTGTGGGACAATGGGTGCGCCGGCTCCGATACCCTTGCCACCAGCTACGTGCTAGCCCAGGCGATACAAAAGATGGGTGACGTCGATCTGACCCTATTTGGCAAGTCAGCCATCGACACCCAGACCTGGCAGGTGGCCCCGGCCGTCGCCCAGCGGCTGGGCATCCCCGCACTGACGTACGTCATCAAGATCGCCGCCATCGACCCAGACGGCAAATCCATCACCGTCGAGCGGCTGCTGGAAGAGGGACGGCAAGTGGTGACAGCGCCGCTGCCCGCCGTCGTCGGGACGACCAAGGGCATCAACGAGCCGCGCTACACCTCCTTCATGGGCATCCGCAAGG
>CAZKDJ010000192.1:0-7666 GCA_964551295.1 uncultured Anaerolineales bacterium | reverse complement strand
GGAGATGACGATGGGCTTTCGCTTCATGGGCCAGCGCTTTATCCCCGATAGCTACATGTTCCGGCAACTGGTTTACAATCAAGTAGGGGTATACCTGGGCAGCGGCGCGCCGTTCACGATGTCGCCTTCCGGCGTGGGGCCGATCCGCGGCTTTCCGCGTGGGCTGGACGTGCCCGCCGTGCTGGGCAGCGAGCGTGCGCTAGAGATCCTCACCGTCGAGGGGGATACCGATTACGATGGCTACGACGAGCAACTGGCCAAGCTGCAAGAGGAGTTCGCCGCACTGCCTGAATCCCAGGGGACAGAGAACCTGTACTGGAACTGGCTCTACACGCTGCGTCCGCTTTTGGATGAGAAGGGGAAGGGGAAGGGGTATCCGTATTTTATGCAGTCGTCCGCTTGGGTGGACAAAGGCCTGCAGGCCTGGCTGGGTTCGTGGACGGAACTGCGTCACGACACGATCCTGTATGCCAAACAGTCCTACACCGTCTATGCGGAGAGTGCCCCGCCGGCACCGGAACCGGCCCGCGGCTACGTCGAGCCGCAGCCGGGGGTCTACGCCCGGCTGGCCGCGCTCACCGCACAGATGCAGGCCGGTCTAGGCGACCGCGGCCTGCTCAACGACGAGATGGCCGGCAAGCTGGCGCGGATGGAGCAACTGCTGCTCTCGCTCAAGGCCATCAGCGAGAAGGAACTGCGCGGTGAGGATCTGACCGAGGCGGAGTATGCGGCCATCCGCTACATCGGCGACACGCTGGAGAACCTGACCACCTTCTCGGAGGAGGCCGAGGGGGAGATCACGTCCGAGGCCGACGAGCTGATGGAGTTGGTGGCCGACGTGCACACCGATTCCAACACGGGCCAGGTGCTGGAAGAGGGGGTGGGGGATGCGTTCCCCATTTACGTCATCGTGATGGTCGAGGGACAGCAGGTGGTGGCAACCGGCGGTGTTTTTTCCTACTATGAGTTCAAGCAGCCGATGAACGATCGGCTGACCGACGAGGCGTGGCAGGAGATGTCACCCAAGCCTGACCAACCGCCGTGGACGACGAGCTTTATCGTGGAATAAAGAAAAAGGGGCACCGGTGACTGCCGGTGCCCCTAAAACTTGCTGTCGTTGGGTGATGTCTCAATCGCCGCAGGGACCGGTGTTGCGCCAGTTTATCACGACGTCGTCCAGCATCATCGTGCCATCCGTCCCATAGACGACGAGCGCGGTGCGGTTATCCACTTCCTCGCACGCTGCCCCTTTCTCCACGTAGGCCCAACTGCCACGCGTGTACTTGTATTGGATCTGTGAACCCTCGTCGAGGGTCAGAGTGACCGTGGCGAGGAGATCGGTCGGACTGCTGCGCGTCATCAGCGTGCCACTCGGATCCCACCCGTTAAAGTCGCCGCCGACGTAGACGTCGTCGCCGTCGGGCGTGGTATCGGGCAGCGTGACGCTAAAGGTCACCTGCACCGGCCGCGCCTGTGCCGTAGCTTCGACCTCGTTCGATTGGCCGGACTGGTTGAAGGCGGTGTCAACGGCCCGAACGACATAGTAGGCGGTTGAGCCGCTGGTGACGCTCCAGTCGGTGTATGCGGTCGCTGGAGCCGGGACGTTCGCCACCTTGGTGTACGGCCCGCCGCTGGCGTCGCCCCGGTAGACCTCGTAGCGATACAGGTCGGCATCGGAGACGCCATCCCACGCCAGGCTGATAAAACTGGGTGAGGCCTCGGCGACGCGCAGATTGGCCGGCGTCGAGGGCGGGGTCGTATCGCTCGATGGATTCACCGTCAGGTCGCCCGCCTGGGCCGGGTCGTACCCGTTGCCCGTCCCATCCAGGTCGGCATAGACCCACGTACGCTTGCCGGTGGTGCTGTAGCGGTAGGCATAGTCGTAGGTCCCCACCACTTCGGGCAAGAGCTGCCCACGGAACTCGTCGTTGTTTCCCGCGTCTACGTTGAACTCGGCGTCCACCCACACCCACGCGGGGTCGCCGTCGGGGTGCGAGCCATCTGGGCCGTAGCCCACCTGGGCGATGAGACCCTCGGTCGGGCCGGGTTGGCCGGTGTAGCCGTCGATCCATACCTGGCCGTAGATATTCTCAGTGGGGTCAAGGGCGCTGATGGTGTGTGTGATGCTGGGCGGCCATTGCACGTTGGCCCAGCCTATCTCTAGATGCGGGAGCGCCTGCGCCTCGTTCGAGCGGGCGCTCCCGTTGCCCGCGTTATCCACGGCGGTGATCGTGTAATAGACCGGCCGCCCGTTGACGACGGCGTCGTCGGTGTAGGTCGTGCCCGCCAGCGGCGTGCCGTTCAGGCGTGTGTAGCCGCCGCCGGTCACGGGACTGCGGTAGACAGTGTAGCCCACGGCGCCCGGCACACCGTTCCACGTCAGGGTCACGCTGCCATCGCCCGTGGTAGCGCTCAGGGCGGCGGGCGGTTCGGGCGGCATCAGGTCGGC
Source organism: uncultured Anaerolineales bacterium (assembly GCA_964551295.1). Taxonomy (GTDB): domain Bacteria; phylum Chloroflexota; class Anaerolineae; order B4-G1; family B4-G1; genus JAFGED01. The sequence continues at coordinate 5,217 of CAZKDJ010000192.1, read as the reverse complement.
GCCGGGCGGGGTGATGAGGATCGCGCCCCAGCGCCCGTCCACGTTGAGCGTGATCTGTCCATCGATCACGGTGTAGGTGCCGCCGTTCAGCCCGTCGGTAAGCATCGTGCCCCCTGGGATGTAGCCGCTTAGATCCAGCGTCAGATCGTGGGAGACGGTATCTCGGTTGACGGCCACCACAGCCGCGCCCGATGCGTCCTTGCGTCCATAGGCGTAGGTGCCGTCGTCGTTGTGAGTGTAGAGCCGGTCAAAGCTGCCGGTGCGCAGGAAGGTGTGCTGGTGGCGCAGGCCGGTGAGCGTCGTGTAGTGATCCCGCAAGGTGGTGTCCTGGTCGTTCCACGGGAAGGGCCGCCGGTCGTCGGGGTCGGTGTCGCCGGTCAGGCCCACCTCGTCGCCGTAATAGATCGTCGGCGCGCCGGGCATCGTCATCTGCAGAATGGCCAACAGATCTAGCTTGGCCTTGCCCTCGGCCAGGTTGGCGGCGTTGAACTCTTTATCCTCCTGGTTGCTGTCCCCGGGTGTCAGCACCCACAGGATCCGTGCCGTGTCGTGAGTGCTGACCAGGTTCATGGCCGTCTCAAAGGCCGGCGGCGGATAGTCTTCCTGGATCGACTGCAACGTGCGGTCGAACGCGTCGGGGGGGAGATCGGGGATGAACCCCTGGTTGGCGTCGTGGGTGTCGCCGTTGACAAATCCGATCAGCGCCCGGCGGAAGCGATAGTTCATAGTAGAGTCGAACTCGTTCCCCAGTATCCACGGGCTGGCGTCGTCCCACACCTCGCCCAGGATGACGGCATCGGGATCGACCGACTTGACGCGCGGGCGGAACTCTTGCCACCATTCGTGGCTCTTATCGGGGGCCACGTCCAGCCGCCAGCCGGAGGAGCCGAGCATGGGCCACCAGCGGGCCACGCTGAACCGATGTCCGTAGATGAACTGGCGTACCTCATCGATCTCGGTCAGTACCGGCAGGCTGTCGAACCCCCACCAGGAGTTATAGTCGTCGGGCCACTCGTTGAAGGTGTACCAGTCGTAGAACAGGGAATCATGGCTTTCGTAAGCCCCCGTGGTCCGGTAGCGGGAAAAGCGGTCAAAGTACAGGCTGTCGGAGGAGGAGTGGTTAAAGACGCCGTCGAGGATAATGTGGATGCCCTTCCGCTCGGTTTTGCGAACCAGGGACAAATAGTCCCTATAGGTGCCAAAATAGGGATCGATGCGGTAATAGTCGGTGGTGTCGTAGAGGTGGTTGGAGGGGGCCATAAAGATCGGGTTGAGGTATATCGCCGTGACCCCCAGGTCTTCCAAGTAATCCAGCTTCCTGGCGATGCCGCGCAGGTCGCCGCCGTAGAAATCGCGCCCCATCGGCTCCTCGTCGCAGACGGTGTCCACGTAACCCCGGCAGTAGCCCTCGGGTAGATCGTCCCACGACTTGACGAGCACCGGGTTCTCATAGACGGTAGGGTCTGAGGCGCGGGGATCGTTCCAGCGGCGGCCATTGTAAAATCGGTCGGGAAAGATCTGGTAGATGACCGCGTGCTTCATCCATTCAGGGGTTTGGAACTCGGGGTCGTACACGTCGATCTGGAAGCTATAGTCGGGCGAGTCGTCGTAAGGGGTGCCCCAGCCGCCGTCGAAGGCGCCGTCGTCCTCGTAGAAATCCTCGTCGCTGCCATCGCGGACGATGAAGCGATACCACAGGATCGTCAGGGTGTCCTGGGCGGGGATCGTCGCTTGCCAGTAGTCGTAGCCGTAGGGTGGGTCGTCGGTGGTGGCCACGAGCTCCATAGGATAGAGCGTTTGCGCGCCTGCTGCCGTGCTCCACGCGCGCAGGGTCACCTGCGTCACGTCGCCGTGGTAGGTGCGGAGGCGGAGCGTGATGGGCGTGCCGGTGGTCACGGCCCCGCCGGGCACGCGGTACAGGTCGTCCCGCGAGTTGTGGCCCAGGCCATCCCACCAGATGTTGTCGTCGTGGCCAGGGGCGGGTGGGTTTTTGACGCTGTCCTGCACCGCGTTCGTGGTGCAGTTGTAGCGGAAGGTGACCAGCGTCGGCGCGCTCAGGTTCAGCGACACGTTGGAGGCGGGGTAGCTTTCGGCCCAGGCCTCCTCGCGGGCCACCTTGTACTCCCAGTTCCCGGCGGGGATCTCGGCGGTGAACGCGTACCAGCCGTCGCCGTCGGGATCGACCATCCAGCTCACCAGGCTGTCGGGCGACCAGTCGCTGCCGCCGAGTTCGCTCTGGAAGCTGCCGGCGACGGTGGCGATGCACTGGTTGGCGCTATCGTGGACCACGTGGTCGGTGGGCCGGCAGTAGAAGCGCGCCTCCTGGCCAGCAGTGACGATCTCCAGCGAGACGTTGTCGGCCGGGTGGGCGTTGCCCCAATCCTGATCTTCCACTACCTTGTATTCCCACGTTCCCACGGGGATGCTGCTCGTCGTAAACTTCCACACGCCGTCCGCATTGGCGTTGTCCATCTGCGTGGTGGGATCGGTGGGGTCCCAGTCGTTGCCGCCCAGCTCGGAGCCAAAGCTTCCGGCCACGTTGATGAACTTTTCGGTCTGGTCAGAGAGCGCGAAAGCGGAGGGGGTGGTGCTGAGCAAGATCGCGATCACGGCCAACCATGCCACCGTTCGATACTTGATGCTGTTCATGATATTTCCTCCTATATTTGTGATAGTTGGGTGGTGTCATCGGCGTTGAAACAAATGCATCTCCGCCCTCTTTGAGCGAGGAACGGAGATGTATGTCAACAGTGGGAAGTGTGGGCAGGTAAAGCTCGCGGGTTTCCTTTCCCGATGTCTCCTAGGGTATACGCGGTTGTTTTCGTGGTTTGGTCGTCCACAGCGCTTGGTTGCACTGTGCTCTCCTTAAAACAGCGCTATTTGTAATAATATTATACCAAACAGGGAGTGTTTGTCAAGTGTTTGCACGGGCCAGGAATGTTTGTTCCTTGGAGTCTTGACAAACGCCGCCGATTGTGGTAAGATGTATGTGTATTTCCCGGTAAATGCGGTAATAGTGGTAATAACGGTAATGGTATTCAAAAGAAAGGAGCGTGTGATGGCAGAGATTATCAGTCCTCAAAAAGCGGCCAAGGTCACCTTCTCGCTCGCGCCCGCCTACAACGTCATCGGCAGCCTCTCGCTGCTCGATATGGTTGAAGACTTCTCGGGACTGGGCGAGTGGGTCTATCAAACCGCCAAGTCATTGTCGCCGGAGCAGATGCGCGCAAACCGGTTGGTTCTCGAAGATGCATACGTGCACCTGGCGGATGCTTCCTGGCCCAGCTTTCCAGCTTGGCTAGACGACTTGGCGACCCGAGACGCCACTGCCATGCGCAACCGTGCGTTGCAGGCGTGGCTGGCATACGTGAGCAAAAAGGTCGGGGGGGAGGTTCCTACCACTTCCGAGCTCTTGGCCGATCGCGCTGTGTACCTCTCCCTGGCCGAGAGCTTTTCCCGGCTCGAAGGAGAACCCTTCCACCGTGCGTACTGGGAGGAAAGGCACCGCCTGCTCAACGACCCGCCGGCCGGGAAGGCTCTGATCGTGACCCACTTGCGCACGATGTGGGATGAATCACTGGCTTCAGAGTGGGAGCGCAACCTGCCCGTGCTCGAAGAGACGATCGCCGCGTTCAAGTCGCTCAACCTTCCCGGGTTGACGGTGTCCGAAGTCTTGAGCCGGGTCCTTATGCGCGCGCAGATTCCTGACGCCGATTGGTTCAAAGATATCGAGCACATCATCCTGATCCCATCCGTGCATAACGGCCCTTACATCGTCCATTTGAACGGCCTCAGCGATACCACGGTGCGGCTCACCATCAGCGCGCGCATCCCCGAGGGGATTTCTTCTCACCCATCCGCATTGACTCGCTCCGAACTGCTCGTGCGCCTGAACGCATTGGCCGACGACACGCGCCTGCGCATCCTGGAGTTGTTGGCCCGCCAGGGCGAGATGGGCACGCCAGATATCAGGGCGCAGCTCGAGCTCAGCCAGTCGGCCGTCTCGCGCCACCTGGAACACCTCACCGCCACCGGCTACCTGATCAGCGAGCGCGAGCAGGGCACCAATCTCTACTGGTTGAACCCCGACCGGATCGATCATACCTTCAAGGCGTTGAAGGAGTTCTGCCTGCTAGGCTAGTTTGGCAGTACAATACCGGCCGGTACCATCATTTTGTACGTCTTGCTATGTGCCCGGCGCTTTGAAAGCGCCGGGCACATACGTTTTTGCACCGCCATCGGCCTGAGCTATAATACGTGTACTAAATCCCTTCGGCTGGAAAACTGATTCGAGAGAGAATACGCTGTTCCTTTTCGCTACCGAGAAAGGAGTAATTCGATGGGAGATCAGCTGAGAGACCGTTTGGAGGTCACACCAGATGTGCTTGACGCGATCAATGGACTGTTGCTTGATCCCGGCAGCCGCGTAGTCAACGATTTTTTGGCCGTGGTGGAAAAGTACGGCACGCCCGAGGAGATCAACCGCAAGGCACAGGAGGCGCGCAAGCTGCCCAACCTGATAGCGCGGCTACGAAAGGTCAAGCCGTCTTACGTGGCTGACCTGGAGTGGCTGATCGAGCAGCGCGACCGGGAGGCGTTCGTCTCCATTGCCGATTACCGGCGCGAGGTGCTGGGCGACCGGGCCGATGGGATGACGTTCAATCAGGATTTCGCTGTCACGCTAGAGATCAGCGCACTGCAATACTTTCCCTTCCTCATCACCGAGGCTCGGCAGGCCGTCGAGCGGGGCGAACTGATGCCGGGCCGCTTCATCCGCGTGCGCAAGATGAAGGAGCAGGAGGCCGACGGCGACCTGCTGGCCGTAGCTGCCGCGATGCAGATCGTGGGAGCCAGCTACATGGAGACACTGGACACCAAGGGCACCGACGGCTCCAATATCCATCTGGGCGGCCCGGAGACGATCACGGGCTACTTTGGCGGGGTGGGGCAGCCCAACGAACACGCGCTCCAATGGCTGGACGAGTTCCTGTATTACTATACCACCTTGTATAATAGAGTCGCAGGCCTTGGCTCCCGCCAGAGAAAGATGGGCGGTATCATCTCAATATCTTGGGGGAATGTAGGTCGGATTGGCAATCCGACTTACTCTTGCCCCTACTTTTTGAGAAGATACAAATTGAGTTTGTTTGTGGTCATATACTTGACTCTCCCGAAAAAAGGTCAGAAAGAGCAAGCCCAGGCTGGCTGCAGGAGGTA
>CAZKDJ010000191.1:0-7711 GCA_964551295.1 uncultured Anaerolineales bacterium | reverse complement strand
CGCTGCTGGATGCGCTCGATGCGGGATGTGTAGAAAGTGATGATCTCCTCGGCGCGCGTCTCATTGCCCAAAAGGATGCCCAGGTTGGTGACGTCCTGGTAAAATTGCTCTGGCGTCTCCAGATCGACGTAGACCACCGGAATGCCCACCTCTCCCAGGGATTCGCTCATCTGCTCGACGGTCACGCTCTTCATGATGACCAGGTCGGGCTCCAGCGCGGCGATCTGCTCGGGACCGGGGCCGCTTTCCAGAGTCGGTTTGTCGTCAAAGGCGGGATCGATGATGGACAGGAACTCGTTGCTGGACATGCCCTTCTTTTCCCAGGCGACCAGCCGCTCAGGGCCCTCGGGGAACATATACAGCAGATGCAGGGCCATGTACGGTCCTCGCCCCATGACGATGATGCGCCGGGGAATCGCCGCCAACTCCACGGTGCGCCCGGCGGCGTCGGTCACGACGATGGGATCACCGGCCGGCACTGCGCCCGTTGGCTGGGGTTCGGCGGGCCGGCATGCGGCAAGCCCGATGATCGAGCAAGCCAGCAAGAAGAGAATCGCGTGTTTGGTTCGATGCATGGTTCACCTCTTTGAAGTGTGTATAGCTTTTAAGAAGGACACGGATAAACAGTAGTGTCCCATCACGATGCGGAATGCGTCCACTCTTTTCACTCACCCTCTCCACCCAGCAGCCAAAGTGGGTGAGTAACGCTTTGCCATACGCCGCTAACTGGTCGGCCAAGAACAACGGCACGATGCCTGGAGCCAGTACGCCGACCACCGCGTGCACCAACTGCTGGGCCATATCCAGATTTCGATCTCCCACTTCGGTGGCTAACAACAACTTGCTGAGTGGGTCCGTGGCTACCCAAACCCAACAACAAGATCGTCCCTCATCTTCACATCTCATCCCGTTCAGCAAGGCATACAACTCGTCCATTTGTACCTGAATCAGATGCAGATTGTGCATCATATATCCGATCACCGCTTCGCTGTGTGAGGCGGCTTCAACCAACCAGCCGAATATCGTGTCCTTGTCTACCTCAAAGATCCGAGCCACCTTGCGTGGGCTCACTCCCTCGCACAAGGTCACTATGGCACGCATGATGTCCTGTGCAGGTACACGGCTTCCGTAGAACACGGTCCCCAACGTCTCCTGAAAGTGCTTACCGCACACGACACACTTCAGTTGTCGCCATCGGCCGCCGCTTGGGTGCCCATTGGAGATGATGTTCCCTTTGTCCACCCAGCCGTGATACTTGCATTCCTCCCCGGGGCAGAAGTGGTTGCTCGTATCTACCCCCACTTGGCGCCCGCGCTCGTGCTCGATCTTTGCGGGTGGTTCCTTCTTCGTTTCCTTGTCTTGCATCTCTGCTTCTGTAACACACCGCTCACAGATGGGCTGGCGCGTCAATCCTGCAAATGGGTTCGCCTTTTTGCCCCTCTGTGCTGGTTTCCGTTTCGCCCGCCATCTTTTCCGCAGCCGTTTCCACTCTCGAACAAGCAGAGACCGATGCACGCCAACCAACAGACAAACCAATACTGTCACCAGGCAGACCCGGATCACGTTTTGTTCGATCATTCACTCCTCTCCACGACGCTGTTGAATGACCATACAACATCTTTGCCTCTATGTCAATTATCCGCATCTTACTGGGAAAGTACCGCAAACTGATCAACGGGCTGAGTGCCTGGTTTACGGCCCGCTTCCATCCCATCAGGGTCCCGATGGCCAGCCCAACGCCGCGCATGCCCTTTCCAGCGCGGCGATCTCGATTGCCTCGCCCGCTTCTTTCCTCTTGCACACCTCCCGGCACGGCTGGTCACAGATGTGCCCGATGATGCCAGGGAAAGGCACCGCCTTCTTCAGGATTCTCAGCCCCGCTGCGAAATCTCCGCTGGCCACTTCGGCGATCATCCCCCGCACATCGACATGAACAGGGCAGGCGGCAGTACAAGCAGGGGCGTGTTCTTGGATACACCTGTCTTCCAGTTCTCGCAGTCCCTGTTGTTCCAAGAATCTCAGTCACGTCCCCCTTGAACCCAGTTCAGTACTTCCAGCCGGTAGCCCGAGCCTGCATAGCGGATCAGGTTCAGGCAACCGTAGTCTTGGCCGATGCGAAAAAGATGTGCCAGCGGCATACCCAGCACGTGGCACAGGATAGCGCGGTTGACCCCGGCGTGACCAACGATGAGCACGTTCCCGTTCGTCGAGGCGAGATTCTCCTCAAAGGCGTCCACGACCCGTCTGCTGCAATCGGCAAAACTCTCGCCTCCGGGCGGACAGTAGTGAGCGATGTCTTGGCCGCGTTCCCGAAATTCCTTCGGGTACCGGCGGCGCACCTCCTCGAAGGTCAACCCCTCCCATTCACCCAGTCCGATTTCCCTTAGGTCGCGTCTGGCCTGAGGCCGGACGGTCTGCCCGGTGGCGATGACTTCGGCTGTCTTCAGCGAGCGCTGCAGGTCACTGCAAAAAATCGCCGTGAGCACAACGTCGCTCAGTTCCTGGCTCAGTCGCCTGGCCTGATCAATGCCCTGGTCGTTCAGCGGCGGGTCCACCTGGCCGATGAAACGTTTCGGTGCATCCGGTGGCTCGACTCGCCCGTGCCGGGCCAAATAGATCAGCCGTTCATTCATCTCCATTGCTACTTGTTTCTTTGAGCGTCTCTTCGGACAGAATCTGCTCCAACGGCAGCCCCAAGACGGATTCGATGCGTCCTTTGATGGCCTCCGCATGTCTGAATCGATCCCTTACCGCCTCCAATACCTCGGGCTGACCGGCAAAACGAGCCAGCGCTGCCTGACATCTGTCGGCCAGCGGAACCAGGCATATACCCCCAGTGACTTTGTCCGCCAGGTAAACAACCTGCGCCTCGTTTAGCGGATGCTCCAGGCCTATGTCGATGTGTGTAGCCGCGATCTCCGCCACCCGCGGGTAGCCTAACTCCCTGAGCACCTGCGCCCCGGCATGGGCATGGTTGGGCTGCCCCTTGGCCAAATCGTGCAGCAGCCCGCCGGCGACGACCAGATCGAGGTTCAGGTCCAATCCTGTCGCGTTGAGCGTGGCCACCAGCTTGCGGGCCACTTTCGTCACCACCTGAGAGTGGGCAATCACTGGTTGGTGGGGCACCTTATGCCGATCCAGGATAGCGAGGCACTCGTCACGCGTGGGAATGTCCTCCCTCGATACGTAAGCCAGCGCTGCGTTGTAATCGGCGGGCGTGTCCAGGTCCACGAGCATGCCCTGGTCTACCACAGCCACGTCCAGGGCATCGTCTTCGTATTGGGCCAGTACAGCCCGCAGCCCACCGGGCCGCTCCCCGGCCAGAATGGTCTCTGTGTACGTGGTGGAAATGAGGGGCGGATGGCCCCGCGTTCCCAGAAAACAGGGATAGACGATCCCGACCCTGTTCTCACGCCAGGCGCGGAGCAGTTCCAAAAGCGTGCGCGATTTTACCAGCGGACTGTCGCCCGGCAGCAGAAAAAACACCTCTGTGCCGGCGTCCAGGCTGCTGACCCCGGCCACGACGGAGGCATACATACCCGCGTCATAGTGCGTGTTAAAGACGGCCTGCACCCCCAGCCGGGCCAGGATAGGCGTGATTTCCGCCGCCCTGTGGCCGACGACCACCTTTACGTCCCACACGTCCGCTTCCAGGAAACATCCGACTGCCCTTTCGATCACGGTAAAGTCACCCAGTGGCAGCAGGGGCTTCAAGTCCCCCATCCTGTTGGCGTAACCGGCGGCCAGCACCAGCGCCGAGACCCTTGTGTTCTCAAGCATCAGCGCATCTCGGCCCGAACTCGGATCAACTCCGCCACGATGCACACCGCGATTTCCTCCGGCGACTCGGCCCCAATCGCCAGCCCGATCGGCGATTGGACCCGTGCCAAATCGTCCGCCGTGAACCCTTCTTCTTTGACCATGACGCTGTAGGTGGCATCCCGCTTCTGGTGGCTGCCAATCATGCCAATGTAACCCGCCTCTGTCCTGAGCGCCTGGGCCAGGACCGTCTTGTCGTGCACGTGACCGCGGGTCACGATGACCAGGTAACTATCATGGTCTATAGGCAGCCCATCGAGAACCCCCTCAAAGGAATCGATTATGATAACTCGATCGGCTGTATCGAACCGCTCCCGGTTGGCGAACTCTGGCCTATCGTCTAGGACGACAGTCTGAAAGCCAACCATCCCAGTTAGTGGGGCCAGTTTCTGCGAAATATGGCCAGCACCAAAGATGTAGACCGTCCCGACGTGATATACCGACTCGACGAGCAGCCGCTGCTCCCCGACGGTCATCACGACCAGATGGCGACTGCTGGCAATGTCCGGAGTCTCTTTACACACCCGCCCGGCCTCGTCGCCGAACAGCCCGATCGGCGAGCCGGTGCCGAACCCCACCGCCCCCGCGATGTCCGCCGCTCCAACGGTCGAACCGTCCTCCCAGACTAGGCAGCGCCTGGTAGCGCCGCCATTCCCCGCGCTGCCGGGAAGTGTGGTCAACAACCATGCTCTCTGTCGTGATTCCAGCGCCGCCAGCAGCGCGGCATAAATCTGCGGATTCGTTTCATCCGCGGCGACGAACTCTACCAGCACCTCGACCTCTCCACCACAAATCATCTCCGGCTGAGAGGCATCATGGCTGGTCAAGTGAAATTCGCATACCTGCGCCTGCTGCCTTCGGAAGATCTCGGCGGCGGCCTGCTGCACGCGCGCTTCCAGCAATCCGCCGCCGATCGTGCCGGCGATTGTTCCGTCGGCGTGTATCACCATTTTGGCGCCGGCCGTGCGCGGCGCTGAACCGGCACGGCTGAAAACCGTCGCCAGTACGAAACCCTCACCCCGACTCAGCAACTGCACAACATGTCGAATAATGCCCTTCAAAGCAGATTCCTTCCCTGGATAAGCCGGAACCCAACATCACGAGGGACATAAAAACGCTGCAATACCTCTTTGTGTCCTCTGCGACCAATTTCTGGCTCGATTTGCACTAGTCTCTGGGAATGCGAAGGAACACGGGTGTGTTCGCGGCCCCGTGTTCCTCCATACTTCATACTCTATACTCAAGCCTTGAGGCCGGCTAGCACCTTCTCCGGCCGCGCCGGCAGATGCTGGATGCGCACGCCGGTGGCGTCGCAGATGGCGTCGATGACCGCCACGTGGGACGAGGTCAACGGAAGCTCGCCCACACCGGCCGCGCCAAACGGCCCAATCATCAACCAGCAGCGCGTTGCCGAAAAAACCAAATCTATTAGCGAAGAGGCTTGATTTGGCCTTTTAAGCGCTCGTGGATGAAGCAAGTAGCCAACACAGGCGCTAACACGGCGTGGAGCTGACCGGCTAATCTCGGCACAAACTGAAGATTGTGGGGAAAAGTAACAAGCTTCGCAGCGAACGCTTCCAGGCAACCCACCGGCAGCTCAAGCCAGCCGTTGGAGTAGTGGTCAGCAAGAGAGAAAAAAGTCATGGCTCTTGCTGATCGAAACCCTTTACCCAGGCAATGGCCTCTTCGACGCCCGTGAAATACCGCGTATCTCTGGCCTTGGTGAAATGAATGTAAGCTTTGACTATCGAGGCCACCAAGGTATCCGGCCCCAGCATAGCGTGCGGTTTTCCCGATTTGTTCTGCTTGCGCCACTCCTCCAGCTTCTCCCTTTCAAACATAGAGGGACTGCCTGTCATCATTCGCAGATCGGTGATAAAGCCGCTGAACGTGTCCTTCTGTGGCAACCATTTACCAGCCTCGCGCATGACGTCCTGCGTGGTCAGTCTTCCCACTACAGTCAACCACACAATGCCATCTCTCAACTCTGATGTGATCATGCCTTAACTCCAGCTGTTTTTTTTTACGTCGCTTGTACAATTGTACCGTAACTTTCATCGCCAAGCAAGTGAGTTTTCTCGTCAGGATAATACCACCCTCCATCTCATCGGGATCTTCGGCAGATCCATCCCACCCACATATTTGAGCCCTACAGCCAGTGTCGTCTCAGCCAGCCGTTTTCCAAATATCGTCTTGCCTCTCCTAGAAAGTCCCTAGCGTCTGGATCAGGCAGATAGTGCCTCGATGATCTCCCGGCAGAACTCGGGCAAATCATCCGGCACGCGACCAGTGATGATGTTGCCATCTCTCACCGCCGGCACATCCACGAATTCAGCTCCCGCGTTCACCAAGTCGTCTCGCACAGCGACGTAGCCAGTGGCTCGCCTTTCCCCCTCGCGCACCGGCACCACCACGATTTCGGCTCCTTCCTCGCTGAGTCTCAGTACCGGATAGAGGAGCTCGACATCCTCGAACTCGTGGGCTACGATGATGGCCACCTTCTTGCCTGTTAATTGTCCTGCCATTGGCACTCTCCTTGCATACAGGTTTAATCGCTAATACACAAACCCGACCTGAAGCACTACCCAACCACCCGTTATCGGTCAGGCTAACAAATGGACCTAATCTACCCTCCCAGCGTTCTCTCTCCCCTTCGATGACACAATCCTAACAAACTCATTGCTCCATGGATACAATAAAGTAGGTTATCGGTCCTGCCCAATGAATTTATCTTAGCACATTCCGCCAGTCGGGGCAAGGGGAATTCCCCCACGAGTTTGGGGCTAGATGTGTGTTGCTCTCTGGTCTCTGCTCTCCTGGCGATTTTTGATCTGATGCCGTTTCTCTCCCAGTCTGCCCAGGCAGGCAACTTTGCCGACGATACGTCCGACAACGTGTCCAACGTCATCTCCGATCGGCGGAAGTCAGTTGTGAAGCAGGCTTATAGTTCGTTCCGGATGGAGGGAGAGGGGATAGAAAACGGTATCAGGAGACTCGCAGCTATCGCCGCTCCTGAAAAGTTTCCTACGTTCCCTTCAGCCAACATCGACCTCCGGTGCGACGACCCGCAAGTCCGTTGCCCGCAGCCATCCCATCCCCCACTCGTCGATGACCCAGCGCCCGCGCAGGAGCAGCGGCTCCCAGGAGGATGGAAGCTTTTCCAGCCCCTTGACGACGATCCACGTCACGCCGTCCCACAGGTAGAACCCCTCGCCGCCCGTCCAGCCCGGCAGCCGCACGCCAGCCACCGTGACGGCGCCGCCCTCCGTCTCGTGTAGGCTGTGCAATGGCACGCATTCGGGCAAGCGATTGGACACCAACTTCAGCGGCTCTCGCAGTCCGCTGACCGGGTATCCCAGTAAGCGCCGCTCCCAGGCCAGCCGCTGCGCTGGCGGCTCCGATTCCACCGCCGACCGGCCAAGGGCGCCCTCTCCGAACAGCGGCATCTGCAGCGCGCTGCCCGCCCGCTCGACCTCTGCCGCCTCGGCCAGCAACGCCGCCCGGCTTTCCCCCAGCCCATCGAGCGCCCCGCATTGAACTAGGTGCGTTACCTCTTTGGTTTGCAGCGCCACGCGTTGCAGCATATCGCGCAGCCCGGCAAAGGGACGCCGACGCCGTGCCTCGACGATGGCGCGTACCGCGCTGCGGCGCAGGTCGCGCACCTGCCCCACCCCCATCCACAGCACTGCCGCGTCACCTTTCCACGTCAGAGTGAACCGTCGCCCACTGACATTCACATGCGGCGGGCGGACCGCGATGCCCAGCCGCAGCGCCTCGGCCATATACATCGCCGGGTGGTGGAACCCACCCCAGTTCATCAGACGGGCGCAGAAGAATGCCGCCGGCCAGCGCGCCTTGAGGTAGGCCATCGAAAAGCTCACCGCCGCGTACG
>CAZKDJ010000190.1:0-7716 GCA_964551295.1 uncultured Anaerolineales bacterium | reverse complement strand
CCAGGATCAGCGCCAGCACGCGGCTGCGCCGCCAGCCCAAGCTGCGCAACACCCCAATCTCCCGCGTGCGCTCGGCGACGGACATGACCATCGTGTTCATCATCCCCACGCCGCCGACCAGGACGGCGATGAGGGAAAGTTCCCAGACAAAGACACGAACCAGATTTATCATCCCCATTCTGTCGATCACCTCGGATGTGCGGGAGACGGCAAGGTCCGGGAAGCGCCGCTCGATGCGTTGGCGGGCAGCTTCGAGTTGGCCGACGTCCTTGAGCCGGATCAGGAAAACCGTCGCCTGGCGCGGCTGCTTGAGCAGCGCCTGGGCCTCGTCCAGCGCCACCACCGCCCCACCATCCTCGAAGGCGGCTCCGGTCTCGTAGATGCCGACGACGCGGTAGGCGCCGCCGTGGACCTGCAGCGTGTCGCCGACCTCTTTGCCCAGGTTGTCGGCGGCGGCGCGGCCCAGCAGGATGGGCTTCCCCCGCCCCCTTGGAGCGCGCGCAGCCAGCCCTTCCCCGGCGACAATGTGAAAGTGTCCGATGGCAAACCCATTGGGGTCGTGGCCGAAGAGGACAAAGTAAGGAACGTCCGGCATGGGCACGAAGGCGAGCGCCATCCCCGCCACTTCTTCCACCTCGGGTAAACGGGCGATGGTTTCTCCAATCGCCTCGTCCACAGCGCCCAAGCTGATGGTGGCGGCGCTTTCCCCGGTCTCGGCCTGGGTCACGACCAGGTCGGCCTGGCTGCTGCCGAAGGCCGCCGTGAACTCGGCTAGCAACCCCTCGGCCAGCGCACCCAGGGCGACGATGGCCGCGATGCCTATGGCGATGCCCACCAGCGTCAGCAGGCTGCGCGTTCTACGTCTGAGTAGGTTTTTGAACCCCATTGCTTTGGGGGCGCTGCTTGCGAGCGACGGCAGTGCGATAGTTCATCAATCCCACCACGGCCATAAACTCGCCTCGACCGTACGCGTAATGCTCCAGGCTCAGGCTGTTTTGGACCAGACACTTCTGCAACGCCGTTTCCTCCAGTTGATCCAGCCTGGGCAGCAGCCGCCTCATCAGTCGACCGGCGCGCGGGGTTAAGACCAGGTCGGTGAAGACGAACCACCCGCCCGGTTTCCCTTCGGCAGGCTCAGGGCTACGCAGTACGCGGGCTATCTCGGCCACCGCCTCCCGCCACCCGCTGGGGATGTGGTGCAGTACCCCGAAGGAGAAGACGGCGTCGAACGCTGCGTCGTCAAACGGTGTCGCCCGCGCGTCCACGACGCGCAACTCGGCCTGTTCATCCAGACCGGTCAGCCGCTCCTGGGCTAGCGCCACCTGCGCCGGATCGTAGTCGCTGGCGACTACCCGTGCATTGTACCGCTCCACGAGCAGCCGTGCCAGCGCCCCCTGCCCGCAGCCGATCTCCAGGCAGCGCGGCTGGGGCGGCAGGTCGACGTGCTCGAGCAGGGCCAGCGCCACCTGCTCTGTGCGGCGGGCGTGTTCAGGGCTGTTGATGTGCCGCTTCTCGAAGCAGGTCAGCTTCATGACCCGCCTGGCGAACCAACTGTCGGAAGATGCTTTTTCCATCATCACCCCCCACATTCTACCGTTTCAGAGCTTGTACAAACAATCCCATCCCTCTCTGCTCGCTCCTGGTCTCGTCAAAGCCAGCCCTCCTCAGTGGATCAGCGACTTTGTCAAGATTGAATTATTGAACTTGCACGTTCACACCTTCGAATTTGGTCATGGTCATCATAGCAAAAACTCGGCTGGAAGTCCACACTTTCTGGCCGAGTGGTCGAAATAGAGAGGTGAATGGTCTGAAAGATATGGTGAAGGGGGAACATTCGCAGTGTGCATTCGCTCCTTGACAACTTGCACGTCACGTGTTAAAATAAGGCAAGCCTAAAGAATATGCGGCAAGATATTATGGTAGACTTAAACACGCAAGAGGAGGCTTTTTCTTTGCTCAGCGAAAGTGTGCAGACCTACTTGGTCACCATCGTCCGGCTGCGAGTCGACGGGAAGCCAGTCCCTCTCTCCCAACTGGCCCAGGAACTCTCCATCTCCTCCGTCTCGGTCAACGAGATGTGCCGCAGGTTGCAGGAGCAAGGGCTGGTGATCTACCGGCCATACCAAGGAGCCTCTCTCACGCCGGAAGGCGAACAACGGGCCTACTATGTCCTGCGCCGTCACCGGTTGTGGGAGGTGTTCCTGGTGGAGAGGCTCGGGCTGGGTTACGAAAAGGCCCACGAAGCCGCCTGCCGGCTGGAGCACGTCACTTCTAATGCGGTAGCTGACCGGCTCGATGCCTTCCTGGGGTATCCCACGGTCAATCCCAGGGGGGACCCTATCCCCACGAACGAGGGGGCGCTTCCGGCGCAATCTCTGATTCCCTTGACGTCGTTATCTGTCGGTCGGCGCGGTCACGTGATCGGCTGCGAGGGCGACGACCCATCCCGCACCTTTCTTAACGAGCAGGGACTGCGGCCGGGGGCACGGGTCGCCCTGGTAGCAGACGCCGAGGACTCCCTGCTGGTGCAGGTTGGGGGAAAGCACATCTCGCTGGCGCGGAGTCTTGCAGAGACGATACGGGTAGAACGGGAGGAGACCGAGGGCGAGATTGGGCCGGACGTTCCTCTACAATCAACATCATCGTCGAATAAGGAGAAAACGGAAATGGAATCAGGAACTGACACAGGAGTCAACCAGGTGCCACTGAACAAGCTGTCTGTCGGGCAGCGCGGCATCGTCGTGCGCGTGGGCGGCAAGGGACCGGCAAGGCGGCGCATGATGGATATGGGGCTTGTGCCGGGTACCGAGGTGAAGGTGGTGCGCGTGGCGCCGCTGGGCGACCCCGTCGAGTTCGAGGTCAAGGGATACAGCCTCAGCCTGCGTAAGAGCGAGGCGCGAGACATCACCGTGGAAGTGATGCGGTAAGGAGGTGGTATGATGCCTCTAACAATGGCTACGCCGGGTGAAGACGTAAAGCTGGTCGCCATCCGCGGCGGGCGATGCGTCCGCAAGCGCCTGGCGGACCTGGGGCTGACGCCGGGAACAATTCTGCAGGTAGTGCAGGGAGATACCTGGGGGCCGCTCATCGTGGCCTTCAAGGACGACGCCCGGCTAGGGCTGGGCCGGGGTATGGCGCACAAGATTATGGTCGAGCCATTGAAAACGTAATGGATGAAGGAGGATCAAATGGCAAAGCAATTCACTATTGCTCTGGCCGGCAATCCCAACTCTGGCAAGAGCACCGTGTTTAACGCCCTCACCGGTGCCCACCAGCACGTCGGGAACTGGCCGGGGAAGACCGTCGAGAAGAAGGAGGGCGTCTGCAAGCGCGACGGACAGGAAATCCGGGTCGTAGATCTGCCGGGCACCTACAGCCTGACGGCCTACTCCCTGGAGGAGGTGATCGCCCGGGACTATATCATCGAGGAAAAGCCCGAGGTGGTGATCGATGTGGTGGACGCTGCTAACCTGGAGCGCAACCTGTACCTGGCCATCCAGATCCTGGAACTGGACGTTCCCGTGGTGCTGGCCCTCAACATGAGCGACATCGCCGATTCACGCGGGCTGCGGATCGACGTGGAGAAGCTGTCCCAGGGACTGGGTGGAACGCCGGTGGTGCGCACGGTCGCCAGCAGGGGGAAGGGAATCGATCAGTTGCTGCAAGCGGCTGTGCAGGCGGCAGGTAGTCGATGACAAATGACGAATGGCAAATGAGCAAATCCTGGAGGAGGAGTGTATGTTATGGCAATGCATGAGTTAGCTTATACCAGGGGAATTATCCTGGTGGATTACGGGCGCGAGGTAGAGCAGGAGATTGCCCATCTGCAAGCGGCCATTGAGCAGGTATCAGCGCTGGCCGACCACTACCCCGCTCGCTGGTTGGCCGTCAAATTGTTGGAGGAGGATGCCGACATTCTACCCAGGGTCGAGGCCGTGGAGGGAAGCGCAGGCATCGTGGCCCAGGCACGCAAGAGCGTTGCGCACCTGCGCAGCATCTTCGGCGACGACGTGGACACCATCATCGCCGACCGGCGCTATGGCTTCATCAACGGCCTGGTCAGGGAGGTGGTGCACCGCACGGCGGCGGAGCGCAGGACGCTTTCCGACAGGATCGACAAGATCGTCACCAACCGCATCCTGGGTATCCCCATGTTCCTGGCCGCGATGTGGGTTGTTTTCAAGATGACGGCCGAGGTCTCCGGGCCGTACCTGGACTGGGTAGACGGCGTCATCGGTGGGCCGATTACCAGGTGGATGGTCGCTATCCTCAACCTCATCGGTCTCGGTGGCACGTGGTTCGAGTCGCTGATGGTTGACGGCGTTATCGCCGGTGTGGGCGGCGTGCTGGTCTTCGCGCCGGTGCTGCTCTTCATGTACT
The DNA here is from genome assembly GCA_964551295.1 of uncultured Anaerolineales bacterium. GTDB lineage: Bacteria > Chloroflexota > Anaerolineae > B4-G1 > B4-G1 > JAFGED01. Next base: position 3,336 of record CAZKDJ010000190.1, on the reverse strand, counting down.
TCTTCCTGGCCGTGCTGGAGGACTCGGGCTACATGGCGCGCGCTGCCTTCGTGATGGACCGGCTGATGCATGCCGTGGGCCTGCACGGCAAGAGCTTCTTGCCGATGCTGGTCGGCTTCGGCTGCACCGTGCCTGGTATCTACGCCACGCGGACGCTGGAGAACGAGGACGACCGCAAGCTGACCGGTTTCCTGGTGCCGATGATGAGCTGCGGTGCGCGGCTGCCGGTCTACGCCGTCTTCGCCGCGGCTTTCTTCCCCGGCAACCCGGGCCGCTTTATCTTCTCAATGTACCTCGTCGGCATCGTCCTGGCGATCCTCACCGGCGTGGTGATGAAGCGTGTGCTGTACAAGAACAAGCCGCCGGCTCCGTTCGTGATGGAGCTGCCGCCTTATCGCATGCCGACGCTCCGCGGCGTTTGGACGCACATGTGGGAGCGCAGCGCGATCTTCATCAAGCGCGCGGCGACCATCATCCTGGCGACGAGCGTCATCATCTGGTTCCTGCTGGCGATCCCGGTGCGCGGCGGTGGCTCGTTCGCGGATGCCAACGTGGACGACAGTGCCTTCGCGGGGGTGTCGCGCGTGATCGCGCCGATCTTCACCCCGGCGGGCTTTGGCAACTGGAAGGCGTCCGGCTCGCTGGTGACAGGCTTTGTAGCCAAGGAGGTCGTGGTGGGCACGATGAGCCAGATCTACGTCGGCGGTGAGGAAGAGGTGGAAGCGGCGCAGCCGACCACCTTCTTCCAAGACCTGGGTGATACCGTGGTCAGCTTCTGGGAAGCGACGGTGGACACGGTGAAGGCGGCGGTCAGCATCATCCCCGGCGTAGACCTGATGGGCGGCGAGGAAGAGGAGGAAGACACCGCGCTGATGGAGGCGCTGCAGGCGAACTTCACGCCACTGAAGGCCGTAGCCTTTAACGTCTTCGTCCTGCTCTACATTCCCTGCATGGTGGCTGTGGCCGCCCAGAAGCAAGAGTACGGCGTCAAGTGGACGTTGTTCAACGCGGCCTACCTGACGGCCCTGGGATGGGTGGTGGCCGTGGTTGTCTATCAAGGCGGACGGCTGCTTGGGCTGTAGACAAGCGAATCTGGAATCGGTTCGGCAGTTGCAACTTTTGGGCAAAGGTGCCCTGTGCGCCTTTGCCCTAATTACATTCAACTCGCTGGCGACCACCCGCGCGCCGTACCGTTCCACCAGCAGCCGGGTCACCGCTCCTTGCCCGCAGCCGATTTCCAGGCATCGTAGATCCGACGGCAACGTCGCCCGCTCCAGTATCATCCCGGCGATGCGAGCCACCCGCTCCGCATTGGCGGGGTCGTTGACGAATCGCTTCTCTTGGTGGGTCAGCTGCATGATGCGCTTGGTGAGCCAATTGTCCGAGGTGGTTACTGTTGTTATTTCATTAGCCTCCAATTTCTAATGAGCACGATCAGTCCATAGACACCGCCGGCGAAGAGGATGCAGTCCTCGTAACAGTCGAGCGCGCCGAAGCACTTGGGCAGCCCCAGCAAGGCCCACGGCAGCAGGGCGGTAAAGACCTTTTTATCCGTGTCAGGCACTGCCGCAGCGACCAGGGCAATGGCGAACACGGTGAGCGGGCAAGGGAGCAGAGGTAGCAAGACCTTGGGGTATACGTGGCCCAGCGGCCACCCGATCAGGGGATAAAGGGTCGCCAGCAAAACCCAGACAATGGTCAGCCCTCTCATCCACCTACCTTCAGGCAGCTTGAAGTGCGTTTTCTTGGCGAATATGTCCACGACGAACAGGATAGACACGATGAGGAACAGCGGCGCGCCGGTGAACATAGAGACCGGGTTCCTGAGAAAGACCAGGAAAAATACGATGCCATCCCAGGCGAAGGCAAAGGCGAGGAATGCCTTCATCCATACGTCTGCCGTGGCGCTTGGCCTGGTGCACACACGGTACGTCAGGTAGGCGGCTGCGACGATCATCACGGCCTGTACCGGCCACGTCGTCTCGTTGTACGTGGCGACTTGGGTCCAAAAAGTTGCTGTGTCCATTTGATCAACCTCCAATTCCTATTCTCTCTGCCAGTATCTGACGTCTCCAGATGTAGCCGATGAAGGCCAACTGGATCAGCAGGATAGCCGACCAGGCTGCGACCTGGTTCCAGGTGAACTGCATGCCGCCCATCAGGGTGCCGATCGAGGACCCCACGCACCAGGCCAACGGCCATAGGATCAGCAGGTTCGAGGTCAAGCGGAAGATGGCGGCGAAGAAAAGCCCCGAGATCAACAGCGTGACTAACCCGGCGGGTGGGTAGGTGCCGGTGTGGTACGCGGCAAAGCTCAAGCCCGTCAGCAGCACCCCCGGCAGGATGCCAAAGGCGCGGTCGTAGCGCAGTTGCAGCCAACTGAAGACGAAGAAGGGTTCCCACAGGATGACGGCGTTGAAGAGCACATGGGGCAGCCAATCGACGCCGGTTACGTGTTGCCGCAGCCCAAACGAGCTAAAGACCGCCAGGCCAACGCCGATGAGCAGGCTGGCGAGCCAATGGCGCGTGGTGATGCCCAACTCGCTCAAAGGCCATTTGCGGTGGTAGACGATCCACCACACCGGGAAAAGCACGTTGAGACCTAGATTGGTCAGCAAGCCAAAGACCAGCACGGCGGCCCAGTTGCTATCTAGCAGGTGAGTGGCGGTCCAATAGAGTGCGATCATTGTGAGCTCGGCGACCACCGCCACGAGTGTGTCGCCGGTTGGCGACCAGGCGAACCAACGCGATTGTTTTGCACTCATCGCTATCTCCCTATTCTGTGCCGTGCCAATTGGATGACGCCTGCCACAAAGTTCACCCGCGGTACTCTTTCCATGTATCGCCGGTACGCGTCGCCGAACTTTTCGATGCACCTTTGGTCAGCTTTCAAAACGTCCAGGTAGGCCAGCACTATCGCCGGGATGCTCAGCGCGATGCTGATCCAGTGCTGGGTGATGAGCATCAAGGCGACACACATCAGCAGCCAGGCGGTGCCCATCTGCGGGTGACGGACGATGGCATAGATGCCGGTATCAACCAGCGCTGTGGTGTGGACGTAGCTTTTGCCCTTGGGTACATTCCCTTTCCTAAGAAAGGTAAAGATGGGCAGCCAGCCGAAGATGGCCGAAGTCCACCACAAAACCAAGCCGATCCGGCGCAGCACCTCGCTGCCGGGTTGGCGGAGAACGAACGCCATGACGATCTGAGCAACCGTCAGCGGGGCCGAGATGCAACACAGCGCATATGGATGCAGGTCGTAGATGAACTCTCGAAAGCGTTTCATTGTCTGTAAATAGGGTAGAAACCCCCACCTTTAGGTGGGCCGTTTTCAAC
>CAZKDJ010000189.1:0-7736 GCA_964551295.1 uncultured Anaerolineales bacterium | reverse complement strand
GCGTGACTTTTTCATCTTTGACGCTTACGTCTCTGATCATCTTCAATCCAACCAGATCGCGTTGCTCGATCTCCGGGTGCATCACCTCGCGCAGGGCGTCGACAACTTGTACGTCTGTGACCATTCTTCTCCTTCGAAAGTTGCTCATTCCAGAATTGTTCTAGCAGTCACTCGGCCAACTCCTGTCCGCCGTCCAGAAAGCTCCCACCAACACCTGGCGGACAGGCGTGTCGGTACGCAGGCTCCCTGACAACGCATCAATGATGCTCACCTTCGCCTTCCTCCATGTGAAGATGGTACGCTCCCACCAGGCGATCAAGCATCTTCCGGGTCTCATCCAACTCCCGTACCCACGTAGCCAGCACCTCGTTCCCCAGGGCGGTGATGTGATAGACGCGGCGAGGTGGCCCCTGGGTCTGTTCCTCGTTCCATATCGAAGCGACCCATCCTCGTGCTTCCATATCGCGCAACGCCCGGTAGATGACGCTGGGGGCAATCTCTCCCAGGCCGAACTCCTCCAACTGCTCCAGCAGGGTGTAGCCGTGAGCAGGTTCGCGGTGCAGGAGCAGAAGCAGTGCCGACTCCCGCATCCCGGTTGTCCGACGACCATGTCTCCGCCTTCTTTGCCCTTGTCCTCGCATCTTTGCTTTTTCCTCATAGGTTCAACCAGGCCTATGTTCGACCGCAAGTATATCACACTATGTACTACATGTCAATAGTTATGCAGTACGTAGGTGGATTTCATATAGACGAATAATAAATAGACAGATGGGCAGCACGATGGCCGAGGCTTGCAGGCAACAAAAAAGAGTCCATACACACGAGGGCTCTCACGATGCCTTCTGGTTCAGTCTTGTACTAGCAATCCTCGCCCACCAACTGGGCGAAAGTCTGAGCTGGCGAGGCCTGTCATGGCCGAATAATGCATCCATTCATTTGATCCTCCCTGCAATGTAGAAATTCGTGAACCAGGCGGTATGAAGAGCTGCGCCACGCCGATTAGCGTTTCGACTGAAAAGGGCATGATACAAACCTGATCACTCTGTAACTCCCGTCCAATCATATGTGATGATCGCTGGTGGCATCGCCCTGCTGCTGGGGCTGGTCTTTCGCCCGCTGGGCCAGGTTGCGGGCTGGGTGGCTTGGGTGTTCCTCACCTACACCATCGAGATGGTGCGGCTGACGGCGCGGGCGCCGCTCGCCTCGGTGCCGGTGAAAATGGAGAACTGGATGGTGTGGGGGTATTATGTCCTGCTGGCGGGTCTCACCTGGTGGTTCCAGCAGGCCCGGGAGCGGCGGCGCGCGCTGTGGACGCGGTTCAACGCCAACATGCGGACCAAGTTCATCCTCGGCGCGTCCGCCGTCCTGCTGATTCTAGGCATCTCTGCTCGGCGCGGGCTGCCCGACGGCAAGCTACACGTCACCTTCCTCAACGTAGGCCAGGGGGACGCCATCTTCATCCAGACCCCCTCCGGCAGGCAGGTGCTCATCGACGGCGGGCCGAGCGAGACGGCGCTGCTCTCGCAACTGGGCCGCCGCATGCCGTTCTGGGATTGCTCCATCGACCTGGTGCTGCTCACGCATCCCGAGTCCGACCACGTCACCGGGCTGATCGCGGTGTTGGAGCGATACCGGGTAGATGCGGTGGTTTTTCGCGAGATGGCACTGGACTCGGCCACCTACGCGCGCTGGCTGGAGGTGGTGGCGGCGGAAGGAGCGGCGGTGCACGAGGGGAAAGCGGGATTGCGACTGGCGCTGGACGAGGCGGACGCACGGCATCCGGTGGAGATGGTCGTGCTGCACCCGGGATCGCAGTTGGAGGAGGATGCCAACAACAACTCGGTGGTGACACGGCTGACGTATGACCAGGTTTCGCTGCTGCTGACGGGCGATAGCGAGGCGGAGGTGGAGGCAAACCTCGTAGGGGCGCATCGCGATGCGCCCTTACAGAGCACGGTGTTGAAGGTCCAGCACCACGGCAGTTGCAGCTCGACCTCGCAAGCGTTCCTGGAGGCGGTCGATCCTGAGGTGGTCGTCATCAGCGTGGGGGCTGATAATCGCTTCGGCCATCCATGCGACGAGGTGCTGCAGCGGCTGGATGGGCTGCCGGTCTATCGCACCGACGAGCGCGGCGCGGTCGAGATCGTCAGCAATGGAACGCAAATACGAGTGGAGGTGCAGCGCAGTGGAAAATGAGCCCTGAAAGGTGATTTGCTTGCGGGGGGGACAGCGGTATAATGTGTGTCTGAGGAGGATTCTATGGACGATGCGAAAGGGACTATCCGCGTATTGGTAGCCGACGATTTTCCCGTAACCAGATCAGGTATTCGCGCGATCCTGGAGAAAGAGCCCGACATCAAGGTCGTGGGAGAGGCAGAGGACGGCCTAGAAGCGGAGCGAATGGTCTCCGAACTCCGGCCAGACATTTTGCTGCTTGATCTAGTTATGCCCAGCTTCGCCCGTACGAGGTCGAGAGATGGGTGCGCGCGAACTATCCCGAGACGGTTACCCTGGTGTTGACGGCCCACGATCGGGACTGCTACCTGGCAAAGGCAATTGAGGCAGGAATCGTAGGCTATCTCCTCAAGGACGAAACCCCATCCAGCATTGTGCAGGCGATCCGCTGCGCTGCACGTGGAGAGATCTTTCTCACCCAGAAGCAATTAGCCAGGGCAAATCATTGGTGCAAAGAAGTTAAGGAACGGTGGAACAGCTTGCCTCTGGTTGACTCGACCAGACAAACCTACTCAAAACGACCAAAGAAAGATGGTCATTTTTCGGATGGTAAGCCTCCGAGAATATGATAGAATGAGAAAGTGGCTTGTGGGGAATAGTCGACGAAATGTAGTCTGCTCGGTTCCCTTTCATTACATGTATAAGTCAAACATTCAGAAAGGAGAAAACAATGCTTAAATTTCGCCGTTTACTTGTAATAACAGTAACTCTCGTGATTATCAGTGCAGCCGCCTACCCTTCTGCGGCCCAAATTGCAGAAGGAGCAACCCAAATCGAGCAGGTGGATGATGCATTGATAATGGACGCAAAAGCTTATGCAACTGCTATGGACGTGAATTTAGATGAAGCCATCCGCCGGCTGCAATTGCAGGGCGATATAGGGAAGCTCAATCGCGAGTTAACCGCAAAGGAAGGAGAAACCTTCGCCGGACTTTGGATTCAACACCAGCCTGAGTATCGTGTTATCGTGATGTTCACTCGGGAGGAAGAATCGACCCTTCAGTCATATGTTCAAAGTGGACCATTGGCTGACGTTGTCGAGGTGCATACAGCCCATACAACGCTCAAGGAGCTCGAAGTTGCTCGATCCCAAGCAGTGCAGGCTGTCAATAGTTTGGAGATACGTGCAAGCTCCGCGATCAACATACCTAACAATCGAGCCGAACTATATGTACTTGATCCAGCGCAACTCGCAGCGGCTCTGCAAGAAGCAAATACCCAATTACCTGACGTTGTTGATGTAGTCAAGTTTACTGAACTATCTAGAGACGTTGCTGACATTTTTGGGGGTAAAGCTCTGACAACGTGTACAAGTGGTTTTTCAGTCAGGAACTCTAGTGGAGTCAAAGGTGTTACAACGGCAGGCCATTGCAGTAATTCGCAATGGTACAGTGGGGTATCGTTGCCGTTTATGAGTGGGACCGTAGGAGGTACCTATGATATCCAGTGGCACAGAGGGGACCACGCATTTACCGTAAGAAACCTAATATGGGATGGAACGTACAACCGTTATATTTACAGTGCGAAATTTCGTGCCTCTCAGTCAGTAGGCGAATGGGTATGCAAGTATGGCAAGACTACGGGCTACGCATGTGGAACTATCGCCACAACGAGTCAGGGTGGGGTACATGTCCGTGTCGATAACATGACTGTACAGGGAGGGGATAGTGGTGGACCATGGTTTTGGAACAACACTGCTTATGGAACTACTATTGCCGCCTGTACTCTAGGAAACGGCAATCCTTGTGTAATTTACGGGCCAGTTGACCAAATCTACAACATTCTTGGACTTTCCATCCTGACCAACTAGCCACATGCCTACAGTTCCAGAGAACTCATCCAGGTCGTCCTACTGGAACCCCAGACCTAATTGCTGTATCTTCTCAAAAAGTAGGGGCAAGAGTAAGTCGGATTGCCAATCCGACCTACATTCCCCCAAGATATTGAGATGATACTAATTGCATCTCTTTTGTGATTGAGGCACACCAAGATGAGCAAACCCTTTTTTACGGCGATATTACTATTCAATGTGCTGTTGACTGTAGCAGCATGCAACTTATCTCCTTCAACTAGTTCTACTACAACCCCGACAGCCGGGCAAGCAGTAATAGCAACCGCTTGGACAGCCAAGCTTGTTGGCGAACTAGATAAAGTTGATTCCTGCATACGCGTGAACGATAGGGACAGCGACACTAGTTATTTGCTTGTATGGCCACCTGATATTACCGTGACCACCGAAAAAGATAGCATCCGAGTTGTAACTGGCGTAATAACTGGAAATCGCAAAGAAGTCGTTTTGCGTATCGGTGAAACGATACGTCTAAGCGGAGGTGAAACCGATAGTCTTGATGAGCAATTGAAGCAGACAGTGCCTGCAAATTGTCCTGGCCCCTATTGGGTCGTCGGGACTGAAGTTGGACTGTTTGAACCCTGATGCCCAACCTGACCCTTTACGGCGATCCTGCAAGTAGCTATCCGAACTGTGGGCACACCGATTGCCCTGGCGGTGATTGGAGCTGCGTTTGCGGCAAGGTGTATTGATCGGGAATTCGGACTGCCCCTGTTCTATAAGCAAACAGGGGCAGTCTCTATCCAGGGTAATATATGTGGGGGCTGATAATCGCTTCGGCCATCCATGCGACGAGGTGCTGGAGCGGTTGGAAGAGCTGCCCGTTTGCCGCACCGACGAGCAGGGAGCGATAGAGATTGTCAGTGATGGGATGCAGATGCGGGTGGAGGTGGAGCGGTGAAAGCTATCCCTCTGCGCGAACCCGCAATCGGCGATTATGAATCACTGCGGAGAAAACCGTGTGCAAGCTTGTGCTTTACAGAAAGATGATCTCCTCAATGGACGTAACCGTGCCATCGTGTCGCAAGACCCATAGGCCGAGATTCATACCCCTGGCCAGATGATGGAGCGCGTATAGCGGCATCGGCACAACCTGGGCGGCGATTCCCAACTCGTGCAGATCGTGAACCAACGAGCCGGCATGCCATAGAGATTCGAAAACGACCAGATTGTCGTCCTCGATCAGCATCTTGGTATTCTTCTCCTCCCCGCCAATCACCATAAAGGTTTTCTGACTATACTCAAGTTCAACCAGCCCGTCACTTTGTCCCACGCTTACATTCCTCCTTTACTCACGGCTACTATCCTTTGTCCAACCCAGATACCGCATCCTCGGCGACGAGCCAGCCGCTGCCGGGAAAGAGCCGCGCTACCTGGGGGGCGAACAACGGCGAAGCGGTCAGCACCTGCGGCGCGTCGTCGGCGATGACCTGGCCCTGGCTGAGGATCACCACGCGGTCAGCAGCTTGGGCCACCAGCTCGACGTCGTGGGTCACCAACACTACGCTCGCCCCCTCCCCCTGCCACTCCCGCAGTAGGGCGACCAGTTGCCGCTTGAGCCAATAGTCCAGGCCCCGGGTGGGCTCATCCAGCAACAACAGCCCAGGCCGGGTGACGGTCACTGCGCCCAGGGCCACGCGCTGCCGCTGACCGGCGCTGAGGTCGCGCGGGTAAGCGGCAGCCGAGCCATCGAGCCTCAGGCGGGCCAGCAGATCGATCGGCGCGATGGGCGGGGCATTCTGCAGCCCGTGGTTGTGCAGCGTGACCTGCAACTCGTCCATCACCGTGTCGGCAAAGAGCATGGCGTCCGGCTCCTGGGGCAGGTAGCCCACGTGGCGGCAGGTCTCGGCCGTATTGCCCCCGGCGATGGATTGCCCGTCCAGCGTGATCTGCCCCTGCCTGGGCCGCAGCAGCCCGACGATGCACTTGAGCAGCGTGGTCTTGCCCGACCCGTTGCGCCCCATCAATGCCACCAGTTCTCCGGGCGCTATATCCAGGTCGATGCCACGCAGCGTGTCCGCGCCGTCGTAGGCAAAGTGCAGGTCGCGGACCAGCAGCCGCTGGCCTTCCTTTGGCTTCATAGGGCGCTGGGAGGCCGCCGGGGTCGGGATGCTGGCGGCAAAAGCGCGTCCCTCCTTGATCGTCAGCGGCAATGGGTTCCACCCCAGGACCTTGCCCAGCGTCACCAGCGGCGGCGTCAGTTCCATTTGTTGCAAGACCCGGCGGGGTGGGCCGTCCAGCACCTTGCCGGAATTGCCAGGCAGGTAGACCAGGCGGTCGGTGTAGGGCAGCACCCGCTCCAGCCGGTGTTCGGCCAGGACGATCGTCAGTCCCAGATCGCGGTTGAGGCGCACCAGCGTCTGGAGTACACCCTCGGCCGACTGCGGGTCGAGCTGCGACGTGGGTTCATCCAGCACCAGGACACGCGGGTGGAACGCCAGGGCCGCGGCGATGGCCACCCGCTGCCGCTCGCCGCCGGAGAGCGTGTCCAGTGCGCAGTCGCGCAGAGGGGCCAGGTCCAACAGGTGCAGCGCTTCCTCGACGCGCACGCGCATCTCTGCCGGGGGGATGGCCTCATTCTCCAGCCCAAAGGCGATCTCGTCCTCGACCCGATCCAGCACGAACTGGGCCTGCGGGTCCTGGAAGACGAACCCGACGACGCGGCTGAGCACCTGCGGTCCCTCGGCGATGGGATCGTGACCGGCGACGGTGACGCGCCCGCCGACCACGCCGCCAGCAAAGTGGGGCACCAGCCCGTTGAGGCAGCGCAGCAGGGTGGACTTGCCCGCCCCCGACGGCCCGGCCACGAGGACAAACTCCCCCTCGGTGACGCGCAGGGTCAGGTCGGCCAGGGCCGGGGCCGAGGCGCCGGGGTAGGTGTACGTGAGCTGGTCGATCTCAATCATCGCATGCTGTCTCCTCCGCCTTGGCTACTAGGGCGGGACCGAGCAGCCCCAGTATTCCCAATCCTACGCCTGGGTCAAACGCCGGGAGCGCCAGGCGCGGGTAAGGGGAGTAATACAGGGTCTCTCGATCCACAAAGGGCAGCAATGCCAGGAGAAAGGCCAGCGTCACCGCGCACCCCAATACGACCAAGCCCTCGCGGGCAGTCCAGCGGCGCGCCCGGTAGGTCGTGTGGGCAACCGAGCGTCCGACCCGCCACAGCAGGCCGCCGATGAGCCCGGCACCGGCGATCATCCCTCCTATGCCGGCCACGCGCCACTGCGGCAGAAACAGGGTGGTTAGCCAGCCTAGGAGTAGCGCCAGCAGGCCCAGCGCCAGCAGCGCCTGGGCACGCGGGGAGTGCGCCTGGTCGGAGATGGCGCCGTAGCCGCGGGCGACCATCGCCTCGGCCAAGCCCAGGGCGCGCTCCAGCCCGCCGACCAGCAGCGGCACGAAGATGGGCAGCCAGTCGCGCAGGCCGCGCACGCGGTGGCCGCGCACCGCCTGGGCCTCCCGGATCTGGTTCAGGCTGCGCGTCATCTGCGGCACGAATGTCAGGGCGATGGAGAGCACGATGCCGGCCTCGTGAAAGGCACGCGGCGTCAGCCGCACCAAGTCGCGCGCCGGCGTCACCCGGTTGAACGTCGAAAAGCCGCTGAAAATGGCCGTCAGCGTGAGGCCGTTGATCGCGCCGTAGGCGAAGGCCTCC
>CAZKDJ010000188.1:0-7771 GCA_964551295.1 uncultured Anaerolineales bacterium | reverse complement strand
CAAGAAAAACAGCGTGGCCAGAGCCACGCTGCCTATGCCCAGGGCGACAGCCGACCGGAGCAGGTTCTTGGATAACACGGCCGTCGCGGCCGCGGCGAGGACGGCGACGGTCAGGGCGATATAGGCGATGGGCATAGTCAAGTCTCCTTGATATTCTTTTCTGTGTGGGGTTTGTTGGCTACAAATTCGAAAACCAACAGATCGAGTACGCCCGCTTCCAAAATGAAACCAGTGACGCTATGCAATGGTGAAGGCGTTGTCATCTCGGTGCGTGTTAGGCCGCTCCAGTAAGTCTACCTAAGGCTTTCTCAACTTTCCGACTCATCTCGGCAAGCCACTTTAGTTCTTCGGCGTGGATTTCCATAAGTCTACTCCTCATCCACTGGTGGAAAGCCTGCACAGCCTGAATGTATTGCCCGATGATTTCTTGTACTACAATCCTGTCGTCAGCAACCTCCAAATATGGTTTACCCTTGTCCCAATTTGACCATTGTAGAAGGTCTGCCTTATTGAGAACGATAGTCTGTGTAGCAATCTGCTCTTTGCTTTCAAGTTCATTTCTAACTTCGAAAAGGGCCGTTGCCGGTGGAAGCTGATAGTGTAGGGTGTAGTTACGAAGATCCTCAACGAAACCTGCTACTGGATTCCCTACGAATCGTTTTTCAACTTCTTGCTGATACTCCTCCAGAAAGTCTGTACCACTGTACCAAGCATTGATAAAACGACGTGTGTGATCAACTAGACTCTTGGCCGAAGCCACAAGGTTGTGTAGCAGACGAGTGATCTCGCGCAGAATGAGGATCATAGCCTCATCTTTGTCTTGAGTTCACAGCTTCTCGAATCTGTCAGGATGCTGGACCGCAGCCAATAATTTCATCATCTCGTGACAGCTTCGGTCGAAGACAAAGTAGTTCGTAGCTAATGTTTCGAGACGCAGGTGAATTTGGAATGCTTCGGATTCATAGACTTGTGTTGACAGAAGAGCTGGATTCTCCATAGTTCTATGCGATTTCTCCAGGATCAATTGGTGCGGCAACAACTTAGCTTATCATTCACTGTCAATTGGGTACCGTTAGCCCAGTCAACTCCGCACTCACCTCCCACAGCCGCGCATGGAGGTCTCTATTCCCTGGCGGTGAGGCCCCATTGCGGCGAGAAGGTGGGATGCCACCAGTAGGGCAGTCTGTCCAGCGTGGTTGGTTCACCGACCCCGGTGGCGTTGACGAGGAGGAGCGTCGTTTCCTCGCCTTCATGTCTGTGGACGCAGAGTATCTTTTGGCCGTCATCGCTCCAGAGTACTTCCAATTGATCCACCTGCCCCTCGAAGGCGTGCACCATTCGGGGATCGGTCCCATTGCGATTGATGACCCATATCTCTTCGGGGGCAGAGACTGGCATGCATCCGTGGCCTACGAAGGCGATCTGCTGACTGTCGGGCGACCAAGCCAAATTCCCAACGCAGGGCTTTTCCGATTTGCCGAACAGCCTCTGGGCCTCTGAGCCATCCGGGTGGATGATCCACAATTCGCCGCTGCGATTGAAGGCGAGCCACTCTCCATCGGCAGACCAGTCGGGCTCGACGTCGGCCGCGTTATCGTCGCTGATCTGTCGCAGATTGGAGCCGTCGGCGTCGATGATGTATAGCTTCTGATTTCCCTGCGATACCGTGGTGAAACCTGGGCCTGCGTTGAAGACGATCTGTTCTCCGTCGGGCGACCAGGATGGGCGCCCGATCGTCTCGAATTCCAGGGCGTGGGTCACCTGCGTGACCTGATTAGTCCGGGTTTCGTACACGCAGATTTGGGGAGGCATTATGCCTTCGCATAGGTGAAGGATTTTGCCGTCGGGTGGCGCCATGGGCGTCTCGGACGCTGCTCCGAATAGCCCACTCCCGATGCCGAAGGGATGAATCGCCACCACGGCGACGATGGCCAGGAGCAACAGTACACCCCCGACCACGGCCAGTCTCCTGCCGAGCCTTTGCCGACCTGCCCAGGGACGTCGAGCGGGCGCGGGCGGAGCAGGGATCGTCTCTGCTGCCTGAGGTGGCGGCGCTACTCCTGCCTCTTCGGTTGCTGCTCTTCTGGCTTTGCCCAGGTCTAGTGTTCCGTCGCGGATCTGCTCATACAGCTGTGTCGTCTCCTGTGCCGGCTCGACGTCCAGTTCCTCGGCCAGAGCGTGTCGGCAGGTCTCGTATTGAGCCAGGGCAGCTCCCCGCTGACCATTCTGCGCCAGCAGGCGCATCAATTGCCGGTGGGCTTGCTCCTGCCACGGTTCCATCTCGACCTGCCGATAGGCGTAGGGAAGGGCGCGTCCGTACTCGCCGCGTTTCTCGTGGACCATCGCCAGGCGATGGAGCGTGGAAAGCACCCGCCGCTTGAACTGCTCCCGTTTGAGCAGCGCCCATTCCTCGAAGGGCACGCTGTCGGCGATAAAGAACCCCTCTAGGAACTCTCCACGATACAAGTCAACTGCCTCTTTCAGCTTGCGGATGGTCGATTTCGGTTCTTTCAGCAGCCGGTCGAAGGCGATTGTGTCGATCCAGGCGTCGCTGGCCTGGTTGAACTGGATTGTCTGGCGCGAGATGCGGAGAAACGGGGAGGTAGTTTTGCGGTTGTCGGACTGCGCACGATCTCCTATCGCTTGGCGTAGGTTGGAAAGGGCGTAGCGCAGATTGTTACGGGCATCCCGGTCGGGCCGCTCGGGCCACAGCAAGCCAGCCAGCTTGTCGCGGCTGTGCGGCTGATTAGCCTCGACCGCCAGGTAGGCGAGCAACGCTCGGACCTTGTCGGACTCGAAACCGATTGCGGGTTCTCCATCCAGTGTGACCTGGAAGGGGCCCAGTAAGGAGAGTTTTAAGCGAGCCATCGTTCATCCCCCCAAACGCGGTTCTCGGATGTAAGAGATTATATCGTATAGGAGGAGATTGCGCAATTTCCCCTTTCCCCACGTTCTCCCCACGTTTTCCTGGCGTTTTCTCCACGCCTGACCGGTATACTAGGCGGCGGAAGATTGAGCATGGGCTATGGCCAAAGGGCGACCGGACTATTTATCATATCTGTTGCGCCTCTGGCGGGTGAGCGGCGATGGAGAATCCCCTGGCATGGGCAGAAAGGCGATCTGGCGAGCCTCCCTCGAGAGCACACGCACCGGCGAGCGGAGGGGCTTTGCTAGCTTGGACGAACTGTTCGACTTTTTGCAGGATCGGACCGGGGAGCAGGTGGAGGAGGCGGTGAAAGAGCAGTCAGACTACGTATCGTACCTGCTGCGGCTGTGGCGGGAGGGTGATAGTGAGCAGGAGGCCATCTGGCGAGCCTCCCTCGAGAGCACGCGCACCGGCGAGCGGAGGGCTTTCGCCAGCCTGGACGAGTTGTTTGACTATTTGCGGGAACGAACCGATATGGCTTAGGGCCTTGCCGGGAAGGCAGGGTGCAAAACGAATTAGGAGGGAAAAATGTCTATCAATAGAGTGGTATCCGTTGTTTTGATCGTCGGCGTGGCGGCATTGGCGATGGTGGCTGAACCCACGCGTGCCATGTCTCCGGGCCAGGGGGGTGATTTGCCTGGCTTTCCCCACGATGCAACTGCATTGGCTTTGCAAGCGTTCGGCGCGGCCCGCGCTGCCGGCGGCCCCATTGGTCACAACTTCAACATCAGCAACCTGCCCGCGACGGGGGCGGTGGTGCCATCTATCGCCTACAACGGCGACCGGGACGAGTATCTGGTGGTGTGGTGGAACGACCGGCCGGGGAACGACGACATCTACGGTCGCCGTGTGTCCGGCGATGGCGCGCTCATAGGGAACTGGTTCGCCATCGCGGCCGGGGCAGGCCACGAGCGTGCGTTTCCAGATGTGGCCTACAACAGCCAAGCGGAAGAGTACCTAGTGGTCTGGGTAGATAACTACTCCGATATCTGCGCCCAACGAGTATCAGCGACGGGGCAACTCCAGGGTACGGAGATCGATATCGGCGGTATGGGGGATGAAAACTGGGGGCCCGCGGTGGCGTACGCTTCCACCGAAAACAAGTATCTGGTGGTTTGGACGGAAAAGACTGGCACGGTTTACGCATTCGCGGGCAAAGAGGTGACGAGCATGGGCTCACCCGGCATCCGATTCGCCATTGACCCTAACTGCTTGAACTGTAGCGAGGCCCAGGCGGACCTAGCCTACAACCGCCCCCGCAACGAGTTCCTGGTGGTCTGGGGCGAACACGTCGGCGGCGATTACGACGTCTATGGCCGCCGGGTGAAGATGACGGGCGGTACGGGTACCTTGGGTCCCGCGTTCCCCATCTTCGACTCTGTCAACGACGAGTGGACCCCCGTTGTAGCGGCGCTTCCCGGACATAGCGGTCAGGGGCAGTACCTCGTCGTCTGCCAGACGTACATTGGGGTCGGGGACAAATGGATCCAGGGTCAGTTTGTGGCGTTTGATGGTAGCCTGCAGGGCTCCCTTATCGAAATTTCCTCCACCTCTGGTGCAACCGGCCCGGCCGTGGCCGGAAGCGAAAGCACGGGGCAGTATCTTGTCGTCTGGAGGCAAGAGGGGTATGTATCTCTCCCATTTACCTCCGATGGCATTGTGGGAAGGGCCATCTCTATTGATGGCAACCCTATGGGCGAGGAGACTGGCATCGGCGGCTTTGCTCCATTTAACGCGGCTGTGGCCAGTGGGTCGCTTGGGGACTTTCTGGTGGCCTTCGATGCTGAGCCGCCGCTGGTGTCAGCCCCACGCGAGGTCTATGGCCAACTGCTGGGCAATCGCGTCTATCTGCCGTTGGTCCTGAGGGATTGAAGGTCTGTACGGTGACGGACAGAGGCGCGATCTCCGGGAGGGAACAATGAATGACAAGCGAATGATCGAACTGAACATCGTGGGCGCGGCATGGTCGGAGACAGCGACCGGGCGGCGGCTGCACGGAATCAACGGCACGTGGGGGTGTGAGAAGACCGGTGGGCGAGTTCTGACCCTGCTGATTTTGAGTGTCCTGCTGTGTTCTCTCACTGCGGCTCCGTCCTCGGCGGTGGTGCAGCAGACAATCCACACTGTTAACTCGAGCGCAGATGCGGGCGACGCCAACTCCGGTGACGGCGCCCACCAAACTGTCGGCGGCCCCATTGGTCACATCTTCAACATCAGCAACTTGCCCGCGACGGAGGCGGTGGCGCCATCCATTGCCTACAACAGCAACCGAGATGAGTATCTGGTGGTGTGGTGGAACGACCGGCCGGGGAACGACGACATCTACGGTCGCCGCGTATCCGGGAATGGCGCGCTCATAGGGAATTGGTTCGCCATCGCGGCCGGGACAGGCCACGAGCGCCAGTATCCAGACGTGGCCTACAACAGCCAGGCGGACGAGTACCTGGTGGTTTGGCAGGATGACATCTATGCCTCTATCTTTGCTCGGCGGGTGTCGGCGACGGGGCAACTCCTGGACGGGGAGATCAGTATCGGCGGTCAGGGGGATTGGAACTGGGGGGCGGCAGTGGCCTACGCGTCTACCGAAAACAAGTATCTGGTGGTGTGGTCGGAAGAGGTGTGGATGCTCTCCTACGAACTGATAGGCAAGGAGGTGTCGAGCGCAGGCTCACCCGGCAGCCGGTTTGTCATTGAGACCGACTACGTCAACAGCCTGGCGGGTGCGGACCTGGCCTACAACCGCGCTGGCAACGAGTTCCTGGTTGTTTGGCGCGAAGGCTCCGGCGAAGACGACGTCTACGGTCGTCGGATCGAGATGGCCGGCGGCGCGGGCACTTTGGGCTCGGCTTTCCCCATTTTCCAATCTGCAAGCAACGAGGTGAACCCCGCTGTGGCGGCGCTTCCCGGACATGGTGGCCAGGGGCAGTACCTCGTCGTCTGCGAGGCGAGCGAGTGGATCCAAGGTCAGTTGGTGGCGTCCGACGGCAGCCTGGAAGGCTCCCTCATCGACGTTTCCGCATTCTCTGATGCGAGCAACCCAGCCGTGGTCGGCACTGAGAGCACGGGGCAGTACCTCGTCGTCTGGGCGAAAGATGAGTACGTACCTCCCCCGCCCACTTACGTTGGCATTCTGGGACGAGCTATCTCCATCGATGGCAATCCTGTGAGCGAGGAGATCGCTATCGGCGGGTTCCTTGCGGATAACGCCGCCGTCGCTGGTGGGTCGCACGGTGACTTTTTGGTGATTTTTGACGATTTGCCGCCGGAGGCAGGCAGCGGGGAGGTCTACGGGCGGCTATTGGGCAATCGCGTCTACCTGCCGCTTGTGATACGCGATCATCCGTGAGTCACCTTCCCGGGGGCCGTGACCTCACAGGAGGGCTAGCAATTGGGAGGAAGGACAATGAAAAGATTACAGTGGTTCAGATTCGGATTGGCTCTACCATTGGTGCTTGGCATGTGGTTGGTCGTGATCCTTCCGGCCATTACCGGGGATAGCCAAGCCCAACCAGCGGGTTCCGGCGCCCACTCGGCGGAGGCCCAATCCCCAATCATTGATCCGCCTATCGACATCTGGAGTGATGGGTACGACAACCGCGAGCCCGTGGTGGCCTACAACAGCCGCCACGACGAGTACCTGGTGGTATGGTACACGAAACAGGGTGCGTACACGTACGATATCTGGGCGCAGCGTGTACACGGCGACGGAGGTCTGGAAACCGGCTTTGTCGTGGCCTCCGGTCCCGGGGAGATACGCGTGTCCCCGGTGGTGGCCTATAGTCCCGCTCAAGACCAGTACCTGATCGCCTATGACAGTGGTGGTTCCAACTCCAATGTCTACGCCACGCGGATCAGTTGGGACGGGAGTTGGTCGAGCGGTGAATTCGTGATCGCGGACGCCATCGACCAGCAATTGTTGCCCGCCGTGGCGTACAACAGCCGCGACGACGAGTACCTGGTGGTCTATGTGAATCAGTGGGCAGGCGGTCTGATCGACGTCTACGCCCAGCGTGTGCGGGCCAGCGATGGTCATCTGATCAGTCAAAATACCGTTGCCTCCGGGATGGATGGCGAGCGGACCTTCCCATCGGTGGCCTACAGCCCTGCGGCCTATGACGGCAGCGGGGGTTACCTGATTGCTTACTTCTATCACGATATGGCGACCTATGAGATGGAGATCCGCAGCAAGCCGACCCGGGCTGAACTGGCAGAACTGTGGCCGTCCCCCGAGATCACAGTCTGCCCCAACGGCAACGCCCAGGACCAGCCTGTCGTGGCTGCGGGCCCGGGCGAGTACCTGGTCATCTGGGCGGAAACCATCCTTGATCCTTTCGGCAGGCAGGTACGCGGCCGACGGATGAGCACCGATGGCACTCCTCAAGGAGACCCGGCTGGTTTCAGCATCGGCGGCATAGATACCGTTGACGAACTAGAGCAACAGTTTGCACTGGCCTACGGGGAGAGATATGGCTATTTGGCCACCTGGCATTTCGAGGAGCCCAGCCCGCCGGATACCATCTATGGGCGGTACGTGCTGGCAGGACGGGATTCGACGTCGGGCGGCCAGTTCGCTGTCGCCTCGCTCTCCCATATGGATAGTGATCCGGCTGTGGCCTGTGAGCCTTCGGGGGACTGCCTGGTGGTCTACTCGTGGTGGAATGGAGGCGATTACGATATTAAAGGACGTTTTGTGAGACTCTATCGCATTTATGTGCCGCTTGTTCTGAAGAACTAGGGCAGACGAGAGACGTCCGCAGCTGAAGGGGCGCGTAGTTGGGATAGCAGCCTGATTTCAAGGAGGGAAAAATGAATAACAAACGAATGATCGTATTGAGCATCGTGGGC
>CAZKDJ010000187.1:0-7827 GCA_964551295.1 uncultured Anaerolineales bacterium | reverse complement strand
TGGCCCACGGCCAGCTGTATCTTGCTGGCTCTCAAGTAAGCCCCGGGAGTTGCTGTTCCGCGTGGCCAAGTAACGCACCATCTCCGCCCTCCCCTGGTCGGTGGGCGCTGATCACCGCTTTATTCAGCGTCACCAGCCAATAAAGACAGAGCCCCCGCTCACAGCAGCGATTTGTCACCAAAGCCATTCTGTTATAAACTGAGTTTAAGCTGAAAAGCTGCACACCCAACCGAACGAGGGGGCTCGCCGAGAACGCCATGCACATCTTGGAATCTCTGACCCTCTGAAACATCTTACCACAAGGCCCCTCAGCAGAACGCTTCATCAAAGACACACGTTAGCAGCCAAATAACGCTAGTCTATCTGGAAGGTTTCCAAAGCCGGGAGGTAAAACCCATGGTAGGCAACGTTCGTTCTCAGAACAGCGCCCGACACAGATGGCCGACCCTCACCTGTGCGACCACGCTCATCACCTCGCTGCTGACAGCCTGCTTTGCCCCCCCACTCCAAAACTATACCATCGGCGTGATAAACACCGTGCCAGATTTAGATGCCACTCTGGAGGGTTTCAAGGAAGGCATGACCGAGTTGGGCTACGTTGAAGGCGAAAACGTCACCTATCTCTACGAGGGTGCAACTGTCGATATGGATGAACTTGATTCGGTGGCGCAAGGTCTAGCGGCGGCGAATGTCGATCTGATTCTGTCCATCACCACCCCCGCTACCCAGGCGGCACAGCGAGCCACAGCCGATAACAATATACCCGTGGTTTTTGTGCCTGTGACCGACCCAGTGGGCGCCGGCCTGGTAGATAGTCTTAAAAGCCCCGGTGGTAATATAACCGGCGTCACCTTCGGTATTCAAGAGGGGCGGCGGCTGGAATGGTTGATACAGGTAGCACCCGCAATTGAACAAGTCTCAGTAGATCCAATTTTCGTCACTCCGAGCGGAGCGAGGAGTCTCCCAATGCAGGGCGGAGATTCTTCGCTACGCTCAGAATGACGGTTTCGCAGGTGATTTTCATCAACACGCACATGTGCACACCAAGAATTTGGATCTACTGAGTCTATGTTCCTTATAACCCCGAGGATCAAAGCCCTGTAATAGCCATGGAATCGGCAAGTGCAACCGCCACGAAACTTGATATTGAGCTAATTACGTGCGAGGCTCGTAATCCTGAACAAGTCGTGGATGCCATTGAAAATATCCCAGAGGAGGCCGACGCCATCTTTTTTCTACCTGACAGTCTGGTTTCTGCTCACATACTTGATCTTATAGAGGCGGCTATCAAAGCTCAATTGCCCACATCAGGAGCCAATATTGAGGTTGTGAGAGACGGTGTATTGACTTCCTATGGTATGAAGCAAACTAGTTCTGGAAAGCAAGCAGCACGGCTGGCCGACCAAATTCTACAGGGGAGCAAGCCGGCCGACTTGCCGGTAGAAACAGCCGAGTTCTTTTCGGCGGTCAACTTAAAGACAGCTGAAACCATCGGCCTTGACATCTCGGACAATGTCCTGCTACAGGCAGACATCATCATTCGCTAAAGGTATGTGAGCCGCTGCTATGCGCAAAAGCATCCGGGTGCGATTAGGCGTAGCCTTCATCACTTTGGCCATCGGCCCCCTGCTGCTGGTCGGGACCATCCTGGCCTGGCAGAGTCTTGTCGCCCAGAAGCAGCAGGCACTCGATTTGCAGCGCGAGGTAGCGCAAGGTGTTGCCACCGAGGTAACAGCCTTCTTTGAAGAGTTGGAAAATGAGTTACGCCTCGTCGGCAAGATACAACAGTGGCCAGGGCTAAACCAGAACGAACAGTACAACACCTTGAGATTACTCATATCTCAAGATGTCTTTGAAAGTTTAGCCCTGCTCGATAGCCAAGGACAAGAGCAGATTCATATCTCTCGCTTGAGCCTTACCTCAACCGAACTGGGCAGCCGCGCTGAGGCTGACGAGTTTGTCATCCCCTACACCAGCGGCCAGGTCTGTTACAGCCCCGTCCACTTCGATGAAGCCTCCAGTGAGCCCTTGATGGCCATCGCCCTACCCCTGCTCGACCTACGCACCGGCCTGGTAGATAGCGTTCTCGTCGCCGAGGTTCGCATCAAGAGAATCTGGGGTCTGATCGCCAGCATTGAGGTCGGCGAGGGTCAAAGCGTCTACATCGTCGATGCCCAAGGCCGAGTCGTGGCACACCGCAACCCCTCGGTGGTGTTGCGAGGCACTCACTTTGATCTGCCTGAGCAGGACGGTGTCCAGGCGGGCCTGGATAGCACGCGCGCCGTCCTGGCCGTCGAAACGGTTCGTTTAGGGGGACAAGAGTTCAACATCGTCGCCGAGCAAGCCGTCTCCAAAGCCATGCCCCTGGCCATCAATACGGTGGTCATCACTGTGATCCTCGTCATAGTTGCGCTAATCGTCGCCAGCGTGCTGGGCTTCCTAACCATACGTCAGATCGTCCAGCCAATCCAGGCTATGGCTGCAATCGCGCAGGCCGTCAGTGCTGGCGACCTTTCGCAGCGGGTCGAGATCGCCAGCCAAGACGAACTGGGAATCCTGGCCGATACGTTCAACAGCATGACCGTCCAGTTGCAAACCTTCATCAGCAGCCTTGAGCGACAAGTCGCCGAGCGCACCGCGCAACTGGAAGCCTCTAACAAGGAGCTAGAAGCCTTTGCCTATTCCGTCTCTCACGACCTGCGTGCCCCTTTGCGTCACATCGCCGGCTTTGTCGATCTCTTGCTCAAGCGCGAAAAGGGACAACTGGATGCCACCTCCTCGCGCTATCTAAAAACCATCGTTCAGTCGACCGACCGGATGGACCGATTGATAGACGACCTGCTGACCCTCTCACGCGCCGGGCGCACAGAGATGCAAACCCAGCGGGTCGCGCTCGACGAGATGATCCGCAAGGTGCGACGAGAACTAGCACCTGAGGAAGAGGGCCGGCGCATCACCTGGGAAATTGGCTCGCTGCCGCCCGTCAAGGCCGACCCGATCCTGCTGCATCAGGTATGGGCAAACCTGCTCTCCAATGCGGTCAAGTTCACCGCCCCACGATCAGAAGCACACATCGAGATTGGCACCTTGCCGGCCAACGAGGAAAGCGGCTACGTGACCCTGTTTGTGCGAGATAACGGCGTAGGGTTTGATCCCCAATACGCCCACAAGTTGTTCGGCGTGTTTCAGCGGCTGCATCGAGAAGAAGAGTTCAAAGGCACAGGCATCGGCCTGGCCACGGTACGCCGCATCGTTGAGCGTCACGGTGGACGGGTATGGGCTGAAGGCGAGCCGGACCACGGCGCGACCTTCTACTTGACCCTCGGAAAGGCAGGGGAAGCATCTTCCCAATGATGACATCGGGAGAAACGTAATGGAAACTAAAGATATCTTGCTGGCAGAAGATGACGCCTGAACCACCGCCGAATGTGATCCATAATCGGTGACGAATCCCGAGTTCTTATCTCTTGCTCCCTACGCAGAGAAAAAGCAAAAAGGAGACAACCATGTCAAATGCTCTCCGCCTGCTTATTCTGGAAGACGAGCCTCTAGACGCAGAGCTTGAGGTTGCCAAGTTGGAGGAAGCCGGCTACGCATGCCAATGGGAGCGCGTGGAGACCCGAGCCGAGTTCCTGGCCTGTCTCGACACACCGAACTATGATGCCATTCTGGCCGACTACAATCTACCGAGCTTTGATGGACTGACGGCTCTGCATCTGTACCTCGAGCGCGACCTCGACCTGCCGTTCATCTTTGTCTCCGGCACGATAGGCGAGGAAACCGCCATCGAAAGCCTCAAGGCCGGGGCAACCGACTATGTGCTGAAGGAACGCCTCTCGCGGCTGGGACCGGTGGTGAGGCGTGCGCTGCGAGAAAGGGAGGAACATCAGCTGCACAAGCGGGTGGAAAAGGAACTACAAAAAAACCGGCAGTTGCTGAATGCTATCGCGGATCATTCCCCAGCAGCGATCCAGGTCAAGGATCTACAGGGACGCTATCTACTGGTCAACAACCAGATTGAAACGATATTCGACTTGCAGCAGGGAGAGGCCATCGGCAAGACACCGCACGACATTTTCCCGCCAGAGACCGCGAACAAGCTCCTGGCAGACGATCAGGCCGCACTCAAAGCCCGAAACGCTGTGCAGACGGAAGAAGCCGTTCCTTTACCCGATGGTATGCACACCTTCATCGCACTCAAATTCCCACTCGTGGATGCCGCCGGCGAACCCTACGCCGTCGCCGGCATATCGACCGACATCACTGAGCAAAAGCGGACGGAGGAGGCGTTGAAAAACAGTAGGTGCAGGCTCCGCGCGATCTTTGATCAAACCTTCCAGTTCATGGGTGTGATGATGCCGGACGGAACCCTTACCGCGGTCAATCAAGCTGCGCTAGACTTTGCCGGCCTTGAAGAATCAGACGTGGTCGGGAAACTGTTCTGGGAAACGCCCTGGTGGGCCCATTCGCTCGAGTTGCAGGAGCGGTTGCGCGACGCCATCAGCAGAGCAGCCTCTGGAGAGTTTATCCGCTTCGAGGTGAACCATCTGGCAGGCGATGGCAGCGTGCACGATATCGACTTTTCGCTCAAGCCGGTGAGAGATGAAGCAGGGAACGTGAGTTTTCTCATCCCGGAGGGTCGCGATATCACCAAGCGGGTGCGCACAGAAGAAGCCTTGCGCATCCAGCGCGACCTGGGCATCGCGCTCAGCTCGACCAGCGACCTGCCAGAAGCGCTGAACCAGGTGTTGCAAGCTGCTCTCCAGATGGAAGAAATCGACTCTGGCGGTGTGTATCTCTTTGACGCACTTACCGGGGAACTAGACCTGGCGGCACACACAGGGATGAGCGCCGAGTTCATAGAGAGCGCTTCCCACTATGGTGCCGACGCGCCTAATACCCGGTTCGTTCTGACGAGGGAACCCACCTATATGCACAGCACCGACTTTCCACCCGACATGCGGGGACCCCTGCAAGGTGAAGGCCTGCACGCCCTGGCCGTCATCCCGGTGATATATGAAAAGCAGGTCATTGCCGTACTTAACCTCGCCTCCCATGTTCACGACGAGATCCCCGTGAACACCCGCAATGTGATCGAGACCATCGGCACCCAAGTCGGGGGCGTCATCGCCCGAATTGAGGCCGTGCAGGCCCTGCAGGCAAGCGAGGAGCGTTACCGCATCGTCTCGGAACTCACCTCCGACATCGCCTACGCGGTCCACGTGGAACCGGATGGCACAACGGTGCCCGAATGGACAGCAGGGGCCGTCGTCCGCATCACCGGTTTCACCGCAGATGATCTCGAGGCGCACGGTGGCTGGCCGAGCCTTTTGCACCCCGACGATCTGCCTCTGGCCATCGAACACCTGCAAATTCGCCTCACCGGCCAGCCAGACGTGGCCGAGTATCGCATCATCACCAAGGAAGGGAAAAAGCGTTGGCTGCGTGACTATGGATATCCTATATGGGACAATGCTCAGGGCCGCGTCGTGCGCATCATCAGCGCGACGCAGGATATCACCGAGCACGTCCAAACCGAGGCGGTTCGAGCGCAGGCAGAGGAGGCGCTACGGGAGAGCGAAGCCAATCTAAGGCAAGCTCAACGCATTGCCCACCTTGGGAGTTGGGAGCTGAATCTCGAGAACGAAGAGTTTACCGTTTCCGAGGAAATGTTTCGTATCTACAAGTATGAAGACAAGTATACTGAGCCCGTCAGCATGGAAGAGTTCGCCTCGCATATCCATCCCGACGACAGAGAAACCGTACTGTCTGCCCTCGACGATGCGATTACGGAGACAGCACCATACGATCTGGAATTCCGAATCGTTCTCATCGACGGCCAAATCCGGGTCTTGCACGCCCAGAGCGAGGTTATCAGAGACGAATCGGGCAAGCCTATCAAACTGGTCGGGACCGGTCTCGACGTCACCGAGCGCAAGCAGGCCGAAGCACAAATCGAACGCGCCCTGTACGAAACCCACATGCGCCTCGAGGTCAGCCAGGCACTGACCAGCGCTCAAACCGAGGAGCAGGTGTTGGATGTGTTGGCCGAGCAGTCTGGCCTTTATCCGCAGGTGGGCACGGAAATACTGACCCTTGAACGAGGCGCGGACAAAGATCTCACCCTGATCAGCCGCCGCTCTTCGAGCTTCGACAGCGGCTTCCCAGAGCCCCCTGCCGGCACTCGATTCCCGGCCTCCCAGTTCCCGATCTTAAACCTCATTACACCTGACACGCTGTTTGCATCGGCTGATGTGCTACACGATGAGCGCGTTGATGAAAACACCCTGGCGCTTGCCACCCAAGACGGCTGGGGTAGCATAGCGATCGTCCCCATCACAGCAGGCGACAATTGGTTGGGGATTATCTTCGCGGCATCCGGGCAAAAGGGGTATTTCGATTCGAGCAAACTGGCTCTCTACCAGACCCTGGCCAAGCAAGGCGCTACGGCCCTCCAGATCGCCCAGTTGCAGGACGAGATCAAGGAATCGGAGACCCGCTTCCGCGACGTAGCGCTGAGCACGTCCGACTGGGTGTGGGAGATGGATGCTCAAGGTCGCTACACTTACTGCTCCGAGAGAATCATGGACGTGCTGGGCTACACCGTCGAGGAGATGCTGGGCAAGACTCCCTTCGACATACTGCCAGAGGAGGAGATCTCCCGCCTCGACGAGATCTTTGGCGAGATCATGGTCAACAAGGCGCCCATCGTGGACCTGGAGAATCGCTGCATCACCAAAGACGGGCGCGAGGTCTATTTGCTGACCAGCGGCACTCCCATACTGGACGAAGGGGATAACCTCCTCGGTTATCGCGGCGTCGATAAGGACATCACCGAGCGTAAGCAGGCGGAGGAAGAACGGGAGCACCTGCTGACCCAGATCCAAGAACAAGCCCAGCGCGTGCAGCAGATCATAGACACCGTGCCCGAAGGTGTGATCCTGCTGGATACCGAGAACCGCGTCGTCCTGGCAAACCCGCTGGGCCGCCAAGATTTGGCCATTCTGGCTGATACACTGGTGGGGGGCACCCTCACCTGCCTAGGTGGCCACCCGCTGGTCGAACTGCTCACCTCGCCCCCTGAAGGGCTGTGGCACGAGGCGGGCACCGAGGGGCAAACCTTTCAGGCCATCGCTCGTCCCATCGAAGAAGGCTCCACCCCCAAAGGATGGGTGCTCGTCATCCGCGACGTGACCCAGCAGCGCGAGGTCGAACGGCGTATCCAGCAGCAGGAACGCCTGGCTGCCGTGGGCCAACTGGCCGCCGGCATCGCCCACGATTTTAACAACATCATGGCCGTCATCACCCTCTATGCCGGCATGTCGCTGCGCTCCCCCGATGTGCCGGGAGAGGTGTACGAGCGATTGGAGATCATCGATCAGCAAGCCCGGCGAGCCAGTGATCTGATCCAACAGATCATGGACTTTAGCCGGCGCACCGTCCTCGAACGCGGCCCCATGGATCTGTTGGCGTTCATAAAGGAGCAAATCAAGCTGCTGCAACGCACCCTCTCGGAGAACATCAAGGTAGAAATGACCTATGGCCAGGACGAGTATACGATACACGCCGATCCGACGCGCATCCAGCAAGCTATCATGAACCTGGCCACCAATGCCCGCGACGCGATGCCACAAGGCGGTCGATTCCACATTACCCTGGATCGAGTGCAGAGTGAGGAGGACGGCACCCCACCACTGCCCGACATGCGACCCGGAGACTGGGTGTGCGTACGCGTCGCCGATACCGGCACCGGCATCCCAGACGACGTGCTGCCCCACATCTACGACCCCTTCTTCACCACCAAAGAACCCGGCAAGGGTACCGGCC
>CAZKDJ010000186.1:0-7935 GCA_964551295.1 uncultured Anaerolineales bacterium | reverse complement strand
GACAAATCCCCAATGGCTGGTAGAATACGGCCCGCTTGGCCCCATCGTCTAGTGGTCCAGGACGCTGGCCTCTCAAGCCGGAAACAGGGGTTCGACTCCCCTTGGGGCTACACACCCCACCATCGAGGTGGGGTGCTTTGCTTTCTCGGCTCGCAGCGCGTCTTCGGCACGCTGTACCGGCAACGAATACTTGCTCACAGATTAGACGTCGACTACAAATCCGGGCGATTGAGCGGCAGGTGGAGGGTAAACGTGCTACCCACGCCTACTTCACTCTCAACACTCACCGTACCGCCGTGTGCCTCGACGATCTCGCGGACCAGCGCCAGCCCCAGTCCGGTGCCCCCATAGCGGCGGGTCAGCCCGCCATCCACCTGATAGAATCGCTCAAAGACGCGCTCTTGCTCCTCGGGCGGGATGCCGATGCCGTGATCGGTGACCGAAATGCACATCGTTCCCTCATCGCTATCCACGCGCGCGGTAACGGTGACTTCTGTGCTTTCGGGCGAAAACTTGCAGGCATTGCCCAGCAACTGATGCAGCGCCTGTGACAACCGGGTGAAATCGCCGGGGAAAGGGGCCAAGTCCACGGGTTGTTCGCGGCGCAGCTCGATACCGGCGCTCGCGGCGCGCTGAGCGGTCATCTGGCACGCCGTCTCGATCAACTCGGCTGGCGAGACCGTCTCAATGTGCACAGGCTTAGCGCCCAAGTCCTGTAGCGTGGTGATCGCCTCGACCAGCTCGACCAGGACTTGTACACGGCGAGATGTGACCTCTAGAGCCACCTTTTGCTCCTCGGGATCGAGCTCGCCCCGCGCCAGCATCTCGACGTAGCCCCGAACCAGGGCCAGGGGGGTGCGCAACTCGTGGGCCACGTTCTGGATGAACTGCTCACGCAGCGTATCAAGCTGACGAAGCTCGATGTTGGCCTGCTCCAACTGGATATTGCTCTCGCGTAAATCGGCGGCATACTGGGCCCGCGCGACGGCTACCCCAATCTGATTGCCAATCGTGGTCAAAAGATCGACTTCGTGGGTTTCGAAACTACGCTCAGCCTGTG
Organism: uncultured Anaerolineales bacterium; assembly: GCA_964551295.1. Taxonomy (GTDB): domain Bacteria; phylum Chloroflexota; class Anaerolineae; order B4-G1; family B4-G1; genus JAFGED01. The sequence continues at coordinate 6,875 of CAZKDJ010000186.1, read as the reverse complement.
TAACGACCAACAGAGTGCCCACGATGGGGTGCTTCCCACCCTCCCTTTGTCCCGCACGCAGTGGCACACAGAGAAACGAACGCAACCCTTCATCCCACAACTGCGACAGCCAGGGGTCATCAATTGAGTTGCCTATCACGTGCGGTCGGCCGTCCCGCGCTACCTGACCGATGATGCCCTCACCAAAGGATATCGCCCGGGCCGAAGAAAGACACGATTCGGAGAAGCCACGCGCGGCAGCGATCACCAGTTGACCGGTCGCGGGATTGAGCAGCCTCACTACTCCGCCATCAGCCTCGACGGCCCGCATGGCCGCAGTGGTCGCGCGATTGAGCATCGTATCCAAATCCAGCGGGTCGCTGATGGCATAGGACACGCTGTTGAGCGCCGCCAGCTCCCGGTTCTGCATGCGCAAATCCTGGGTCTGGCGCTGGACTTCGGCCTCCAACGAGCGGTTGAGTCGCTCCAACTCGCGCTGATACCGATCGCGCTCTTCGCGCAACTGAGCCCGCTCCATCACCCGCTCGACGGTAACCCGAATCTCTTCAATATCCTGTACCGGCTTGGTGATGTAATCCCACGCCCCCTGTCGCATGGCCTCGATCGCATCATTCAGCACGCCGGTTCCAGAAACGACCACAATGGGTAATTCTGGTTGCTCGTTTTTGAGAGTAGCAATGACCTCCAACCCATCTACCTGAGGCATGCGCAGATCGACCAGAACTGCATGAAACCGCCCGGCACGCGCCTTTGCCAGCCCCTCAGCTCCGTCAGCCGCCGCCACCGTCTCGTATCCACAATCCTCCAAATAATCAGCCACGGCACGGCGAATGAGCGGCTCGTCATCAACGACTAGAATTCGTCGGCTCTCGCCCATCATTCACTCCTCCTGTATGTGGGACGATTCGGCTTTAACAAGGTTGAGAGATCACCGTGCTTGGGCAGGACAAACCAAAAGAGGCTGCCCCGTCCCACTTTGCTCTCCACCCCCACCTGGCCACCCAACCGCTCCACAATACGCAGCACAATAGAAAGTCCCAGACCATATCCACTAACTCGCCGTGTGTGACTCGATCCGCGTGAATGGCCTGAACAAACGTGCTTGTTGCTCAGGTGTGAGACCGGGTCCCTCGTCACGCACCCAAAACCGCACCATGGGCGAAGCAGCATCATCCCATCGCTCCTCCGCACCCAGTTCGATACGCAGCGGCTGGCTGCCGTGATTGAGCGCGTTGCTCAGGTAATTGTACCACACATCCTCAACCCAAGGCGCATAGCCCAACGCAACCGGCCAAGCATCCTCTGCAGGCAAGATAATCTCAGCCTTGCGCTTCTCGATCAAATCGGCCAGACGGTTTTGGGCTTCGATCACAATACTGGCCATATCGAGAGGAGCCAGCACAACGTCCTCTAACTGACGCACACTGGCCAACAGGAGCAACTCCTTGATGACCCTGCTCATCTTGCGCCCGCTCCGCGAGATTGTTTGCAGATGGCAACGGACCTCCTCGTCCGGCAACTCGGCGAGGTTCTCTTGCAACGCCTCGGCAAAGCCAACCATGTGCGCCAGTGACCCGTCGAGATCATGGGCCACCATGTGCGCAAAGGCATCCAGTTCTTCGTTGCGAGCTTCAAGCTGGGCTGTATACTGGCGCAACGCTTCCTCTATCTGCTCGCGCTCGGCAATTCCACGTTGTAGCTCACGGTTGCTGTGGATCAAAGCTCGTTCGCTGGATCGGGCAAGCTCAAGCGCCCGGTTAAGCCACCGCATCGTGAAACGCAGCACGAGAGCAGTCGCTCCCAACATCAAGGACTGGATGACCAATTTGACGAAAGAATTCCGCAAGTTGTCGATAGAGATAGCCCCGCGCAGGGCAGCGTAGAACAAACCCCATAAAGCAAGGACACTCAACAGAGTGACGACCAGCATGGCGTTCTCGCTCAACAGCAGGGCGGACAAAGCCAGGCTCAGGAAATAAGCAGTGACCGCACCGGCATCAACACCACCTGCCGTGTATGCAGACAGAGTCGCCGCCCCCAGTAGTAGGAATACCAGCAATACACTGGCTATTCGCACGCGCCCCCACCGGACGAGGAGCAACAGACTCGCAAAAGAGATGCCTCCGACCACGGTAAGCAGCAACCACTCACCATCTCCCAGGATAACAAAGAGGACAGCGATAATAGTCGCAGTTATCAACAGGGTAGAAAGAATGGCGTTGAGCCACAGGGTGACCTGCGCCTCTGTCTGCTTATCAGACACCGAAGCATCGAGGCACTTTTTCAGCCAGGAGAGCATGATGCCCTACCCTCCAATCCACCGGCATTGTAATCGCAAAGGCTTGAAACAAAGTGACAACAGTCAGGTACAAAGAAGGATAATCCATACCGCAGGAGGAACAAGAGGTAGCAGGCAACTCGCGCCACAACCCACCTGACACGTAGCCGAAAAGCTGGGCAGTATGTAACCCTCACCAGTCGCACTCCTCTCAAAGCCGCTCGGACACAGCTTGCTAATGCGGCCAATTCTGCCAGCGACAGCGATACACGAGGACCAGAGTCCCACGGCCTCACTGTACACTTATTATACTCTGACGAACAAAAGGAGCAACTATATCCCCGTCGGTGCGATCCAATCCATGAGCAGGATTTATCAGTTCAGCATACCCATTGCCAGGCAAAAATAGAATTTGCCCGCTTGTTCTGGCTAGTGTATACTCGATCTTGATTTTCCCAAGCCAACCAGGAAGCAAAAGCAATGTCCAAGATCCTAATCGTGGATGATGAACCCAATATCCGCACCCTACTGCGGCAAGCCTTTGAGGACTTGGAAGCCCGTGGTGTCGAGATGCTGGAGACAGGCGAAGGAGGAGAGGCCTGGAGGCTGATCCAAGCCCAGCGGCCCGACCTGATTATCCTGGATATCATGATGCCAGGCCTGTCAGGCTACGAGATATGTGAACGGGTCAAAAGCGACCCGGAACTCTCCAAGACCTACATTATCATCCTCACCGCCAAGGGTCAAGCAGCCGACAGAAAGCGCAGTTTCGAAGTGGGAGCCGACGAGTTTATCCCAAAACCTTTCGATACCCCGCATCTCGTCAAACGCGTGGCAAAAGCCCTAGATATCACACCGTATAGATTCTAATGGAACAACCATTTCCCCCAGTTCGCCGCCGCATTCTGCTAGCCCTGCTAGCAAGCATCGTCATATTTGCAGCGCTTGTCCTGGTCATTTTTCCCTTGGTCATCAACTTTGCGTCCCAGGCAATCCAGCAGACTCGCCTGAACTATGTCTGGTCCACACCTCCACTGGCAATCATCCTGATCGGACTGGCCTACTGGTATATGGTTCCCATCGCCACATTGCGCAAGACCCTAAGCCAGGGCCAAGATCCATCCACAACGCTGGTCCGCCGAGCCCAGCGCGCCGCTTTCAACACACCGGTATACTTATTCACCGCTCAAGTGGGAACGACCGTCCTGGCAACGTTCCTTACCGATATCATCGGACTGCTCCTGATCCAAGGCTACGAACTAGCGCTCTACTTCTCCAAGTCATTTCTCATCGTCATCACCACTGTCATCACGGGACTCTTGCTGGCCCTCGTGGCCCGCTGGCAACTGCGATCCGTCCTGGCGACGACCAATCGCCTGATTCCACCGACATCCCGCCTATCATCCAAGGAGGGACACCGCTTCAATATCCGCACCCGGCTGCTCAGCGTGATCCTGGCCCTGACTATCATCGCGTGCTACTTGCCCAGCATCCTGGGGCTCAACCTCGTGCATCAGGCCGTCCAGGTTGCGGCGCGCCAGCATCACAAGCAGTGGGTCGAGCGCACAATTCGAGACGTCGCCCCCCTCTTGGACGAGGACGCCCTGATCCGCCACGTGGAAGAGGCAGAATTGCCGGATAGCGGCCAAGCCTTTATCATCGACGCTGAAGGACAGTATATCACTCGACCGCCAACCACCCCACCATCCTGGCCCGATTCAAATGAGCAAAGCACAGACAAACAGATCATCCTGCCGCTTGATCGCCCAGGACGTGAGTGGTATTTAGGAATCGTCCACGAATTCGATGCTGAAGCCGATCCCCTGGTACGCTACACCGCCCTGATCCTCCTGATCTTTAACCTGGTGATCCTGACGCTCACGCTGCCTTTCGCTTTTGCCGTAACCGCCGACATCACCGACGACCTGCGCCAGGTCACCGATCGCATGCTGGAGGTGGCTTGGCGAGGAGAGGTAGGAGAAAAGCTTCCCGTTCTCTCTCTAGATGAGATCGGTGACCTGGTGCGCGCGTTTAACGACATCCAAGAGCGCGTGCAAGCTCAGCAAGAGACGCTGCGACAGGAACATCGGCGACTGCTGGCCCTACAAGCGATCTCCTCCCGTATCAGCGCCATCTTTGACCTCGATCAACTACTGGACGAACTGGCCAAGAGCGCCACGACGATCTTTGGCTACTATAACACGCTCATCCTTCTGCCAGACAAAGAGGGTAAAGGATTCTACATCGCCTCATCCGGTCGCAGCGTTCTCCCAGGGATTATCGATCGCCACTTTGACATCGAGGCCAAGAAAAGCATCCAGGACATCATCCGTTCCGGAGAAGTGCTGCTGATCCCCGACATGGGTCAAAGCGATTTCGACGTCGTGAGCAGCACAGACGTCCGGTCGGTGATCGTCGCCCCCATGTTCGTCAGAGGAAACCTGATCGGCTTCTTTCAAGCAGAAAGCGATCAGCCCGCCTACTTCAAGAAACAGGATATGCAACTGGTGGCTTCCCTGGCTAATCAGGCTGGTGTGACTATCGAGTCGGCACGCCTGCTGCAAAAGAGCCGGACCCACGCCGTTGCGCTGGGACGCTGGGCGCGCAACCTAATGCTGATCAATCGCGTCGCCACAACCCTGGCGACGTCGCTGGATGCCCACGAGATTCTGACCCTGGCCGTCGAACACTTGGTAGAGCTCGTCGGCGTCGACTATGGCAATGCCCTCATCCTGGAAGAGGACAGGCAGCACGGGCTGATCGTCGCCGAATACCCCGAAGGTCAACTTTCCGACTTTCGATTGCTGCTGCCTCACCTGCCGGAGGCCTGGCAAGCGATGAACGCAGGCAACGTATACCAGGCCCAGGTCGCCGACCACCGAGAACTCTTGGAGACGCTTCGAGAGCAAACCCCCCAGATCGATTTTCAATCGCTGCTCCTCGTACCCCTGATCGCCCGTGGAGAGATGATCGGCTTCCTTCTCATGGTGGCCTTGGACGAACCGCGCACATTCACAGACGAAGCGATAGACATCTGCCAGACGGTGGCCAGCCAGGCAGCCGTGGCCGTGGCCAACGCGCGGCTGCTGCAAGACATTCAGCAGCAACAACGCGCGCTGCTTCGCAAGAGCCAGGAGCTGGCCGCTGAATCGAGCAAGTTGGACGCCATTCTGCACAACGTCGCTGACGGCCTGGTGGCGACCGACGCCGGCGGGCGCATCATCCTGAGCAACCCCGCTTTCCAACAAATGGTGGGCCTGCACCCCGCCTACTCGTCGCGCGACCAATTGCTGAGTGAGTGCTTTCCCAACATCGCGCTGCAAAACCTAACCACGCAGGCCTTGGAATCGCCCGGCCACGTCTTTACCGAGAATCTGGAACTGGATGACGGGCGCGTGCTGAAAGCGTCGATCACCGCGCTGCCCCTCCCATCCCCCGAAAACGAACAGGCAGAACCCGCCCTGGGCGTCATCACCGTGCTGCGGGATATCACCCGAGAGGTCGAACTGGATAAAGCCAAGACGGATTTCATCACCGCCGTGTCGCACGAACTGCGCACGCCCCTGACCTCCGTCCTGGGGTTTGCCAGCCTGATCCGGCGCGAACTGCGCCGCCGGATCGCCCCCCATCTAGACGCCGCCGAGGAAGCGCAGCAGGCCACCGAGCGCATCCAAGACAATCTGGACATCATCGAGCAGGAAAGCCTGCGCATCACCCGACTGATCAATGACATGCTCGACATTGCCAAGATGGAGGCCGGGCGGATGGAATGGCGCATGGGACAGACCGACCTGGCCCAGGTGATCGACCAAGCCGTCGCCGCGACCACCGCCCTGGCCGGGGAGAAGAACCTGCCCCTCAAAACCTACCTGCCCCCCGACGGCCTGCCCGCCGTGCGGGCCGACCGGGACAGGCTCGTTCAGGTGATGACCAACCTGCTCTCCAACGCCATCAAGTTCACCGAGCGGGGCAAGATCGAGGTGCGGGGCTGGATCCTGGAGGTCGATCCCAAGACCTTTCAATACAAGGGACCGGCTCCCACACTGCCGCAATCGCTGGCCAGCCTCGATCTCTCGATTGGGGAATGGGTCGTGGTGAGCATCAGCGACACCGGCATCGGCTTTCGCTCGGAGGACGCGGTCTACATCTTTGAGAAGTACCGCCAGGTGGGGGATTCGGCAACCAGCCCCGTCAAGGGCACCGGCCTGGGGCTATCCATCAGCAAAGAGATCATCGAGCACCACGACGGGCGCATCTGGGCGGAAAGCGAGTACGGCAAGGGCAGCACCTTCTCCTTCGCCCTGCCTGTGGGACGCGGTTCGTAGTCCGTAGGTCACGCTTGCAGCGTGACGCATAACGAGACGAGCCTGCGCCGGATGCACTGGACGCAGGCTCGTGCCTTTTTACTGCGAAGAATCATCGACGCCGCTTCCACAGGCGGACGAGCGCCACCATTTGTCCTACCGCCAACCTCCAGTTCCTCAAGCTTGTAGTAGTAGACCGTACCCAGCGTGACGCCGCTATCGACCATCTCGTAGAAGACTGTTCGGCGACCGGACAAAACCGGTCGATAATCTCAGTCAGTCCCAGTTGGCGC
>CAZKDJ010000185.1:7801-8012 GCA_964551295.1 uncultured Anaerolineales bacterium | reverse complement strand
TACTTTTAGGAGCGCTGATAATTTCGGCTTCGGCGTTGCTAGCAGCAGTCGCCGTGGATTTGTTTGATTTGGTCAGTTTCTCCCCACAATTATACGCGATTCTTCCAATCCTGATAGTCGGTGTTGGCCTTATCTACGTCATCAACCGCTTCGTGTCGGGGAGACTGGCATGCGCGCTGTTCCTCTTGCTCGTGATAGCCGCGTTGTCCTT
>CAZKDJ010000185.1:0-7791 GCA_964551295.1 uncultured Anaerolineales bacterium | reverse complement strand
GTCCGGTCCTCGTGCTCCGCCCTTCTCGGAGGGGTGGCCGCAGGCCGCGCTCAGATCCCGTTTGCTTTTCCGATTGTGATGGCCAGCGTGATATTGCCCCCTATCGCCAGCTTTGCAGCAGCCGGAGCCTCAAGTTTGGCCCTCGCGGCAGTTGCACACAGTGCGCAGCTTCCGATCGATCCATTTCCAATGCTTTCATTCTTCGCCATTGGCTTTGCTTCCTGGCTCGCCGCCCGCACCATGGAGCGCGCCATCCGCGACCTGCGCGTCCTCAACGTGGAGCTGGAGGACCGCGTCCGCGACCGCACCCGCGAACTGGCCGAGTCCCTCAGCCAGACCGAGGCCATCCTCGCCTCCACCGCCGACGGGATCATCGTCTTTGATGAAGAAGGTCAGGCCACCGTGGCCAACCCCGCCGTCACCGGCCTGCTGGCCCACCCCGCCGAGGCCATCGTGGGTAAAAAGTTCGAGGCGCTGATGGAGGGGCAGGTGAGCGCCGAGAACAAGGAGACGATCGACAACCTCTTACGCGGCGAGGAGATGCAAGAAGCCAGCATCAAGTTCGCCTGGGGCAAAAAGACCCTCTCGGCCAGCGTCGCGCCGGTGCACCTGGAATCGGGAGAGGACATCGGCACCGTGGCCGTGTTCCGCGATTTCACCCGCGAGGCCGAGGTCGACCGCATGAAGTCCACCTTCGTCTCCATCGCCTCCCACGAGCTGCGCACGCCGCTCAACGCCATCATGGGCTACACCGAGATGCTCAACGAGGGGGTCTATGGCCCGATCAACGACCAGCAGCGCGGCGCGATGGGGCGGCTCCTGGCCAACTCCAGCCACATGCTGGGCCTGGTCAACAACCTGCTAGACCGCGCCCGGATGGAGGCCGGCACGCTCAAGCTCAACATCGGCGACTTTACCCCCTCCAAGCTGGTCGACGGGGTCAAGGGCGTGATGGAGATGATGGCCCACAACAAAGGGCTGGAGCTGACCACCCACGTCACCGACGACGTCCCCGCCATCCTCAAGGGCGACTGGCAGCGACTGCACCAGATTCTGATCAATTTTACCAACAACGCCATCAAATTCACCCACGAGGGAGGCATAGAGATAAACGTCTACATGCACGACGCAGACCACTGGGCCATAGCGGTGGCAGATACCGGCATCGGCATCCCAAAGGAAGCCCAGCAGTACATTTTTGAGCCCTTCCGACAGGTGGACGACTCGGCCACGCGCGAGTACGGCGGGGCCGGGCTGGGGCTCTCCATCGTCAAGCAACTGGTGACGATGATGGGCGGCTGGATCGAGCTGGAGAGCGAGGAGGGGAAGGGCAGCACTTTTACCGTCATCCTGCCGCTCACGCCGCCCGAAACCAGCGAGTTTACCCTGGGCCAGGCCGACACCGCCACCGGCGACGTCGTCCATCAGACGAAGGAATCATAAGCGAAAAGAGTGCCTGGGGGGCAAGTTGGGCAGCTCTGACGAGGCACGGGAGGGGAACATGGACAAGCCAATTGCACTGGTCATCGAGGACGAATACGACATCTCGCTCATTCTTGCCCGGGCGCTGCAGGCCGCCGGGTACGAGACCGAGATCGTCCGCTCCGGCGACACGGCCCTGACCTGGCTCATGGCCGCCACACCGGCCCTGGTGATCCTGGACCTGCAACTGCCCCGCGTGCCGGGGACAAAGATATTGCACTACATCCGCACTGAGCCGCGGTTGGCAGACACCAGAGTCATCGTCGCCACCGCCTACTCGAACATGGCCGCGGGCTTGCAGGACAGGGCCGACTGGATCCTGATCAAACCGATCAACTTTGGCCAATTGCGCGACCTGGCCAAGCGATTCAGCCCTGATGCACCCAAAGACGCCGGTTAGGTATAATCATTCAATCGGGTCTAGTCAGAAAGGAGGAGGAATGAACAAACCTCTCGCATTGATCGTCGAAGACGAAAAAGACATCTCGGTCATCTTTGCCAAGGCCCTACACGCGGCGGGATTTGAAACCCAAGTTCTCCACAGCGGCGACGACGCCATCGAATGGCTTTCCTCAAACACGCCGGTCGTGGTCGTACTGGACCTGCACATGCCCCGCGTGGCCGGGCCTGACGTGCTGCAATACATACGCAACGAACCACGCCTGGCAGACATCAACGTCATCATTGCCACTGCCTACCCGCATATGGCCGAGAGTCTGCAAGAGGCAGCTGATTGGATATTCTTCAAACCCGTCAGCTTCTCCCAGCTACGAGACCTGGCTGCCCGCTTCAGCGGCATGACTTTGCCAGGCGAACCAGAGGGTCAAGAGGAACAACCCGAACAAGGTAAAAGGGGATGACATGGGTAAACCACTAGCACTAATCGTAGAGGACGAGTTTGACATCTCGATCGTGTTTTCGAGGGCGCTGCAAGCAGCCGGATTCGAGACCGAGGTCATCCACACCGGCGACGCCGCCCTGGAATGGCTGGCCTCTTCCAAGCCAGATATCGTCATACTAGACCTGAACCTGCCGAATGTGTCCGGCCCACAAATCCTACAACACATCCGCGCCGACGAGCGGTTGGCCAAGACGCCCGTCATCATCGCCACCGCCTACGCGCGCCTGGCCGAAGGCATTCGCGACCAGGCAGATCGTGTGCTGTTCAAGCCAATCAGCTTTGCCCAGCTACGAGATCTATCGGCCCGCCTCGTCGGCAATGTGTGACAGGATGGTAAAACAGGCCATTGTGAAATTCGCATATTCTCGCCATTCGTGATAAAATTCGGGTGGGGAAACAGAGCTAGTAGCGAACTCGTTACAGGAGGCCCACCATGGACGACCTGTTTGCTCTAATCGTCGAAGACGAAACCGATCTAGCCATTATCTTCTCCAAAGCGTTGCAAGAGGCGGGATTCGAGACTCAAATCGTCCGGGCCGGCGACACCGCGCTGATGTGGCTGGCATCCATCACGCCACAAATCGTGGTGCTGGATCTACACCTGCCCCGCGTATCAGGGGAGGAGGTCCTAAAGCAAATTCGCGTGGACGAGCGCCTGGCTGCCACCAAAGTCATCATCGCCACCGCAGACCCGCGCATGGCCGAGACGCTTCAGGACAAAGCCGATCTCGTACTCCTCAAACCCATTGGTTTCAGTCAGCTACGCGACCTGGCCGCTCGTCTAGGATTCAAGACGTCGTAACACTTACTGGCTCTCGGGAGATGTACGCAACGACCATCAAAACGACACACCCGCTCGCTTAAGCAGGAGGAATCAGTATGAGTGAATTATTGGGACTCATTATCGAAGACGACGATGATCTATCCGTCATCTTTTCCGAGGCGCTACAGGCGGCCGGATTCAAGACAGAGATCATCCAGTCTGGCGACCAGGCCCTTGCACGGCTGGCCGTCACGACGCCCGACGTCGTGGTGTTGGACCTACATCTCCCCCGTGTAGCGGGGATGGACATCCTGCACCAGATTCGTGCCGATGCACGATTGGTCAAGACGCGCGTCATCGTCGCTACCGCCCATCCACGCATGGCTGAGAGTCTACGAGATGAAGCCGATCTCGTGCTCCTCAAGCCCATTAGCTTCAGCCAGTTGCGAGATCTAGCGGCTATCCTGGGCTCGACCCATCCGCAGAAGGAGTGATCCTCGACCCTAGTCTATCACAACAGGTATCCAATTCCTCAGGATGCCTGACGCATTGTCCCCTTTGTTCAGGGCGCCGGAGCCCTTCGGCGTCCTAATTGTGTGAATCGCACTCCGCTCATCGAGCACCGGCATCCTCATTGCCGTCTCACCCACCCCATGTTATAATGCCGTCGTGAACGACGCAACCTGGATGCGCGAGGCGCTGGCCGAAGCGGAGCAGGCACTGGCGCACGGTGACGTGCCCGTCGGTGCGGTGGCCGTGAAGGAAGGGATCATCGTCGGGCAAGGGCACAACCGCAAGGAAGTCGACGCGGACCCAACCGCTCACGCGGAGATGATTGCGCTCCAGGAGGCAGCCCGGAGTTTGGGCGGCTGGCGGCTGGTGGGGGTGACGCTGTACTGCACGCTGGAGCCCTGCCCGATGTGCGCCGGCGCGATGGTGTCAGCTCGGCTGCCCCGACTGGTGTACGGGGCACTCGATCCCAAGGCCGGCGCGGCGGGCTCGGTGGTCGAGATCCTGCGCGATCCACGTCTCAACCACCAGGTGGCCGTCACCGGCGGGGTGCTGGCCAAGGAGTCGCAGGCGTTGCTGGAGCGGTTTTTCGCCCAACTCAGGGAGAACAGAAAAGAATAACGTCTCACGGAAGGGTGCCGGAGTGGACGATCGGGGCGGTCTCGAAAACCGTTGTAGCCGCAAGGCTACCGTGGGTTCGAATCCCACCCCTTCCGCCAACAGACCCTAAGGGTTTCGGAAACCCTTAGGGTCTTTTCACAACCACTTCCCCATCCCGCACCTCCACCCAATCCCCCGTGTGGATGCGCGCGATGTCCACATGGTCCACCATCGGGATATCGGAGATGATGGCCCCGACGGCCACGACGGGATCGGCCTCGGCGTTGACGATGGCTGCCGGGGCCAATCCCGCGCGCGCCAGGCGATAGATCGTGTAGGAGCCCACGGTGCTGCCCTTGCCGGTGGGGAACACCAGCACGCGTCCGGCCACGCACTGACCCTCGAGGGGATGTCCGGCCTCGATGACTGCACCGGTATCAGGATCCACGCCACCCAGGAAGCCGATAGGGTCGGGCGACACCAGCGCCTCGCCCGCCGCTTGACCGGCCTTGACCACGCGTGCAAGAACGCGGATTACAGGACGATGACGGATCATACGCGTAAAAACATCGGACGGATGGCAGTATCGTAAAAGTTGGTCACTTACTGTCCTGCAATCCGTGTTCTATCAACCGCCTCAATACTCCAAGTCAGGTACTCGCTGGGGTCCGGTGCCACACCGACCACCCCAGGCCGCACGGCGATCAGGCGCGGCACAAAGTAGAGCGGCAACGCGGGCAAATCCTGGAAGAAAACGTGCTGTGCCTCGCGGTGATAATAGTCGTGCGAACTCGTTCCGGGTAACACGTTCAACGCCTCCTGGCAAGCCACATCGTAATCGGCGCTGGCATAGCCGGGACTGTTGAGCGTCGTCCACTGATTCTCGGGAGTGGGGATCTGCGACGAGAGGTAGAGCTCACAGGGCGCGTAGAGGCCACTGTTCCACGAGTAAAGCGCCAGGTCAAACTGGCGGCCGAGGACTGGGCTATCGTGCCCCTCGAAAATGAGCTCCTGTGTGGAGGAATAGTACTGCACCCCCAACCCAATACCACAGTCCATCAGATTCTCCGACAGAATCTGCGCCGTTCGCTGGCGAGCGGGATCGTCCCTGGTCGTGACCAGTGTGATGGAGAAAGGCGTACCCCAGGCCACACCTGCCACATCGCGCGCTTCCCGTAAGCCGTCCCCGTCCTCATCCCGCCACCCGACCTCGTCCAACAACGTTTGCCCCGCGTAGGAATTATACTCCCAGCGTTGGAGTCGCTCATCTGCATACAGTGGGTGCCCCGCCGGGACGTAGCTGTGGGCGACGGCCGCCTCGCCATAGGGAGACGCCTCGCGCGCGATGCGCTCGCGGTCGATACATTGGGCGATGGCCTGGCGCACGCGCACGTCGCCAAAGTAATCTGGACGGTTGACCCAACTCGTGGGTTGAATGCCAAAGTCCAGGTGCTCCCACTCACTACTGGAGGACGAGACCAACTGGACCACCCCGGACTCGGCGGCCTCCAGCAGCGGCGCGGTATCCTGCCCCTCGATCACATCCTGCGCGATGACATCACACTCGCCCGCTGCAAACAGCTCAAGCGCCTGCCCAAGGCTGGCGACGAAACGGAACGTCACCCGATCGAGATGCGGCAGCCCCTCGGAGGCACGGAAGTAACGTTCATTGCGTACCAACGTGATGTGATCGCCCACTACCCACTCTTGCAAGGCGAAAGGCCCCCACCCCATCGGCCTGTGGCGCACGATCTCCGAATCGAGCATCTGATCAGCGCCGACCGTACCCAAAGAGTGCCGGGGCAGCGGGTGGTAAAAGTTCTGCACAAAGACGTTCTGGGATGGCGAGCCGTAGAGATAGAACGTGTCGCGGTAGCCGGGGACGCTGGTCCAAACGACCGTACGCTCATCTACGGCCTTGTAGCTCAGTGTGCGATCGAGCAGCAGTCTGTCGTGGGGCGGCAGATTGCCCAACGCACCGGCCAACTCGAAGGCGTAAACTGAATCGTCGGCGGTCAGTGGATGTCCGTCCTGCCAGGTTACATCGGCCCGCAGCGTAAAGGTGACCACCAACTGCGTCATCGTGATCGCCTCACCCCCGGAAGTGACCTCCCTGCCACTGGAGTCAACCACCTCAGTTCCAGGCTGCAACACCAACGCCCACTCGTTCTTGACATCTATGACCCGGTCGCCTTCCTTGACCTGAACCATCCGCACGGCAACGTCTCTATCAGACAGGCTAGGTAGCTTTTCCAGGATCGTCGGCGTGAACTGGTATGTGGGCGTATCGATCGGTCCGTCATAGATCGCCTCCAGCACGTTGCGGGCCCCACGCGACGGGCGCCCGTAGATAAAGAGCGTGTTGGGCTCCTCCGCCTGACAGATCGTGAGCTCCTTGGGAGGCACCGCGGTCGGTTGGTCGGTAGGGTGTGCGGTTGGAGGGATCGAAGGTACCGGAGAAGATGAAACACCAACAGTCGGAGCCAATGTAGGGATCAGAAGAGCGGAATTGGGGCTATTCACGACCAGCAACAAGCCAAGTATCGCGCCCAACGCCCCAACGACCACAGCTATCGATATCCATTTCCCCCGCGTCATTCAGCCCCCTTTAGCCAACCAACAGACTATCCGACCACCTAACCAACCTAATACGCCCGTGCAAAGATAGCGCGCTCGGTGGCCTCACCGCCACAGTGGATGCACCGTCCCCGGCCCGGTTCCTGATCCAGCGGGATGCAGCGTACCGTCGCCTTTGTGTCGTCCTTGATCTGCTCCTCGCACTTTGCATCGCCACACCACCAGGAGTGGGCAAACCCCCGTGACACCGCCTCCTGAAACTCGCCGTAATCCTGCGGGTCGTACGTATGCTCTTCGCGGAACTGGAGCGCACGGTCATAGAGATCGGCCTGGATCTGTGCCAGCGCCTGCTCCACCTCGCCGGACACGCCCTCCAGCGGCACGCCGCGCTTTCCTCCGGACTGGGACAGTCCGCCGCGACTGGGGACATCGCGCCGGGCCAGCGTCACCTGCTCCTTCTTCACGTCGCGCGGGCCGATCTCGATGCGCAGCGGCACGCCCCGCATCTCCCATTCGTTGAACTTCCAGCCGGGCGAATACTCCTCGCGGTCGTCCACCTGCAACCGCACGTCGCCCTGCAACGCCGCCTCAACCCGGCTCACCACCTTGGCCACCTGGGCGCGTTCCTCCTCAGTCCTGCCGATGGGCACGATGACCACCTGGGTCGGGGCAAGCTTGGGCGGCAGGACCAACCCTTGGTCGTCGCCGTGCACCATCACCACCGCGCCCACCATGCGCGTGCTGACGCCCCAACTGGTCGTCCACGCGTACTGCTGCTCGTTATTCTGGTCGAGGAACTGGATGTCGAACGCCTGGGCAAAGTTCTGCCCCAAAAAGTGGCTGGTGCCCGCCTGGAGCGCCCGGCAGTCACCCATCATCGCCTCGATGGTGTAGCTATCGACCGCCCCGGCGAACTTTTCGCTCTCGCTCTTGCGGCCCGGGATGACGGGAATGGCCG